>NZ_CP159819.1:0-344108 GCF_047724975.1 Candidatus Pelagibacter sp. Uisw_106
TTTATTGCAAATATAGATTTTTTTTAATTTTGCTTTTATAAAATTATTTATTGCAAAAAAATTATTTTGCTTCTAACTGACCTTATTCCTACAAACTTTTATGACAAGTAAAAATACAACACAAAATTTAAAAAGCGTATCTTCTGAAGCTCTAGATTGGGCTGTAATTCAAAAAGATATGAAAAATAAACTAGGCAGCGATATATATGAAAGCTGGCTTAGAAAGATAGACTTTGTTGAGGAGATGAATAGTTATGTCTTACTTTCAGTTTCTACTAGATTTATTCGAGACTGGATTACCTCAAGATATTTAGATCAAATTTTGCAAATAGTAAAAATTTATAAGAAAGATTTAACAAGAATAGAGTTTAAGATTATTGAAAAAAACTCTGAAAATGAAATAGAAAATAATATTACTAAAAATGAAAATAATGAAAACGTATCCTTTATTAAAGATACATATTTGCAATACAACAGAATAGATCCAAATAAAAGATTTGATAATTTTATAACTGGAACAAGTAATAAACTAGCGTATGAAGCATCCATGAAAGTTTCAGAAAATATTTCTCATTATAATCCACTTTATATTTATGGAGGTGTTGGAATGGGTAAAACACATTTATTAAATTCAATTGGTCTTTCATTAAAAGAAAAAAATAAAGTGATGTTTATATCTGCTGAGAGATTTATGTATCAGTTTGTAAAATCAATTAAATCTAATGATATGGTAAAGTTTAAAGAGTATTTTAGAAATACTGACATATTATTGATAGATGACATTCAATTCATGAATGGTAAAGAAGCTATGCAAGAAGAGTTTTTTCATACATTTAATGCATTATTAGATAAAGGCTCACAAGTGATCATCTCGGCAGACAGAGCTCCAAACAAATTATCAAGAATTCAAGATAGAATTAAATCAAGATTTGCTGGAGGTCTTGTTGTTGATATACAAAAACCAGATTATGAACTTAGAAGTAAAATTGTTAAGCAAAAAACAGAGGAGCTAAACATTTTTTATTCAAATCAAGTAAATATTTCAGAAGAAATACAAAAATTCATAAGTACAGAAATAACTACAAGCATTAGAGAGTTAGTAGGAGCAATTAATAGAGTTGTTTCTTTTTCAAGGATTTACAACAAAGTTCCAAATTTATCAGAAGTTAAAGTAGTTTTAAAAGATCTATTAAATATTGGAGAGAACAAAGTAACAATAGATTTAATACAATCAACTGTATGTAAGTTCTTTAAAATTAGTAAAAGTGAAATGCTTTCTTCAAGAAGATCCAGATATCTTGTAAGACCAAGACAAATAGCAATATATTTAACAAAAATTTTGACATCCAAGTCATTGCCTGAGATTGGAAGAGAATTTTCTAATAGAGATCATACAACAATCATTCATTCGGTAAAAACTATTGAAAAATTGAAGGAAAAAGATCCAGAAATGACAAACAATATTAATAATCTAAAAAATCAGATATTGTATAATAAAGAAAATGAAATTTAACGTTAATCAACAAGATCTGCAACAAGCACTTAATTATTGCCAAGGCGTAATTGAAAAAAGAAGCACACTTCCTATTCTGTCAAATGTTTTATTAAATGCGAGTAATTCAAATTTAACAATTACTGCAACAGATTTAGATTTAATATTTATTCATCAAATTAACAATGTTGAAGTTATAGAAGAAGGAAACACGACTACTACGTCATCTATTATGTATGATATAATAAGAAAATTTTCATCAGGAAAAAAAATTAATTTATCTTTAACGGACGTAAGCAAGCTTCAAGTTGAATCTGAAAAATCTGTTTTCAATCTAAATTGTATTAGTGCATCTGAGTTTCCACTAACAGACGAAAACTTTAATCAAAATGAATTTTCTATAAAATCAAAACAATTACTAAAATTATTAAATAAATGTAAGTTTTCAGTTTCTAATGATGAAACTAGACACTATTTAAGTGGAATTTTTTTTCATCAAACACAAATTGAAGATAAAAATTTTTTAACAGCAGCAGCTACAGATAGTCATAGAATGTCAATTTCAAAAATAAGATTAGACCAGCAAGTAGATTTTGAACCAATAATACTTCCTAAAAAAACAATTTTTCAACTATGTTCGTTGTTAGAAAGTTATGATGGTGATGTTAAAATTTCAAATATTAAATCTAAGATAAAATTTGAACTAAATAATAGCATATTGATATCTAAGTTAATCGATGGAAAATTTCCAAATTATATTCAAGTAATACCTAAGAATAATCAAAAGAAACTAGAAATAGATTTAAAATTATTTTTAGACTCCGTTGATAGAGTTGCCTCAGTTTCATTGGATAAAAAAGATGGAGTTAAATTTAACTTGTCGAAAGACGTTTTAAACTTATCAGTTAACAACACAAATAGTGGTGATGGAAAAGAAAGTTTAACTGTAAAGTTTGAACATGATCTAGAAATAAGTTTTAATTCTAGATATTTAATTGATGTAGCATCACAACTTGATGGCGACAAGATTGAAATTTTTTTCAATGACACAGGATCTCCTGCATTAATTAAAGATCCGGGTGATTTTGATAGTATATTTGTTGTAATGCCTATGAAAGGCTAGTTCAAAGTATCAAGTTCAGAATAAATAGTATTTTCCAATTCCTTTGTAAAAATTTCTTTGCTCAACCCAGGTTCAATAGGTCTTAAAATTGAAACTGTTAGAATGGTATTAACTTTTTTTTGACCATGTTTTGGCCAAGTATTCCCAGAATTGATTGCAATTGGTTGACATGAAATATTTAATTCTTCATAAATTCTACCAGATCCTTTTTTAAAAGGAGTTCTATCTTCTGGAGATAGTCTTGTTCCTTGTGGAAAAATTATTAATGGTCTTTCTGATGAATTTACTTGATTAGAAATATCATCAAAAAAACCCAAGTTTTCTTTAGAAATTTTATTTCTTTTAATTGAAATTGATCCTATTTTTTTTAAATACCAGCCAAATATAGGAATCATTAGTAATTCTTTTTTTAAAATAAAAACAGGAGAATTAAAGATAGTTTGTAAAAAAAAAGTTTCAAACATTGATTGGTGTGAAGCAGCTATAAAAAACTTTTTTCCTCTAATTATGTTTTCTTTACCTTTAATGATTATCTTTGTTGATAAAAATATTTTTAAACATAGGGATGTCCAAAAACCCATAATTTTTCCACCAAATAAGACTATTTTTTTTGGTAGTAAAATTGCTGGTAAGAAGATTATGGAAATAAAAACTATTCCTGAGAAAAAAAATAATGAAAATAAAAAATTTCTTGTCATATTAATCAAAAACTAAATCAAATCTTTTAGTTTTTGTCTTTTCTTAATAATATTAATCTTTGATCCTTTAATTATTAACTCTGGCGGTTTTGGTCTTAAGTTGTAATTTGAGCTTAGTGACATTCCATAAGCCCCAACATCGCACATTACTACGAGATCTTTTTCCTTTAATTTCTGAAAACCTTTTATAGTTGTGAATTTGTCAGTACTTTCACAAATTGGTCCAACAAATTCATAAGTTTTTTTTGAAATATTATTACTTTTTACCACAGGTATAGTTTGGTGATTTGCACCATATAATGCTGGCCTCATAAGATCATTCATTGCAGCATCTAATATGATAAAGTCTTTTTTAATATTTTCTTTTATATAAATAACTTGAGAAATTAAAAATCCAATATTACCAACTATAGATCGCCCAGGTTCAAATATTATTTTTGCTTTTTGACCTTTTAAAAATTTTTGTATAGCAATGTTATATTTTTGATAGTTTAGTTTTTTACTATTTTTTTCATAAGAAATACCCATACCTCCACCTAGATCAATAAATTCAAAGGTATGAGCACTTTTTTTTATTATTTTATGTACTACATTGAGCATTTTTTCGTATGGTTTGTGATCTAAAATTTGACTGCCAATATGAACACTTAAGCATTTAAGATTAATATTTTTTGAATAATTTGTAAAATTTACTAATTCAAAAAAAGTTTTTTCATCCACACCAAATTTATTTTCTTTTTTTCCGGTTGAAATTTGTTTTAACGTCTTAGCATCTGTATTAGGATTAAGTCTTATGCCTATATTGACTATTTTTTTTTTTAATTTTGCGATTTTATCAATTTCAGCAATTTCACTTTTGGATTCAGCATTTATTAATAAAATTTTTTTATCAATTGCATAACTTATTTCAGCTGAAGTTTTACCCACCCCCGAAAAAACAATTTTTTTTGGGTTTATACCTGCTTTTAGAGCCATCATTAATTCACCCATTGAAACAACATCAGCTCCTAATCCTGATTTTCTAATTTCTCTTATTAGATTTACATTGGTATTAGATTTCACAGCAAAACAGATTAATGGAGAGAAAGAGCTAAAATTTTTTTTAAAGTTTTTTATGTTTTCTGTCAGCTGTTTATGTGAATAGCAATAAGTTGGCGTACCAAACTTTTTTGCTATTTTTTGAACTTTAACTTTTTCAATTGTTAAGTTTTTATCTATATATTTCATCAATCTATTGACTTAGGAAAAACCATTTCATTTCCGTCATATTGAGGATCTCCCTTTTTTCCACATGAAAATAAGAAAGAACAAAATATAGAAATTAAAATTAATTTTTTTATCATTTTAAGCTTTTTTATATTTCATTATCATTTTTTTAATATTATCAAAAGACGTTCCACCGTAAGATCTTTTAGAGTTTACAGAGTTTTTTACATTAAATATCTTTAAAACTTCAATTGTAAGCTTTGGTTCAATTTTCTTTAGCTCATCAATATTTAATTCATTCAATTTTTTCTTTTTCTTTTCTGCATAATTCACAATAGAAGCGGTAGTTTGGTATGCTTTTCTAAATGGCATTGAGTGATTTTTAACAAGATAGTCAGCTAAGTCAGTAGCTGTAATATAGCCTGAGTTAGCAAGGTCTAACATTTGTTGTTTGTTAGGTTTTAGATTTTTTAAAACCTCATTAAGGATAGCAATACTATTATTAAGAATTTCATTGGACTTGAAGAGTATTTCCTTGTCATCTTGAAGATCTTTAAAATAAGATATGGGAAGTCCTTTAAGAATTGTCAGCATTGAAAATAAATTTCCATAAACCATTCCAGTTTTTCCTCTTAAGTATTCTAACAAATCAGGATTTTTCTTTTGAGGCATTATTGAAGAACCAGTCACTACTTTGTCAGAAAGTGTAATTAAGTTGAATCCATCAGAGTTCCAAATAATAAGCTCTTCAGCGATTCTTGAAATATGCATCGAACAAACAGAAGCGCTGTATAAAAAATCTAAAACAAAATCTCTATCTGAAACAGTATCAATTGAATTATTAGTCGGTCTTTTAAATCCTAATTTCTTTGAAGTAAAATTTCTATCAATATTAAAAGAAGTACCTGTTAAGGCGGCAACACCCAACGGACTCTCTGATAAACTTTCTAGATTATAGGTAAATCTTTTTTTGTCTCTATTAAACATTTCGACATAAGACATTAAATAATGAGCAAAAGACACTGCTTGTGCATTTTTTAAGTGAGTAAATCCAGGCATTATGGTTTCAATATTTTTTTCTGAAATTTTGAGGATGGTCTTAATAATAATATCTAAATTCTTATTAATTTCTTTAGTTGCTGAAGTCGTCCACATTTTAAAATCAGTAATCACCTGATCATTTCTAGATCTAGCTGTGTGAACATATCCAGCCTCTTCTCCTATAATTTGAAATAACCTTTTTTCAATATTCATATGAATGTCTTCATACTTTCTATTATATTCAAATTTATTTTTTAAAATTTCTTTCTCAATTTTATTAAGTCCAAAAATTATTTTATTCTTGATTTTAAAAGAAATAATTTTTTGTCTAAATAACATCTCAACATGCACAATTGATCCTAAAATATCTTCTTGAAAAAGCTTTTTGTCAATATCTATTGAATTACCAACTTTTTGAAATAAGGTTGAGGCATCTTTTTTTATTCTCGATCCCCATATTGCCATATTGTTTTTATTTTTTACCATGATAATTAATTATACATATTTAGCATGAAATTATTATTAATATTTATCTACCTAATAACTAGCAACATTAGTTATGCTCAAGAAAAACCTAATATAAAAAATTTAGTTTTATCAAAAAATCCAAAAATATATGAAGAAGTAGTTTTTAAGGATTCAAATGATTACGACGTAAATTTAGATGATTTTAAAGGAAAATTGTTAATATTAAATTTTTGGGCTACTTGGTGTGCTCCCTGTAGAGAGGAGATGCCATCCCTAGATGACTTACAGTCAAATACTAATTTTGATAATTTAAAAATTTTTCCTATTAATATTGGCCAGGAAAATTTCTCTAAATCAGATTCTTTTTTTAAAGAACTAGGCATTCAAAATCTAGAAATATATTTTGATGCACCAATTACTCTGGCTAAAAAATTTTCTTTAAGAGGGGTTCCCACAACTATTTTATTTAATAAAAAAGGTGAAGAGTTTGGACGCATTATGGGATCTATTGATTTTAATAACTTAGAGTTTATTAATTGGCTAAAACAACACGATTAATTTTTAAAAAAATATGCAAAACAAACCAAAACAATTATGGCTATAAATTGAAAAAGTACTCTGTACTGCATTAATTTATTTGAATATTTTTTACTGGTCTCTCCTCCTTTAAATAGAGTTCCAATTCCCAATATTAATACAACAGCAACAACCATCAAAAGTACTATGCCGAGAATTTTAACTAACGTTCCAGAAATCATAATTATACTGTAGTATATTTTCTAAATAAAAAAACATAAAAAAACATCCATGACATTTTGTCTAACAACTACAATCATAAAACCAGAAGATAATATATCAATTAAGCATGTGGTAATTTTACTTCATGGATACGGTGGGGATGGAAAAGATATAAGTATGTTAACTTTAAATTGGAAAAGATTTCTACCAAATACAATCTTTTTATGTCCAAATGGACACGAAGAATGCACAATCAACCCAGCTGGTTTTCAATGGTTTGATTTAACCAAAGATGATCCAAGTTATATTTTAGAAGAATCTAAAAAAGCAGAAACTAAACTTCAAAAATATATTGAAGAGGTTAAAAGTGAGTACAATCTTAACAGCTCTCAAATTTGCTTATCTGGTTTTAGCCAGGGGTGTATGATGTCTATAAACCTAGGACTAACAAGCAGTGAAAACTATAATTGTATTGTTGGTTTTTCTGGTAAAATAATAAATCAAGACGATCTTAGCAAAAGAAAGACTTCTTCTACTAAAATGCTCTTGATACACGGTGATAAAGACGCAGTCGTGTCACCGACATTTTTATTAGAGGCAAAAGATTTTCTAATTAGAAATAATATTGAAGTTGAAACTAAAATGATAGAGAACTGTGAACATCATATTCCTGTTGAAGCCTCAAGTGCAGCTTTAAATTATATTAAAAATAATTTTCAAATATAATTAAATACTATTTATTGATAAATTAATTTTTTTCAGTTAGAATTTTTTTATAATGATTTTTAATGATCAAAGTTTATCTTTAGAGAAATGTCCCGCATTAGTCTTAAATGCTGATTACAGGCCTTTAAGCTATTATCCATTGTCTTTATGGAACTGGCAAGATTCTATAAAATCTGTTTTTTTAGATAGAGTTACCATAGTTAGCAATTATGACAGAGTTATTAGAAGCCCATCATTTAATATGAGATTGCCAAGTGTTATTGCATTAAAAAGTTTTATAAAACCACAGTCCAACCCTAGTTTCACTAGATTTAACGTTTTTTTAAGAGATAAATTTTCCTGTCAATACTGTGGAAGTGGTGAAGAGCTTACTTTTGACCATTTACTTCCAAGGTCTAAAGGAGGGCAAACCAATTGGGATAATGTTATAACCGCTTGCTCTTCATGCAATGTAAAAAAAGGTGGAAGGTTATTGAAAAATTTGGATATGAGCTTAAATCAGGAACCATATCAACCATCTACAGAAGACCTACACAAAAATGGTAAAAATTTCCCACCGAATTTCCTACACAAGAGCTGGATGGATTATTTGTATTGGGATGTTGAGTTAGAAGCTTAATTATATTTTTTCAGAAATATTAATAGCAATTTTTGATCCAGTTTTAATTAATTTATCTAAAATAGAATACATTCCTTTTTTAGTTGCACCTTCTTTATAGGCTATATCTTTATGATGCAGTTCATCTTCTCTAAACTTAATTATTTTTTCTTTTAATTTTTTCTCATCATTTTCTAATGCATTAATTTGATTTAGGTAATGTTCATCAATTACTTCTTCTACCGAAGCAGTGCATAACATAGCAGCTTTCTTTCCCAAGATTGTTGAACCAAAACCAAGCCCGACACCAAGTAAATCCCACAAAGGTAAGAATTTTGTTGGTTTTATATTTCTTTTTTTAATTTCATTTTCAAAGTACTCACAGTGCTCTTTTTCGTGGATTTTCATTTCTTCAATTTTCTTTTTTAAATTTTCATCTTTAACAAATGTATTTAGAGCCAGTAATTGACCTTCATAAATTTTTACCGCACCTCGTTCACCTGCGTGGTCAACTCGAATAAATTCTTTTACTTTTTCTTTATTTGTTTTTTTCATAAGTTAAGAAAAGTTTTATAGTTATAGTTGCAATTATTAAAGAGGTAAAAATATTAATTGTGGCAAGAGATAATCCCAAAATTTTAAAAGTTGCATCTTTACAGCTAACTGTGACTTCTTTTAGCTGATTTAGGAGTGCTTTTTTAGTCAAATCAGTATTGTTAGAATTTAAATCACAAACTAAAGATTCCTTTATGAAACCTTGCTCAATCCCAAAATGATAAAAGGATATAATGGACGCTATAATGAATGTAATACTTAAAATTATTAAAAAAAATCCTTCAAACTTTTGAATAAAAATGAAAAGCAAAATTATAACTATTGAAACGACATAAGGTATTCTTTCAATTAAACAAAGATTACAAGGTTGGTGACCCAAAATATACTCAATATAATAGGCTGCTGAGAGAGCAAAAATACTAAATAATAATATAAGATGAAGTGTAGTTTTTTGGTGAATCATGTTTGGTTATTTAATTATAAAATATATTAGTGCAAAAATTAATACAATTATAATACCCAAAATTGTAAACCATTTTGCAACATCAGTTTTCATAAATTTGCTAAAAATATAACCAAATCTATATGATAGGTATGAGACAATAAAAAATCTTAACCCTCTAGAAAATATACAAATAATGAAAAATATAGGCAAATTAAAACCAATCATGCCACTAGTTATTGTGAACACTTTAAAGGGCAAAGGTGTAAATCCAGCAAGAAATAAAGTAGCAAGCCACACATAAAGACCACCTCCTTCAGATAAGCTATTTTTAAGATTAATTACCTTTTCTTCATAATTATAAAACTCTACTACAACCATTCCAAGATCAAAAAAATAAGATCCAATGAAATACCCAAGGATACCTCCAAGTGAAGAAAATAAAGTAGCAATTAAAAAAATTTTTAAATAATCATTTTTTTTTGCAATAACCATTGGAGCAATCATAACGTCAGGTGGGATTGGAAAAAAAGAACTTTCAGTAAAAGATAAAATTGCAAGATAAGTATTTGATCTCTTATGTGCAGCAAGTTTTAAAGTTTTTTGATATAATTCATTAAGCATTTTTTTGTTTTTAATATAAATTATGTTCTTATACTATTTAATTTTATAGTTATAATAAGGAAAACAAAGGGCGAGTGGCGGAACTGGTAGACGCGCACGACTCAAAATCGTGTTTCGCAAGAAGTGAGAGTTCGATTCTCTCTTCGCCCACCAATATATTATGGAAATAAACAAAGTTAATAATTTATTAGAACTATTTTATAATCAATACCAAACACAAGATAAAACAAGTGTGTTTTTACAGTCCTTGAAAGAAGTTGAAAACAAATATTCTTGGGAGGACGTGTATTCGAATATCATTAAACTTTCTGAAGAAATATCAAAATATATAAAAAAAGGTGATAGATGCTTGTTAATATCAGAAAATAGACCTGAATGGTTGATATCAGATTTATCCATTATGCTTTCAGGAGGTGTAACGGTTCCAGCTTACACAACTTACACAGAAAGAGACTACGAGTATATAATTGATGATTGCTCGCCGACTGTTTTAATCGTTTCTGATAAAACACAGTATTTAAAAGTAAAAAATATAATATCTAAAAAAGAATTTATAAAAAAAATAATTTTTTTCGATGTAATTGAAGAGTTTAATCAAGAACTTCATGTAAATATTAATCAAATCTTTGCAAATAAAAACTTTAATTTGTTAAATTTTTCTGAAGTAAAAATTCAAAGAAAAGATGTTGCTTGTATAATTTATACATCTGGTACCCAGGGAAATCCAAAAGGAGTTATATTAAGCCATGGTGGAATTTTAAATAATTGTGAAGGAGCGCTTGGTTTATTAAAAGAGTTTATTTCAAAAAAACCTAAATTTTTAACATGGCTACCTCTTTCCCATTCATATGAGCATACAGTCCAATTCGTTCAAATAGTTGTTGGAGCACAGGTATTTTATGCTGAAAGTATAGAGAAACTTATAAAAAATATGGGGAATTGTTCTCCAGAGATAATGACGGCTGTTCCTAGATTTTATCAAAATTTACATCAAAAAATAAATACCAACTTTAGTAAAGCAACAGGAATAAAAAAATTTTTAATTTATCAAACCATTAAACTTGGAACAAAAAAATTAAATAGAGAACCATTTTCATTAATAGAAAGTTTAATAAATTTTATTTGTGACCTTTTGGTAAGAAAAAAGATTAAAGAGCAATTTGGCGGAAATTTAAAGGCATTTATTTCAGGAGGAGGAGCGCTAGATAAGGAAGTGGGTTACTTTTTAAATGCAATTGGTCTTCCAACGTTACAGGGGTATGGATTAACAGAAACATCTCCCGTGGTAAGCTGTAATTCTATTAATGAAATTAGAGTAGAAACTGTGGGCAAACCTTTTAAGGGAAATTTAGTTAAAATTGCAAATGATGGAGAGATTCTGGTTAAAGGAGAAAACGTTATGTTGGGTTACTGGAATAATGAAGAAGAAACAAATAAAGTTTTAAAAAATGGATGGCTGTCCACAGGTGACATAGGAGAGTTCGATGGTGAGTTCTTAAAAATAATAGATAGAAAAAAAGATATAATTATAACTCCGGGTGGAGATAATATTTCTCCAATTAAAATAGAGAGTGATTTAAATAAATCTAATTTCATAGAGCAAAGTTTAGTTTATGGTGATAATAAACCTTACCTAGTTTGTCTAATTGTTTTAAGTGCAGAATATAAAGATATAAAGAATGAAGAAATTGAAAAAGAATTAGAAAAAATAAATAAAAATTTAAGTAAAATAGAAAAAATAAAAAAATTTTTTGTAATTAAAAATCAATTTACAATTGAAAATAATATGATGACTCCTACTTTAAAATTAAAAAGATATAGAATTATAAAAACTTATCAAAACGAATTAGAAAAACTTTTTAATTCGTTTTTGTAAAAGACATTATTAGTCGCATAAACGCTAATGTTTTTTACATAATAAAAATATTAAAAAAAACTTTTTATTAAAAGTAAATTTGCAATTTACTAACTAATTAATGAATTGACATCACTTGTATAAAAAAATAAAAATAAGTTAACAACGAATCACTTTGATTCGTTTAACTTAAACAGGGAGCTAAAGATGGCTACAAAGAAAAAAGCTAAAAAAGCTAAAAAGAAAACTAAGAAAAAAGCTAAAAAAGCTAAAAAAGCGAAGAAAAGAAAAAGATAGTATCTTTGACTTTTCAAAAAACGCTTCTCATAACGTTATGTGTGAGAGGCGTTTTTTTTGCTCTAATTTCTAATCTTCAGTATCGGTAATTGGCCCTGAATCAGTGTCAGGTTCTGCAGCAGGTTCTTTAATCTTCGTTGGTGCAGCTATAGCTTTTGCTTGGCTTTCTAAATTTCTCTTTAATGCTTTATCTAATTTCTTCTGCGTATCTTCTAATGATACACCCATCACTATTTGAAATTCTGATAAAATTCTTTCATACGCTTTTTCAAATAATTGTCTCTCACTGTATGATTGATCAACCATTAAGTCGTCACCTTTATTTAAATCTCTAACAACTTCCGCAAGCTCATAGATTTTGCCTGAAGAAATCTTTGCTTCATATTCCTGTGCTCTTCTACTCCACATGGACCTTTTAATTTTTGGCTTACTTTTTAATATAGATATACATTTATTGACCTGATTTATTGTTGCAAGAGGTCTAAGATGAGATTGCTTATTTACAGGAACCATACCATTGGCTTTGTCTTTTTCAAACTTAAGAACATAAGTCTCAACATCAATTCCACCAATATTAATTTTTTTAAACTCTGTAATTTGGCCAACACCATGTTTTGGGTAAACAACATAATCTTTAACTTTATATTCTCTTTTTTCTGTGTCTTGTTTTTTTATTTTTTTAATCTCAGGCTTAACTTCATTACTTTTTGAAATTCTTAAATTATCAGTTTTTATATCTATTTTTGCTGGAGCAGCTTTTTTTGAAACTGTTTTTAAATTTTTTTTAATTTTAGTTATAGCTACTTTTGTTGCTTTAGTTTTTTTAACAACTTTAGTTTTAGGAGCTGTAGACTTTTTAACTACCTTTACTTTAGTTTTTTTTTTTACTTTTTTCTCAGGAGTTTTTTTAAAGATTTTCGCTAAAATATTTGTCGTACTTGTTTTCTTCATTTTTATACTTTTCATGATCCGCAGGTGGATCTTTTTTCTCAGTTATATTTGGCCAAATTTCACTATACTTTGTATTTATTTCAAGCCATTTTTCGCTTCCAGATTCAGTGTCTGCTACAATCGCATCTACTGGGCATTCTGGCTCGCAAACGCCACAATCTATACACTCCTCTGGTTTAATTACAAGCATATTGTTGCCTTCATAAAAGCAATCAACAGGACAGACTTCGACGCAGTCCATTAATTTACATTTAATGCATTTATCATTTACCAGGTATGTCATTTAGATAATTCTTTTTTTACTTTTTCTTTTAAGTCACCCATAGTCTTTGCATCTATATATAATAAACCAGCTAGTCTCCTCATCAAGTTTGTCTCATACATATCTGCATTATCATCTGAATAAATAATTTTCCATAGAGACTCAACAATTCTAATTTTATCTGATTCAGGAGCATTTTTGACCTCTCTTGTAAAACTTAGTATTTGGTTAGAATTTTCTTCAATAACTGAAGCTTCTGCAATCAATTTATCTATATTTGAAATTGTTGCACCCAATTCAATTAAAGTTTTTTTAATAATCTCTTTTTCTTTATCTTCATAATTTTCGTCAATTTTTGCTACATGAATTAATAAAGCAGCAATATTAGAATAAAATTTATCATCATTCACTGTATCCTTCTCTTTTTCTTTATTCTTAAAAAAGCTTATCATTAATTAAAATTAAAATTTTTTAATACTTTAAATGGATTATTTATAGAGACTGTCTTTTTAAAAGACTTTTTAATTTGTTTTTGTGGACTGTACCTAAAATAAATATCCTTGTCTCTTTCGACTGTTTTGTAATTCATTTTCTCAATTAATTTTTTAAAATTTTCTTTACTACATCCTAATAAATTAAGCATCTCTGGTACTAGTTTAATTTCTTTATCCTTTTTGGGGCTAGCGTTAATAATTAGCACAAACAATCTTTCTAGAATGTCAATTCTAACATAATAATTATCAAAATTTTCAAAGCCACAAAGAAGCATAAAATGTTTATCTCTTATATTCTTATCATCCAAAAAATTTAAGCCAAAAGTAGGAGGAGTTAAATTCAAGTTTTTTTGATTAAAGTTTTTCCATAGTAAGGTTCTTAAGGAAACAGCTTCAGGCTTTAGTAATCTAAATAAAAAAACATGGTATCTTCCAAATTTAACACCCAAATCTCTTAAAATTTTTCGCTCATCTTGACCAAGCTTCTTTAAGTATTCAGCTACTACTTCTCTTTTAATAACACCATTATTTTCATATAATTGGTAAGCCAATGCTTTAATGGAAGAGTTACTTTCTTTTAAATTTTTTAAGTCATTCAGACTTTTCAATACGAGCTTTATTTTTCCTTTAATCCAATTTCCAATAAACTCTGATAATTTTTGTTTGTCATCATTCTCCAGAATATCATCTACTATTAAAAATATATCAGGGTTTAAATAGTCTTTACCAGCTATCAATTTAGCAATTGGAAAATTTTTCCAATAAATTTTAAAATCATCTTTTATTTCTATCAACCCTGTATCAATAATAGATTGAATTCTTTTTTGCAGTTCTGGGCCCACAGTTTGTCTTGCTGCTTTTTTTAATGACTTAATATCAGTTTCAAGCGCACCAGCTTTTAAATCTATCTCAAACCTTAAACCTTTCAAATCACCAATAAACTGCTCATCAATTATTACTTTATTATCTTCCATTATCTCAGTTTTAAATTCTATATCCTGTTTTAATCCCCTTGCAAGCACACTTGCTCTTTTATCAATAAAAGTTTTAGTAAGTTCTTCATGTAATCTGTCAGATAATCTGTCTTCTAATAGTTTAGTTTTCTCTATCCAATAACTTTGACTTTCAACCCAATTAATTTTATTTGAAACATATGACCAAGTTCTAACATTTGCAATTCTA
Source organism: Candidatus Pelagibacter sp. Uisw_106 (assembly GCF_047724975.1). Lineage (GTDB taxonomy): Bacteria > Pseudomonadota > Alphaproteobacteria > Pelagibacterales > Pelagibacteraceae > Pelagibacter. The sequence goes on from NZ_CP159819.1 coordinate 14,753, forward strand.
TTTGATAAAGAATCAACATTTCCTTCTAATTTATCCAACTTTATTAACTGTAATCTCATATAATCATTAGTAATTTTGCCATCTTTACCATTTAAAAAGCTAAAAACCTTACTAACCACTTCAAGATGGTTACCATAAGTTTTTTTTACAAAATCTGGAATTTGACAACATTCCCAAAGTAATTCCAATGTTTCTTGGTCATTTTTAATGTTGTGACCATCCATATCTTTTAAAAAATATTTTAAAAGTTTTTCATCTCCGCACTCATGTATTTTTCTTAACCAATCTCTATTAGGCTTTTCTTCAAGTGATTTAACTAAACTTAAAGCGTTATTAAAATTTAAATTAGAATTTCTCCAAAAAAGCATCTTAATTTCTTCAAATTTGTGATTTTCGAGCAGCTCAACCTCCTCTGCAGAAATCTCTTTACATTCACCAGTAATTCCAAAATTTCCATCATTTAAATATCTGCCAGCTCTTCCAGCAATTTGTCCAATTTCAGACATGTTAAGACGCCTTAACTTTCTTCCATCAAATTTTTTTAAATTTGAAAAAAAAACATTTTCTAAATCCATATTAATTCCCATTCCAATTGCATCAGTTGCAACAAGAAAATCAACATCACCAGACTGATATAATTGAACTTGAGCATTTCTCGTTTTAGGGCTTAATGACCCCATAACAATAGCTGCTCCACCTTTTTGTCTTCTAACAAGTTCTGCAATTGCATAAACTTCTTCAGTTGAAAAAGCTATTATTGCTGTCTTCCTATTTATTCTTGAAATTTTTTTATGACCTACATATGAAAGTTGAGAAAGTCTTTCTCTGTTTATAAATTCAGTATCCTCATCTAGTTTATTTACTATACTTTTAATAGTGCTTGAACCCATAAGCATTGTTAGTTTTTCTCCACGAAGATTTAATAATCTATCAGTAAAAATATGACCTCTTTCATGATCTGCACACATTTGTATTTCGTCTATCCCAACAAAATCTAAATGTTTATTAATTGGCATAGACTCAACTGTACAAAGAAAATATTTTGCATTTGCAGGGATAATTTTTTCTTCACCAGTAATTAAAGCAACTTTATCTATGCTTATTTTTTCAATAATTTTGTCATACACTTCACGTGCAAGCAGTCTTAGAGGGAAGCCAATCATACCCGAATCAAAAGAAAGCATAGTTTCAATTGCTAAGTAAGTTTTACCGGTATTTGTTGGACCGAGAACAGCTGTGATTTTATTTTTAGACATTTCTATTGATGGTACCTCTAATATTTTCTCCACCACATATTGTTGCTCATAAAGAACAAAAATAGACTAAAACATGACCGAATCGTAAGGATAAAAGTTCTCATTTACTCTTTATACACTAATTAATTTAACATAATAAAAAACAATTCTGTATTAGTATTTTGTAGCAAAGTTATGAATAAAAAATTGTGGGAAGCGTCACCTAGTCAGAAAAAAAAATCTCTTTTATCGAGCTATGAGCAATTCATTTCAAAAAAATTCAAAAAAAGATTTAATCAAAAATATGACAATATTTTAAAATGGAGCATTGAAAACCCAGGTAATTTTTGGAGTTCAATTTGGGATTTTTCTGAAATTAAAGGATTTAAGAGTAAAATTAAAATAAAAAAATCAAAGATATTTTATAAAAATAAATTTTTACCAAATTCAAAATTAAACTTTGCTGAAAATTTACTCTCAAAAAATAATAATAATAAAGCAATAACATTCGTTAGCGAGAATGGTTTTCGAGAAGAAAGAAGCTGGTACGAACTAAACATTAATGTAAGTAAAATATCTAAATTTTTAAAAAGTATTAAAATTAAAAAAAAAGATAGGGTTGCAGCATATATGCCCAATACTATTGAGACTATTGAGGCATTCATAGCCTCCTCTTCTTTAGGAGCAATATGGTCCTCATGCTCACCAGATTTTGGTGTTAAAGGTGTAGTAGAACGTTTTTCACAAATCAGCCCTAAAGTTTTATTTGTAGTAGATAAGTATTTTTATAATGGAAAAATAATAAATATTTTAGAAAGAGTTCCTCTAATTTTAAAAGAGATACCTTCTATCGAATATGTTGTCATTGTTAATTACCCAGGAGAAAAATATTTAGAAAATAAATATACATCTAAAAAATCAAAAGTACTTAAATGGAGTGAGTTAATAAAACAAGAATCTGAAGAGATTCAATTTCCTAAATTTGATTTTGAACAAGATCTTGCAATCTTATATTCAAGTGGAACCACAGGAAAACCAAAATGTATATGTCATAGGAGTGGAGGAGTTTTGCTTCAGCATAAAAAAGAGCATCAGCTCCATTGTGATATCAGAGAAGGTGATAATGTTTTTTATTTTACTACTTGTGGATGGATGATGTGGAACTGGCTGGTAAGTGTCTTAGCTTCAAAAGCATCAATTGTTTTATTTGATGGATCGCCAATGTATAAAAAAGATGATTTACTGTTAAAAATAGCTGAGAAAGAAAAAATTACTTTATTTGGTATTAGTGCAAAATATGTTGATGCTCTTCGTAAATCTAAGCCCACTTTAAAATATAAGTATAAATTGTCAAAATTAAGAACAATTTGTTCTACTGGATCCCCATTATCAAATGATGGGTTTAAATTTGTGTACGAGAACATAAAAAAAAATGTTCATTTATCCTCTATATCTGGAGGCACCGATATTGTTTCTTGTTTTGTCCTGGGAAATTTATACCAGCCGGTAATTCTAGGCGAAATACAAAATAAAGGTTTAGGTATGAATGTTGATGTTTTTAATGAAAAGGGTGAATCTTTAAAAAATAAAAAAGGAGAGCTAGTTTGTAAGAGCTCTTTCCCATCAATGCCTTTAAAGTTCTGGAATGATAAAAATGATATTAAATTTAAAAAAGCATATTTTAATAATTTTTTAAACACATGGTATCACGGTGATTATGCGGAAATAAAGAAAGGTGGGGGCTTTATTATCCATGGTAGATCAGATACAACACTTAACCCTGGAGGAGTGAGACTCGGAACTGCAGAAATATACTCTGAGGTAGAAAAATTTATAGAAATCAAAGAGTCCATTGTTATTGGTCAAGCATGGGATAATGACGTGAGAATTATTTTATTTATAGTTTTAAACCCCAAACACGTGTTGGACGAAGATTTATTAAAAAAAATTAGAATACAAATTAGAAAAAATGCATCTCCAAGACATGTTCCATCTAAAATTATAGTAGTTGGAGACATTCCAAGAACTAAAAATGGAAAAATAGTTGAACTAGCTGTAAAAAATACAATAGAAGGAAATGAAATTAAAAATAAAGAAGCGCTAGCAAATCCAAGAGTTTTAGATCAATATAAAGATTTAAAGGAATTAAATTATTAAATGTTAAAAAATATAGTTAAAGGTCTAGAACCATCCTCTACTTTAAAAATTAATGAAATCTCTAGAAAGCTAGAAGATAAAGGTGAAAAAATATTTAAATTTGGATTTGGCCAATCTCCATTCCAAGTACCAACTGATATTGTTAATGCGTTAAAAGATAATGCCCATCAAAATAAATATTTACCAATGCAAGGTCTTAATGAGCTTAGGGATGCTGTTGCAAAATATACATCAGTTAAAAAAGATTATAATTACAAACCTGAAAATGTAATTATAGGTCCTGGCTCAAAAGAATTGATGTTTTTACTACACATTTTATTTGATGGAGAAATAATATTGCCAGCACCAAGTTGGGTTTCTTATGCTCCACAAGCAATTCTTGGAAGAAATAAAATTCAATCAATTCAAACAAAAAGAGAAAATAATTGGTTTCCTACTGGATCTGAAATTGAAGAAGTTATTTTAAGGGATAAAAATAAAAACTATCTATTATTTTTGAATTCACCAAACAATCCATCAGGGCAGATTTGTAAAAATCTAGAAGAAATTAGTGAGATTGCTAAAAAATATAATCTTATTATTTTATCAGATGAAATTTATTCTGAGTTGAGTTTTGATGAAGGGTTCAAATCTATTTCAAGTTTTTGTCCTGAAAAAACTATTATAAGCACGGGTTTAAGTAAATGGTGTGGTGCAGGTGGGTGGAGATTGGGTTATTTTGTAGTTCCAGACTCTTTAAATATTTTAAAAAATTCAATTAATGTTTTAGCCAGTGAAACTTTTTCTGCTGTCAGTGCGCCAATTCAATATGCTGCAATTACTGCTTATACAAGTGATCATAGTAAATATATTGATAGTTCTAAAAATATTCTTAAAGCAGTTGGTAATTATGTTTATGAAAATCTAAAATCAAACAAGGTTTTAATTAATAAGCCCCAAGGTGGGTTTTATCTTATGCCAGAATTTTTAAATAAAAAATTTAATACATCATCAGAAATGTGTGACAATATTTTAAAGGAGACAGGTGTAGCGTTATTGCCAGGATCAGACTTTGGTTTTGAGAAAAATAAGATGTTAGCAAGGTTAAGCTTTACAGATTTTGATGGTCAAAATTTTATGAATCAAACTCAAAATGGAAAAAAAATTGATGATAGTTTAATTTTAAAACTTGCACCTAAGATTGTTGAGGGTGTGGACAAGTTAAAAAAATGGTCAACATCAACATAACTACCAGCTATACATACTCACTTAATTACTGTTAAATTTAATTAATAAAAATAACGATATAGAGGAGAGAACATGAAAAAAATAATAACATCTCTATCAAGTGCTCTACTAATTTTTGTTGCATCTTTATCTTTTACTGGTGTTGCAAAATCTGCAGAGTTCTTCACGATAGGAACGGGCGGACCAACTGGAGTATATTTCCAAACTGGTAACGCAATTTGCAAAATGTTGCACAAATCAGCAATTGCTAAAGAACACGGAAGAAAAAAAGGTATAGATAAAGCTTACAGATGTACTGCACCTTCAACTGGTGGATCGAATTATAATATTGGTCAAATCGCAGCTGGTGAATTTCAATTTGGTGTAGCTCAGTCTGACTGGCAATATCATGCTGTAAATGGATCAAGCAAGTGGGAAGGAAAAAAGTTTGACGGTTTAAGAGCTGTTTTTTCAGTACACAACGAACCTTTTCAAATTTGGGCAAGAAAAAAAGCAAAAGTTAAAGATTTTGCTGGCCTTAAAGGAAAAGTTGTAAACATTGGTAACGCTGGTTCAGGTCAAAGAGGAACTATGGAAGTGCTAATGGATGCAAAGGGAGTTAATAATAGCTTCTTTAAATCTACTACAGAGCTGACTTCATCTGAGCAAGTAAAAGCTTTATGTGATGGTAAGATTGATGCTTTTGGTTATTCAGTAGGATTTCCAAATGGAGCAATGGAAAATGCAGCTTCTTGTGGAGCAAAAGCTTTGCCTATCAACTTAACAGGTCCTGAAGTTCAAGGACTAATTGATGGTGCTGCTTATTATGCTAAAGCTGTAATCCCTAAAGGAACTTACACAGGACAGAAAAAAGATGTAACTACTTTTGGTGTTAAGGCTACTGTTGTAACTAGTAATGCTGTTGAAGCAGATCTTGTTTATTTAGTAGTAAAAGCAGTTTTTGAAAACTTTGATGATTTCAAAAAACAACATCCTGCTTTTTCTTCTTTAAAAAAAGAAGATATGGTTGCTGATGGTTTGTCAGCTCCATTACACCCAGGTGCAATTAAATATTATAAAGAAGCTGGATTAATGTAGTCCAACTCCTTAATTAAATTAAAAGGCCTGATATATTTATCGGGCCTTTTTTTTGTTATAGAGTATCATTTTAAAAATGAATCAAAGCATTAAGAGTAAAGTAGAAAGTAAGATTAGTGAGGATTTATCTCCCACTAGAAATCTTACTGGACTACATTTAAAAATTGTTGGAAGTATTGCAATTATTTGGTCATTATTTCAACTTTGGTATGCATCTCCATTTCCTTTTATGTTTGATATTGGAATGTTTAAAGGACTTCCAGCTAGGGCTATTCACTTAGGTTTTGCTTTAACTTTAGCTTTTTTAATTTATCCAATTTCTAAAAGAAAAAAAATTTCTATATTTGATATTCTAATTAGTTTTATTGCTGCATTTTGTTGTTTATATATTTATTTTTTTTATGACCAATTAGTTGATAGGGGGGGAATTCTTTTAACAGTTACAATTTGGGAAAAATTTAATTTACCAGTTGAGTTGATTATTGGAAGTTGTGGAATTTTAATATTAATTGAAGCAACCAGGAGAGTATTTGGATTACCTCTAGTTATTATTGCAGTTTGTTTTTTACTCTTTTCATATTTTGGCAGATACGCACCAGAAATAATTTCGCATGGTGGGCTTTCATTAAATAGATTAGTTGGATTTCAGTGGCTTGATCAAGAAGCTATATTTGGAATTCCTATAGGTGTTTCTGTAGATTTCATTTTTTTATTTGTTTTATTTGGAGCGCTTCTAGAAACAGCCGGTGGAGGTAAATATTTTTTAGACCTAGCTTTTGCCATGGTTGGCAAAATGAGAGGAGGACCTGCAAAAGCAGCAATTTTAGGATCTGGAATGACCGGTCTAATCTCAGGATCTTCAATTGCAAACACGGTTACAACTGGAACTTTTACAATTCCAATTATGAAAAAAACTGGTTTTTCCAAAGAAAAAGCTGGTGCTATAGAGGTATCATCATCAGTTAATGGACAATTAATGCCACCTGTAATGGGAGCTGCAGCATTTGTAATGGCAAGTTTTTTAGGTGTTACTTATTTTGAGGTCGTTAAGCACGCATTTTTACCAGCAATTATTTCTTATGTGGCATTGTTTTATATTTCTCACCTTGAAGCTTTAAAATTAAATTTAAAAGGAATGGATGATGTCGATATCCCAAATTTAAAGAAAACATTTTTATCAGGATTACATTTTTTAATTCCTATTTTTGTTTTAGTGTACATGCTCGTTTATTTAAGATTTACCGCTTCATACTCAATATTTTTTGCAACGATTGCATTAATAATTGTAAACCTTGGTTACATATTATTTAAAAATTCTGATTTTAAATTAGCAATAAAAACTTGGTTTAATCAAACGATAGTTGGCTTTGAAAAAGGTGCTTTAAATATGGTTGGTGTTGGAATAGCAATAGCAACAGCTGGTATAATAGTTGGAGCTGTTGGTTCAACAGGGTTAAGTACAAATTTAATTATAGTGATAGAATTTATTGCAAAAGATAATGTTGTTATTTTGCTATTTTTAACAATAATTTTATGTCTAATACTTGGTATGGGTTTACCAACTACTGCAAATTATGTTGTAGTGGCTTCATTAATGGCAACAGTATTGGTTGATGTTGGAAACGCATCTGGATTTGTATTTCCACTTATAGCGGTTCACTTGTTTGTTTTTTATTTTGGCTTGATGGCTGACGTCACTCCTCCAGTTGGTCTCGCATCATATGCGGCAGCTGCTATTTCAGGAGGTGATCCACTTAAAACTGGTATGCAAGCTTTTTGGTACAGTTTAAGAACAGGTATTTTACCTATCGTATTTTTATTTAATCATGAATTGTTATTGATAGGCATTGAAAATATGTGGCATGGACTACTGGTAATCATCACTTCTTTGATAGGTATATTAGTTTTTACTTCTGCAACTCAAGCTTGGTTTATTAATAGATTAAGATGGTACGAGATAATAATTTTTTTATTAATCTCTATTTCACTCTTAGCCCCAGAATTTATTTTAAATAAATTTTATCCTAAATATAATTATATGGATATTAACAAAATTCATTTAATGAAGGTAGATTTCAATAAGGAGGCTAGATTTAAAGTAACACGTCCAAGTAATTATGGTGAAAGATACAAGTTAATTGTAATCAAAAAAAATACTTTTGAAACCGAGTATAGTTTAGAGCAATATGGACTTAGTTTAATTAGAGAAGAAAACAGAGTTATTGTAGATACCCTGCAATGGAATGGAAGTGCTAAAAAAAGTGGTTTTGAAACTGGTGATTATATAAGTGAATTTAAAATAGAAAATGCAGATAGACCAAATAAAGGAATCATTTACCCAATAGCTATTTTATTATTAATTATATTTGGTTATTTGAACTATAGAAGAAAAGAATAATTATCCACCAGGACCAAGATTAGATGGTTTAATTTTTAAGATTTTCCAAATACCTGATGCTGAGGTTATAATTTTATCATTACATTTCAGCTCACAAAATAAAAATACTAGTGTATTGGTCTTTTTAAGAATTCTTGTAAAGCCAGTAACTATATCACCTACTTTAGAGGCACCAATAAATTTTAAATCCAATGAAATAGTTACACAAGGTGAATTTCCAGACGCTCTATGTGCAGCAGTCCCCGCTCCTGCATCAATTAAGGCTGATAAATAACCACCGTGAGTTATCCCAGCAGCATTTAAATGATTTTCATTAATCGTAGTTTTGAATTCATATTCTGTTTCAGATACAGTTTTAAATAAAACTCCACCATTGTGTTTCATAAAACCAGGTTTAATACTTATTTGCTCAAATTCATTGCTCATAGCTCTTTATAGTACGAAAGTTAAAATTAATAAAATTATAAAAACAATTATAAAAAAATATATAACTGATTTTTGTAGTGATGATTTTAGTAACCAATCTAACATTTTTATTTATCCTTTCTGGTGGACCGCCCAGAACTCGAATCTGGAATCTCCCGGTTCGTAGCCGAGCGCCTTATCCAATTTGGCCAGCGGTCCTTAATTAAATAATTTGTCCAACATATCAAAGTTTTTGATGTAATTTAAGTTATAAAATATTATGCTGTACTATCAATGAGCAAAAAATCAAATGATGTGGTTATTACAGCTGCATTAAGAACAGCTATAGGCACATATAAAGGATCTTTAAAAGGCCTTAGTGCTGATAAACTAGGTGCACTAGCTATTAAAGAAGCTGTTTATAAATCAAAATTAAAATCAGATGATATTGATGAGGTGATTATGGGACACGTTCTCACTTCTGGATTAGGGCAAAACCCAGCAAGACAAGCTTCTATTCATGCTGGAATTCCAGTTTCAAAACCTGCACATATAATTAATCAAGTATGTGGATCTGGATTAAGATCTGTAATTTCAGGCTATCAATCTATTAAACTAGGTGAAAATAAAATTATAGTCGCTGGAGGACAAGAAAATATGTCTAGAGCACCACATACAATATTTTATCGAGAAGATAAAAAATTAGATGAAAATAAATTAGTTGATACAATGGTCAATGATGGATTGATAGACTCATTTAATAATTATCACATGGGTGTTACGGCAGAAAATGTAGCAGAAAAGTATCAAATTTCCAGAGATGAACAAGATATGTTTGCCTTCAATTCTCAAAAAAAAACACAAGATGCCATAAGTAATGATAAATTCAAAAACGAGTTAATTAAATTAAATATTAATACAGATGATAAAAATTTTATTTTTGAAAAAGATGAACATCCAAGAAGTAATTTAAACTTAGAGGATTTAAAAAAATTAAAAACTGTTTTTAAAGAAAATGGAACAGTTACAGCGGGTAATTCATCAGGAATAAATGATGGTGCGGCAGCAACTATTTTAATGTCTAGAGAAGAGGCGGAACTTAGAGGTATAGAACCTTTAGCAAAAGTGGTCTCCTGGGCAACTTGTGGTGTTGAACCTTCATTGATGGGACTAGGTCCAATTATGGCTGTTAATATAGCTTTAGAAAAAGCAGGATGGAAAATTGAAGATATTGATTTATTTGAAGTTAATGAAGCATTTGCAGCTCAAAGTATTGCTGTGATTAGAAATCTTAAAATTCCTAAAGAGATTGTGAATGTTAATGGTGGAGCAATTGCATTAGGACATCCAATTGGAGCTTCCGGAACCAGAATTTTAGTAACCCTAATTCATGAAATGATAAAACAAAATAAAAACAAAGGTTGCGCTACTCTCTGCATTGGTGGTGGAATGGGTATAGCCATGTGCATTGAAAGAAATTAATTTCTTATTTATTTGTTAATTTTTAAAGTTTTTTGTTCAATAAAAATACAGGTTTGCATAAAAAAACTTATTATTGTGCTAAAATAACATGAGATATAGTTTTTTTTAGGTGTATAAATCGATTTAAATAATGAGTGAAAAATTACTTGTCCCAGATATTGGTGAATTTGAAAAAGTTGAGGTTATTGAACTTTTAGTAAAAGTTGGAGATAGAATAAACTTAGATGATCCTATTGTTACTATTGAGAGTGATAAATCTAGTGTTGAAATTCCATCAACAGTCACTGGTAAGGTAGAAGCTGTAAGTATTAAAGTGGGTGATAAAGTTTCTAAAGGGGATTTATTGTTAAGTGTTGAGTCTTCAAAAGAAAGCCCTTCAGAAAAGCCAATTCCTAAAGATACAGAAAGTATTATTAAACAAGCAGAATCAGTTTTAAAAAATGAAAAAAAAGAAGCGACCACTGAACAAAGCCCAGTCGCTGAAAAAAAACAAACAATAATTCAGGTTATAAATGACAATGATATTGATCCACTAGAAACTCAAGATTGGTTAGAGTCTTTATCTGCAGTTATTGAAAAAGATGGAAATCAAAGAGCTCATTTTTTAATAAAAGAATTAATTAACAAAGCATATCGAGAAGGTGCAAATATTCCTTATACACAGCACACTCCTTACATTAATACAATCCCACCAGAGGCAGAAGTTAAGTCTAATGGAGATCAGAATATTGAAAGAAGAATTAGATCTTTAATTAGATGGAATGCAGCAGCCATGGTTGTTAGAGCAAATAAAAAATTTCCTGAATTAGGTGGCCATATAGGTACATTTGCATCAGCAGCAACACTTTATGATGTAGGAATGAATCATTTTTGGAGAGCTAAGAATAATAAATTTGGTGGTGATTTAGTTTATTTTCAAGGTCATAGTGCGCCAGGCGTCTATGCTAGAGCATTTCTAGAAGGTAGATTAAATGAAAAACAATTAGATAGTTTTAGACAAGAAGTAAAACCAGGTGGACTTTCTTCATATCCACATCCTTGGTTGATGCCAAAGTTTTGGCAGTTTCCAACTGTATCAATGGGACTAGGACCTATGCTTGCAATTTATCAGGCAAGATACATGAAATATTTAATTAACAGAGGATTAATTAAAGATCAAGGTAGAAAAGTTTGGGCATTTCTTGGTGATGGAGAAATGGATGAACCCGAATCTTTAGGTGCAATAGGATTAGCAGCTAGGGAAAAACTAGATAACTTAATATTTGTTGTAAACTGCAATCTTCAAAGATTAGATGGACCTGTCAGAGGTAATGGAAAAATCATTCAAGAGCTAGAAGGAAGTTTTAGAGGAGCTGGTTGGAATGTAATTAAGGTAATTTGGGGTTCTTACTGGGACTCATTGATTGCTAATGATAAAACAGGTCACCTAGTTAAAACTATGAATGAAACTGTTGATGGTGAATACCAAGCAATGAAAGCTAGAGATGGAGCTTATGTTAGAGAAAAATTTTTTGGGAAATACCCAGAGACTCAAGAGCTAGTTTCTAGTTTATCAGATAAAGATATTTGGAGATTAAATAGAGGCGGTCATGATCCTCATAAAGTTTACGCAGCATACGACCGGGCATCAAAAAACCAAGGTAGCCCAACGGTTATAATCGCTAAAACCATTAAGGGTTATGGTATGGGAAAAACAGGTGAAAGTGTTAACACTACTCATCAAACTAAAAAATTAGATGTAGATGATTTGCTATATTATAGAGATCGTTTTGATGTCCCATTAACAGATGAACAAGTAAAAAATGTTGAGTATTTCAAGCCTGATGAAAAATCATTAGAGATTAAGTATATTAAAGAAAAGAGAATGAGACTTGGTGGTTTCTTACCTGAAAGAACAACATATTCAAAACCTATTAAAGCACCAGCAAAAGATATTTTTGATTTTATGAAAGTATCAACGGGTGAAAAAGAAATGTCTACAACCATGGCATTAGTTAGAATGTTTACAAATTTATTAAGAGACAAAAATATTTCACCCAGATTAGTTCCAATTATTCCTGATGAAGCAAGAACTTTTGGTATGGAAGGATTTTTTCAAAAAATAGGAATATATGCACACGAAGGTCAAAAGTATGAACCAGAAGATTCTGCTCAGTTAAGTTCTTACAGAGAAGAGAAAACTGGACAGGTTCTAGAAGAAGGAATTAATGAAGCTGGAGCAATGTCGTCATGGATTGCTGCTGCGACTTCCTACACTAATCATGATATTGAAATGATACCAATTTATATTTTTTATTCTATGTTTGGTTTTCAAAGAATAGGTGATCTTGCATGGGCAGGTGGAGATAGCCAAGCTAGAGGATTTTTAATTGGAGCAACAGCTGGAAGAACTACTTTAGCTGGTGAAGGACTACAACATCAGGATGGACACAGTCACCTGATAGCCTCAACAATACCAAATTGTGTAACATATGACCCAACTTTTCATTACGAGCTAGCTGTTATTTTTAGAGAAGGCTTGAGAAGAATGCATGAAAAAAATGAAAATATTTTTTATTATATCACAACCATGAATGAAAATTATTCACATCCAAGCATACCAAAAGACAAGAATTGTGAAGAAGGAATTCTTAAAGGAATGTATAAAATTAAAGAGCTCAATAAATATAAAAAAACTAAAATTCAACTTTTAGGTTCAGGTACAATATTGAGAGAAATGATGGCTGCAGCAGAAATCCTTCAAAATGAATATCAGATAGATAGTGAAATCTGGAGTGTCACTAGTTTTAACGAGTTGAGAAAAGATGGTATGGAAGTTGAGAGATATAATCTTTTAAATCCTGATAAAGAACAAAAAGTTTCATTTGTAGAGCAGTGTTTAGGAAAAACTGAAGGACCAATCTTGGCAGCTTCAGATTATATGAGAATGAATTCTGATCAAATCAGACCTTATACTAATAAAAATTTTTATTCTTTAGGTACAGATGGTTATGGAAGAAGTGACACTAGAAAAAACCTTAGAAATTTTTTTGAAGTTGATAAAGAGCATATTGTTGCTTATGGACTTAGCGTACTAGCAAAAGAGCAACTAATAGCCTCAAAATATGCTAAAGAAGCCATAAAGAAGTATAATATTGATGGCAGCAAACCAATGCCAACAAAACTATAAGATGTCAGATAAAGAGATTAAAGTACCAAATATTGGCGAATTTAAAGACGTTGAGGTAATCGAAGTATTAGTTTCAAATGCTCAGTCAGTATCTAAAAATGATCCACTTATTACAATTGAGAGTGATAAATCTAGTGTTGAAATACCAGCTTCTTTTGACGGAAAGGTTAAGTCTGTTAAAATTAAAGTAGGAGATAGGGTTTCAGAGGGTGATTTAATATTAACTCTAGAGCAATCTGGAGAAGAAGAAAAGAGCATAGAGCAAAAAACTATTAAAGAAGCAGAGCCTGTTGCAAATCAAAATCAAAAAGAAAAAATTGAAAAAGTTATACAAACACAAAATTTAATAAAAAAGGATAATTCAGAAGCTTCATCTGCAAGCCCAAAAGTACGTAAATTTGCTCGAGAGCTCGGGGTTAATATTAACGAAATAGTTGGCAGTGAAAGACAAGGAAGAATTGTAGAAGATGATGTGAAAAATTTTATATTCTCTAAAATTAATAAAACCTCAGATAAGACTGAAGCTCAACCTAAAAAAATTATTAGTGAATTTTCCCATTCTGATTTTGGAGAAATTGAAGTTAAAGATATGCCTAGGGTTAAAAAATTAGCCTCTACGTATTTAGTTAATTCTTGGACTACAATACCTCATGTAACAAATCATGATGAAGCAGATATAACTGAAATGGAAGATTTTAGAACTTCACTTACTGATATGTACACAGGTGAGAGAAAAAAAATTACTCCCTTAGCTTTTATTGTTAAAGCTTTAGTTGCATCTTTAAAAAAGTTTCCTAGTTTCAACTCATCAATAGATGATATTGAAAATGGAAAAATAACAATGAAAAATTATTTTCATATTGGAATTGCAGTCGACACACCACATGGTTTGATGGTGCCAAAAATTAGAAATGCTGACAATAAAAGTATCTCATATATTAGCAATGAATTGAAAACAGTAAGTGATCAATGTAGAAATTTAAAAATAGACAAGAAGGAATTCTTTGGAGGATCTATGACTATTACAAGTCTTGGGGGAATTGGAGGTTCATTTTTTACACCAATAATAAATTATCCTGAAGTTGCTATACTAGGAGTAGGTAAAGCACAAAAAAAACAGATTTTTATCAATAGAAAATTTGAAACAAGAACAATGTTGCCGCTTTCATTGTCATATGATCATAGAATAATTGATGGAGCTGAAGCGGCTAGATTTAATAATGATCTAAAAGAAAATTTAGGCAAAAATTTTGCTTATAAATTAGCTGTATAGATTTTAATGTCAAAAACCTCATCATTATTTTGTGCATTACTTTGTACATTCATATGGGGAACAACCTTTATTGCTCAAGATACGGGTATGGACGACATTGGTCCTTTCACTTTTAATGCGGTAAGGTTTTTTGTGGGCTTTTTAGTGGTAGCCCCTTTAGCTTTTATTTTTGAAAGAAAAAATATCTCAAAATCAATTCAAAGAAATCAAAAAGAATTTACCAACTTAGCTCTTTTAATAGGCCTATCTTTATTCTTGGGATCAGCACTTCAACAAGTAGCTTTACTCTATACAGATGTTGCTAATGCAGCATTCTTTACTATTTTTTACGTTCCAATGGTCCCGTTTATAATTTTTTTTATGTATAAAAAGCCAATTCACTGGAGTATTTGGCCTTCAGTTCTTCTTTGTGTGATGGGAGGTTATTTACTAACTAATTTTTACAATGCAACGGTTAGAACTGGTGATGCGCTTATAATAATGGGTGCATTTTTCTGGAGTACACACATTATCTTTACTGGTAAAATTATAGAAAACTACAATCTTCCATTAACAATTGGTGCAATTCAAACTTTAATTGTCGCCTCTTTATCATTAATTATAGGGTTAATTTTTGAAGACTTTATTTGGTCTAATATTCTTAAAGAAAAATTTCAAATCTTATATGCTGGAGTTTTATCTGGAGGCCTTGCATTTGTTTTACAAATATATGCACAAAAAAATATATCCCCTGCTCCATCAGCAATAATTTTTTCTTTAGAAGGTGTTTTTGCTACAATTGCTGCTTGGATTTTATTAGATCAAATTTTAGATATAAATAATTTGTTTGGATGTTTATTTATTTTATTTGGTGTTTTATTTTCACAATTAGCACCAATATTAAAAAAAGATTAATTATATATTATTATAAATAAAATTATTGAAATAATAATTCTGTAAATTACAAAAACATTTAAAGAAAATTTGTTTATGTAGTCTAAGAAAAACTTAACTGTAAAATAAGAAAATAAAAAAGAAAGAGTGATTGATATTGGTATAAGGTAGTTAAACTCAAAGCTGTGACCAATAGCATTTTTTAACTGTAGTACACTTGCCCCAGCTATTGCAGGTATAGCCAACAAAAAAGAAATTTTACTTGAATCAAATCTATTAAATCTAAAAAGCCTTGCAGCTGTTATTGTAATTCCTGCCCTACTCACACCTGGTATTAAAGCAAGTGTTTGAAACAAGCCGATATATAGTATTGTTTTAAAATTTAGGTTGGAAGATATTTTTTTATCAAATTTACTTTTATCTGCTAGATATAAAATAATTCCAAAAATTAGCGTAGCCCAAGCAATTATCTTTAAATTGTTTTCTAATAGGTTAATTAGACCTGTGGAACTGAGTATGTACCCAGCTATTACAATTGGTATAGAGCCAATAATTAATAAAGATAATAATTTTTGATTATTTCTAAGGTCTAGTAACTCTCTTCTGAAATAAAAAATTATTGCAAGTAAAGAGCCAAGATGAAGACTAACATCAATCATTAGTGAGTTAGAATTAAACTCAAAAATTATCTCAACAATGTTTAAATGAGCTGATGAGCTGATTGGTAAAAATTCTGATATACCCTGAACTATTGATAGGATTATAATTTCAATAATATTAGAAAACATTTAAAGCTTCGTAACTTAAATATTCGATAATTTAAACAATTCCATTTGAACATATCAGATATGCAAAAATCATAATAAGATGATTTAACAGCATTTATTGTAAATTTAAGGTCATATGTACTGACCTTGTTTGTCTTTTATTAAACAAAACCTTATTATATGCTCAGTTTATTGAAGGGTATATATGTCAGAAAAAATGCTTAAATTTGTTAAAATAGGTCAACAAACTCCACCTAAAAGAGAAGTTGGCACCAGAAAAGAGGACTTTAGCGAAATTTATAAAGAGTTTATTAACGAAAAGGCGGGCGAACAATCTAGCAGATGCTCACAATGTGGAGTTCCTTTTTGCCAGGTACATTGTCCATTAAGTAACAATATTCCAGATTGGTTAAAATTAACTGCAGAGGGAAGATTGAAAGAAGCATATGAATTATCCCAAAGCACCAACAACATGCCAGAGGTGTGTGGAAGAATATGTCCACAAGATAGATTATGTGAAGGAAACTGTGTAATTGAACAATCGGGACATGGAACAGTAACCATAGGTTCAGTTGAGAAATATATTACTGATAATGCATGGGAACAAGGCTGGGTAAATCCAATAAAAGTTAAAAATGAAAAGAGTCAAAGTATTGGAATTATAGGAGCTGGTCCAGCTGGTCTGGCTGCTGCAGAACAGTTACGTAAGTTAGGGTATCAAATCACGGTATATGATCGATATGATAGAGCTGGTGGTTTAATGATTTATGGGATCCCAAATTTTAAGTTAGAAAAATTTGTTGTAGAAAGAAGAACAAAATTACTTGAAGAGGGTGAAATTAAGTTTGTTCAAAATTTTGAAGTTGGAAAAGATGCTACATTAGAGCAGTTAAGAAAAAAACATGATGCTCTTTTAATTGCAACTGGAGTTTATAAAGCTCGAGAAATAGATCTACCAGGAAAAGATTTAGGAAATATATTTCCAGCCATGGAGTTTTTAACAGCTTCAAATAAAAAAGGATTAGGAGACAAGGTAGAGTTATTTGATAATGGAACTTTAAATGCTGAAGGAAAAAATATTGTTGTGATTGGAGGAGGTGACACTGCAATGGATTGTGTTAGGACTTCAATTAGACAAAAAGCAAAATCAGTTAAATGCCTTTACAGAAGAGACAAAGAAAATATGCCTGGATCTGCTAGAGAGGTAGCTAATGCAGAGGAAGAAGGAGTAGAGTTCGTATGGCTATCTAGTCCCAAAGAATTTATAGGAACAAATAAAGTTGAAGGTTTGATGGTGGATAAAATCAAACTTGGTGAACCTGATGATAGTGGTAGACGTAAACCTGAAATTCAGAACAATTCTCACTTTAATATTAAAGCAGATATAGTAATTAAGGCTCTTGGATTTGATCCAGAAAATTTACCAAAACTATTTGGCTCTGAAGATTTACAAGTTACTAAATGGGGAACATTAAAAACTAATTTTGATACAATGGAGACAAATTTACCGGGTGTCTTTGCAGCAGGAGATATTATTAGAGGTGCATCTTTAGTTGTCTGGGCCATAAAAGATGGAAGAGACGTAGCAGTATCAATAAAAAATTTTTTAGAGATCAAAGAACTTAATAAAGAGAAGGTTGCTTAATGAAAAATTATAAAAAAAATCTTAAAATTCTTGAAGACGGTCATGTTTATTCAAAAGAAATGGAGCATGATGCTTGTGGAGTAGGGTTGATTGCTTCTACAGAGGGCAAAAAGTCAAGGAAAGTAGTTGAATATGGAATTAATGCCTTAAAAGCAGTTTGGCATAGAGGAGCTGTTGATGCTGATGGTAAAACAGGTGATGGAGCTGGAATCCATTTAGAAATTCCTTCAGATTTCTTTGCTGAAAAAATAGAAATCACAGGTCACGACCATGACGGTTCAGAAATTTGTGTGGGTATGATTTTTTTACCTAGAAATAATTATCAAGCACAAGAAAATGCAAGAACTTTAGTAGAAAGTGAATTAACAAAAAGTAATTTTAGTATTTATGGATGGAGACAGGTTCCAGTAAATTCAAAAGTTTTAGGTGAAAAAGCGAATCTTACGAGACCAGAAATTACTCAAGTACTATTCAAACATAATAATAAAGATTTAACAGAAAAAGAGTTAGAAAGAAAAATTTATGAATCTAGAAGAAAAATTGAAAAAGAAGCTATTAAAAATGCGATAGAAGGTTTTTATATTTGTTCACTAAGTTCTAAGTCAGTTATTTATAAGGGAATGTTTTTAGCAGAGTCTATTGCAGATTTTTATTTAGATTTAAAAGATGAGAGGTTTATATCTCGATTTGCAATATTTCATCAAAGGTTTTCAACAAACACAGCACCAAGCTGGGACCTGGCACAACCTTTTAGAGCATTAGCTCATAATGGAGAAATAAATACACTAAAGGGAAATAAAAACTGGATGAAAGTTCATGAACAAGAAATGGACAGCCCTTTATTTGACGATATGAAAAATTTAAAACCAGTTATACAACCAGGATCATCAGACTCTGCTGCATTAGATAGTGTTTTTGAACTTTTAAATATTTCTGGCCAATCAGCACCACTCGCAAAATTAATGTTAATTCCAGATGCCTGGTCTAAAAAAAGTCAAACATTATCAAAAGATCATCAACAACTATTTAATTTTTTAAACAGCACTATGGAGCCATGGGATGGACCAGCCGCTATTGCAGCTACTGATAATGAATGGGCTATAGTAGCTGCTGATAGAAATGGGTTACGCCCAATGAGATATACTATTTCAAAAGACAAAATATTGTGTGCAGGATCAGAAACGGGAATGGTTGAAATTGATGAGAAGCAAATTCTTAAAAAAGGTAGATTAGGACCTGGAGAAATTCTTGGAGTTAGAATAGCTAAAGGTAAAGTATTTTCTAATGTTGAAATAAAAGATTATTTGGCAAAAGAGTTTAAACATTTTAACAATCAGATAATTGATTTAGAAAAAAAATTTCCAATAAAAAATGAAAAATCTACTTTTTCAGGTGATGAGCTAAAAAAAAGACAACATACATTTGGTTATAGTTTAGAGGATTTAGAGCTTATTCTTCACCCCATGGCAGAAGATGCAAAAGAGGCAATTGGTTCTATGGGTGATGACACTCCACTTGCAGTGTTATCTGACCGTTATAGGCCACTTTATCACTTCTTTAGACAAAATTTTAGTCAAGTTACAAACCCACCAATTGATTCTTTAAGAGAAAACAAGGTTATGAGTTTAAAAACTCGTTTTGGTAACCTAGGAAATATTTTAGATTTTAGTAATTTAACAGAAGAAAATATATATGTTTTAGATAGTCCTATTTTATCAAACTCTCAGTTAGAAAAATTCATTAATTTTTTTGGTCAAAAATCAATAACTATTGACTGTACTTTTGATAAAAGTGAAAACCTTGAAACCTCTATTGAGAGAATTAAAAAAGATTCTGAAATAGCAGTTAGGCAGGGTCTTACTCAATTAGTCTTAAGTGATAAAAATACTTCTGAAGAAAGATTGCCTATTCCAATGCTATTAAGCGTTGGTGCAATAAATACACATCTCATTAAAAAAAAACTAAGAGGCTATGCTTCAATTAATGCCCAAACTGGGGAAGCATTAGATACACATTCATTTGCAACACTCATAGGTGTTGGGGCTACAACAGTTAATCCTTATTTAGCATTGGATAGCTTATACCAGAGATTTGAAAAGAAATTATTTGGAAAGTTTGGGTACGATGAATGCATAGAGAGATATGTACAGTCAGTAAATTATGGTCTTTTGAAAATAATGTCAAAAATGGGAATTTCAGTCATAAGTTCTTATAGAGGTGGATGTAATTTTGAAACAGTTGGCTTAAGTAGAACAGTAGCATCAGAATATTTTCCAGGAATTTTATCAAAAATTTCAGGCATAGGTTTAAATGGAATAGAAAAAAAATTAAGAATTATTCACAAAGAAGCATTTGAAGGTACGGATACAGTTTTACCAATTGGCGGAATTTATAGGTACAGAAAAAATGGTGAAACACATCAATATCAAGGTAAGCTCATTCATCTTTTGCAGAGTGCTGTTTCTTCAAATTCTTTTGACGCTTATAAAAAATACGCAAAAGGTATTTATAATCTTCCACCTATACATCTTAGAGATTTAATTGGATTTAGAGAAAAAAATTTAAATCCTTCTATAGATATCACAGAAGTAGAACCAATTGAAAATATTTTAACAAGATTTGGAAGCGGAAGTATGTCTCATGGTGCATTATCGAAAGAAGCACACGAAACTTTAGCTATAGGAATGAATAGAATTAAAGGAGCATCTTGTAGTGGTGAAGGGGGTGAAGATGAGAAAAGATTTACTAAGATGAAAAATGGAGATAGTGCTAATTCTAGAGTTAAACAAATAGCTTCAGCAAGATTTGGAGTAACACTCAAATACCTTAATAACTGTAATGAAATAGAGATTAAAATTGCACAAGGAGCAAAACCTGGTGAAGGCGGCCAGTTACCTGGATTTAAAGTTACAGAAGAAATTGCAAAATTAAGACATTCAACACCAGGTGTAACCTTAATATCACCACCACCCCACCATGATATTTATTCTATCGAGGATCTAGCTCAGTTAATTTATGATCTTAAACAAGCAAATCCAAAAGCAAGAGTTGGCGTAAAATTAGTAGCATCATCAGGCATAGGAACAATTGCAGCTGGTGTAGCTAAAGCTAAAGCAGATATAATTTTAATTTCTGGACATAATGGAGGAACAGGAGCAACACCACAAACAAGTGTTAAATATGTTGGGATACCTTGGGAGATGGGTTTAACTGAAGCTAATCAAGTCTTAACTTTGAATAATTTAAGACATAAAGTTACCTTAAGAACAGATGGTGGAATTAAAACAGGAAGAGATGTTGTTATTGCAGCAATGATGGGGGCAGAAGAATATGGTGTAGCAACCACAGCTTTAGTAGCTATGGGATGTATAATGGTTAGACAGTGTCATTCAAATACATGTCCAGTTGGAGTTTGTACTCAAGATGAAAAATTAAGAGAAAAATTTTCTGGTACACCAGAAAAAGTAGTTAACTTATTTAAATTCATAGCTGAGGAAGTAAGGGAAATTTTAGCACAGATAGGATTTAAATCATTGAATGAAATAATTGGTAGGACTGATTTATTAAGACAGGTAAGCAAAGCATCACCAAACTTAGACGATTTAGATCTAAATCCTTTATTTGTTCAAACAGATGCTGGAGAGAATACAAGATACTGTACAGTTCCAGAAATAAATTCTGTTCCGGATACTTTAGATCAAGAAATTTTACCTGAAATTAAAGAACAAATTGGAAAAGTAAAAATTATTGAAAAAGAATATATTATTAAAAATACTCATAGGACTGTTGGTACAAGAATTTCTAATCATCTTTATGAAAAATATGGATCTGAAAAACTAGAAGATGACTTTTTATCTTTAAAATTTAAAGGATCAGCAGGGCAATCATTTGGAGCATTTGGAATCAAAGGTTTAAAACTTATTTTAAAAGGTGATGCTAATGATTATGTTGGTAAAGGTTTGTCAGGAGCAACAGTGGTAGTTAAACTTCCAGATGAAAGTAATTTAGTTTCACATGAGAATACCATAATAGGAAATACTGTTTTGTATGGAGCAACATCTGGAAAACTTTTTGCAGCAGGTCAAGCTGGAGAAAGGTATGCCGTAAGAAATTCAGGATCAATTTCGGTTATTGAAGGTTGTGATTCTAATGCTTGTGAATATATGACTGGTGGTACAGTTGTAGTTTTGGGTGATATAGGAGACAATTTTGGAGCTGGCATGACAGGTGGAATGGCGTTTATTTACGATATAAATAAGAAATTCGATAAAAAAGTAAACCCAGAGACTTTAGTGTGGCAAACACCAGAAACAGACCATTGGATAGCTTATTTAAAAAATTTAGTACAAGAGCATCACCAGGAGACAAACTCGGATTTTTCTAAAAAGATAATAGAAAATTTTGATAAGGAAATTTCTAATTTTATTCAAGTTTGTCCAAAAGAAATGATTGATAGGCTAAAAAACCCAATAAGTTTAAAATCCATTATAAAAGAAGTTAGTTAAAGTGAAGGATATAAATATTTTTTGTTTTGGTTTTGGCCAAGTAGCAAAAAATTTTATAAAGAAGCTTAGTATTGAGCGATATAATATTAACTTGTCAGCAACTTCTAGAAGCGAATCTTCAAAAAAAATATTCAATGGTATTAATTATAATAGCTACCTATTTAATAGTGAAAAATTTGATCAAAATTTAGTTGTGAAATTAAAAGAAGCAGATCATATCTTAGTTTCTATACCACCAGAAAATCAAGAAGATCTAGTTGTAAAAAATTTTTCTAAATTTATGGAAAGCTCCAAAGTAAAATGGATAACATACTTATCGGCCACTAGCATTTATGGTGATCATAACGGTGAATGGGTTAATGAAAATAGTAAAACAAACCCAATCTCAAAAAATGGTATCGCAAGATTAAAAGCTGAAAATGCATGGTTTTCTTTGGAAAAAGATAACAAAATACCAATTCAGATATTCAGGTTATCTGGAATCTATTCTAATGAAAAAAATATTTTAATACGTCTAAAATCAGGAGATGTGAAATTGATCAATAAAAAAAATCATTATTTTTCCAGAATTCATGTGGATGATATTTCAAACATATTATTTGAATCTTTATCAAAATTTAAGTCAGGTGAAATATATAATCTATCTGATGATAAACCCTCCACATCTGAAGATGTTACTTTATTTGGAGCAAAAATGTTGAATATTGAAAATATTGAAAAAATTGAAGTTGATCAAATTAAAAATGAGATGTTGAAAAATTTTTACAATGAGTCCAAGAAAGTTAGCAACAAAAAAATGAAAAGTTATTTTAACTATAATTTAAAATTTCCAAGCTACATTGAAGGACTAAACTATATTAGAAGTAATTTTATCTAGTTCTAAGAGTATTCTTTTTAGACCACGTTTGCTTGATAAGCTGTGATCACCATTTTTTATTATTACTAATTTTTTATTAGCTTTAGTAAATAGCTTAAGAACTTTTCTGGAATAACTTTTTGGAACAACTTCATCTTTACTTCCGTGAATCATAGTTACTTTGATGCTGGATTTAATCTTTTTATTTAAGATTTTATTTTTTCTACCATCTTTTATTAATTGATAGGTGATTGGATACTCATAATTACCATGTTTTAAATTATAAATTCCTTTCTTTATAGTTTCGTTTTTCATTTTTTTTGTAAACTTCTTCCACATTAGGTTTTGTAAAAACTCTGGAGCAGAGCCAATTCCTAAAAAACCTTTAATTTGATCTTTAAAATATTTAAATTGATTTAAGGAAAGCCATGCACCCATACTCGAGCCAACTAAGATAAATTTATTTTTTTTAACTATTTTTCCAATTACTATTTCAACTTCTTTTGACCATTGAGTAATATTTCCACTAGTAAATTTCCCTGAGGACTTTCCATGACCAGAATATTCTAGAGCAAGAAAGCCAAGTTTATTTTTTTTAGCAAATTTTAATATAGTCTGAGGTTTTTCACCTTCAATGTTTGACATAAAACCATGTAAAAAAACAATATAGAGATTATTTTTGTATTCTTTGCTTAAGTATCTTATTTGCTTGTTATTAAGGACTCTAATGTATTTAAATTTATTCATATGAGTTTATTAGAATTAATTCTTAATATATAGTTCTATCAAATGTCTTCAGAATTAAAAGTATTGCAAGTAATTCCTAAACTTGGATATGGAGGTGCAGAAACAGGCTGCTACGATCTTGCACATTATTTGCCAGAAAATAATTGCAGTTCTTATATAGTGACCAGTGGTGGAGAATTATTAAAATTTGTTGATAAAAAAAAAGTAAAAGTAATAAAACTTCCTGTCCATAGTAAAAATCCATTTTTAATACTCTTTAATTCAATAGCGTTAATTTTTATCATTTTACTAAATAACATATCTATCGTTCATGCAAGAAGTCGTGCTCCAGCCTGGTCTTGTTTGCTCGCAACAAAAATTACAAGAAGAAGGTTTGTTACAACTTTTCATGGCACTTATAATTTTAAAAATCCATTTAAAAAATTTTATAATTCAGTAATGGTTAGATCAGATTTAATAATAGCTGGATCAAATTTTATTTTTTCACATATTAATAAAAATTATCCAAAATATTTGAATTTAAAAAAAAAATTCTTAGTAATTTTTAGAGGTATTAATGTTGATTATTTTGATTCAACAACAACTTTAGATAGTGAAGAAAACAGACTTATTTCAGATTGGAAAGTTGATAAAAATAAAAAGATGATTTTAATGCCAGGTCGGTTAACAGCCTGGAAAGGGCAAGAGACATTTATTGAAGCTTTAAATCTTGTTAATAAAGAACTAGGTTATGAATCTTTCAATGCTGTTATATTGGGTAGTGATCAAGGAAGAGACATTTATACAAAAAAAATTAAAAGATTGGCTGAGCAATATAGATTAATTAGTCAGTTAAAATTTATAGAGAATTGCAAAAATATGCCACTAGCCTATAAAATATCAGACATTGTTGTTTCAGCTTCAGTAGAGCCAGAAGCTTTTGGAAGAGTAGCGGTTGAAGCTCAATCAATGGAAAAACCAATAATAGCAAGTGATATTGGGGGATCTAATGAAACTATTACTGATAATGTGACGGGTTTTTTATTTCAATCTGGTAATGCAGAAGCTTTGAGTAAAAAAATAGTAGAAGCCTTACAATTAGATGAATCTAGATTGAAATCTATTGGTATAGAGGGTAGAAAAAATATAATTAAGAAATTTAATGTTGAAAAAATGTGTTTTTCTACGTATTCAGAATACAAAAAATTATTGAATTAAATGCCATTAATAACATTGCCAGATGGAAACACTATTAAATTTCCAAATAAAGTAACAGGACTTGAGGTTGCTGAAAAGATTAGCAAATCTTTATCAAGGCAGGCAACTGTTATTAGCGTTAATGAAGAACTTAAAGATTTAAGTTTTGTTATAGATGAAGATTGCTCAATCAAAATTTTTACTTCAAAGGATAAAGAAGGCTTAGAAACTATTCGTCACGATACAGCCCATATAACTGCAATGGCAGTTCAAGAACTCTTTCCAGGAACACAAGTAACTATTGGTCCAATTATAGAAAATGGATTTTATTATGATTTTTCAAGAAAAGAATCCTTTACAGAGGATGATTTAAATAAAATTGAAAATAAAATGAAAGAAATTGTTGATAGAGATGTACCAACTACAAGAGAAGTTTGGAAAAGAGATAAGGCCATATCTCATTTCAAAGATAAAGGAGAAGTATACAAAGCTGAAATTATTGAAAGTATTCCACAAGGTGAGGATGTTTCCATATATTTTCATGGAGACTGGCATGATTTATGTAGAGGCCCTCATCTATCTTCTACAGGAAAAATTGGTAAATACTTTAAGTTAACAAAGGTATCTGGAGCTTATTGGAGAGGTGACTCAAATAATGAGATGTTGCAAAGAATTTATGGAACAAGTTGGGCATCACAAAAAGATTTAGATGAATATTTAAAAAGAATAGAAGAAGCAGAAAAAAGAGATCACAGAAAACTTGGAAAAGAAATGGATTTATTTCACTTTAGGGAAGAAAGTCCAGGGTCAGTATTTTGGCATGAAAAAGGTTGGAAGTTATTCCAAAAATTAGTTGCATACATGAGAGCTAGACAAGAAAAAGCTGGCTATAAAGAAGTAAATACTCCTGAAATTTTAGATAGATATCTATGGGAAAAATCTGGCCACTGGGAAAAATATGGAGAGCACATGTATATCTCCCAAACACCAGATGAAAAAATATTTGCAATAAAACCAATGAATTGTCCAGGCCATGTACAAGTTTTTAATCAAGGTTTAAAAAGTTATCGAGATCTTCCTTTAAGAATTTCAGAATTTGGAAAAGTACACAGGTATGAGCCTTCAGGCGCTTTACATGGACTGTTAAGAGTTAGAGCTTTTACTCAAGATGATGCTCATATTTTTTGCACAGAAGATCAAATTACATCGGAGTGTTTGATTGTTACTAATTTGATTTTAGATATTTATAAAGATCTTGGGTTTGAAGATGTAATATTAAAATACTCAGATAGACCAGATTTAAGAGTTGGGGATGATAATGTTTGGGACAAAGCTGAAAAAGCTTTGTTAGATGCAGTTAAAGCTTCAAAGCTTGAATACACAATTAATAAAGGAGAAGGAGCATTCTACGGTCCAAAAATTGAATTTGTTTTAAGAGATGCGATTGGTAGAGATTGGCAATGTGGAACTTTACAAGTAGATCTTAATTTGCCAGGAAGATTAGATGCTTCTTTTGTTGATAAAGATGGAACTAAAAAAATTCCAGTTATGCTTCATAGGGCATTATTTGGGTCATTAGAAAGATTTATTGGAATTCTTATAGAAAACTATGCAGGTAAATTTCCATTTTGGATAGCTCCCTTACAAGCTGTTGTAATTCCAATTTCAGAAGATTTTGATTCTT
Organism: Candidatus Pelagibacter sp. Uisw_106; assembly: GCF_047724975.1. Taxonomy (GTDB): domain Bacteria; phylum Pseudomonadota; class Alphaproteobacteria; order Pelagibacterales; family Pelagibacteraceae; genus Pelagibacter. The sequence goes on from NZ_CP159819.1 coordinate 41,429, forward strand.
ATGCAAAAGAAGTAAATGAAAAAATTAATAATGCTGGCATGAACTCTGAAGTAGATTTAAAAAACCATAATTTGAATTATAAAATTAGAGAACATTCTTTATCTAAAATACCACTTTTGTTAATTTGTGGTAAAAAAGAAGTTGACAGTAACTCAGTAACGATTAGAAGATTAGACACGAACAAACTAGAAAATATGGAATTGAACTTATTTTTAAAAAAATTCTCAGCTTTAAATAAAGCACCCTCAAACTAAGTGGCAGATTTTAAAGGAAATTACTTTCAAAGAAGAACCAAAGACAGAGGACCTAAGTCTAATAATAGGATTACTGCGCCAGAAGTTCAGGTTATTGGAAGTGATGGTGATAACATAGGAATATTAAATACTAATGAAGCCATATCAATGGCCAAAGAACAAGGTTTAGATTTAATTGAGATAGCCCCAAATGCAAAACCACCTGTATGTAAAATTATTGATATGGGTAAATTTAAATATGATGCTCAAAAAAAAGCAAATGTTGCTAAAAAGAAACAAAAAATTGTTTTATTAAAAGAAATTAAAATGAGACCAGTTACTGAAACGCATGATTATGATTTTAAGGTTAAAAATGCTAAAAAATTTCTTGGAAAAGGTGACAAGGTAAAATTTACAATAAGATTTAAGGGTAGAGAGCTACAACACTCACACTTAGGCAGAGAATTAATGGATAAAATAAAAGCTGATATGCAAGATATTGGCAAAGTTGAATTGCACCCAAAGTTTGATGGGAAGCAAATGATCATGGTTATTCAGCCTTTATAAGGCTTAATAGAGGTTGTAAATCTATTCCAATATTTGTATAAGTCCGCAGAATTATGCCAAAATTAAAAACTAAAAGTTCAGCAAAGAAAAGATTTAAGATATCAGCTACAGGGAAAGTTATGATGGCTCAAGCTGGAAAGAGACATGGCATGATAAAAAGAACAAACTCACAAATTAGAAAATTAAGAGGCACGACTGCTATGTCAAAACAAGATGGCAAAATAGTTAAATCATACATGCCTTACAGTTTAAGAGGATAAAATGGCTAGAGTAAAAAGAGGCGTAACAAGTCACGCTAAACATAAAAAAGTTTTAAAAGCTGTCAAAGGTCAATGGGGCAGAAGAAAAAATACTATAAGAGTTGCAAAGCAAGCCATGGAAAAAGCTATGCAATATGCTTACAGAGACCGTAGAACTAAAAAAGAGAATTCAAATCTTTATGGATACAAAGGATTAATGCAGGTGTTAGATCTGAAGGATTAACTTATTCAAAATTTATTAATGGCTTAACCAAATGTGGAATTAAGTTAGATAGAAAAATACTAGCTGAAATAGCATACGATAGCCCAGAAGCCTTTAAAACGATCGTTCAAAAAGCTCAATCGGCACTAAATTAATCTTCACTATTGTTTTTCTTCGGTGAAGAAATAATCTCTCAATATGCCTGATATTAAAAAAATAAAAGATAGTTTTCTTTTAAAGTTAAAAGAAAATTTAGATTTAAATCAAGTTAATCAAATTAAGACAGAACTATTTGGTAAAACTGGGTTAATCAGTTTACAATTTAAACAGCTTGGAAAATTAGCAGAAGATGAAAGAAAAAAGTTTGCATCAGATTTAAACTTAATCAAAAATGAACTTGAAAATTTAATTACTACAAAAATTAACGATATTGAAACAAAAGAGATTAACAAAAAGTTAGAAAAAGAAAAAATAGATATAACATTACCAGAAAGACCTTTTGTTCAGGGAAAAATTCATCCTGTATCTCAAGTCATAGATGAAATTTCTTCAATTTTTTCAGAAATTGGTTTTAGTGTCGAAGAAGGACCGGATGTTGAAAATGAATATAATAATTTTACTGCATTAAATACGCCTGATAACCATCCTGCAAGAGATATGCATGATACTTTTTATCTAGATGATGCAAAAGAACTATTATTAAGAACACATACTTCTCCAGTTCAAATTAGGACAATGCTTAATGATAAACCACCTTTTAAAATAATAGCGCCTGGCAGAACATATAGATCTGACAGCGATCAAACCCATACACCAATGTTTCATCAGGTTGAAGGATTACATATCGATAAAAATATTAATATGGGGCACTTAAAAGGATGCTTAAATTATTTTATTAAAGAGTTTTTTGAAGTTGATAAAATTAAAATGAGATTTAGACCTAGTCATTTCCCATTTACAGAGCCATCTGCAGAAGTTGATATTGGTTATGAAATAAAAGATGGAAAAATAGTAATTGGGGAAGGTGATAAATGGCTAGAAGTTTTAGGCTGTGGAATGGTTCATCCCAATGTTTTAAAAAATGTTAAAGTAAATCCTGATGAATTCCAAGGTTACGCATTTGGAATAGGAATAGATAGGCTCGCAATGTTAAAATATGGCATTAATGATTTAAGAGCCTTTTTTGATTGTGACTATAGATGGCTAAATCATTTTGGATTTGATCCAATAGATGTCCCAACAAACTATAGGGGCTTAAGCCGATGAAGATTACAACAGCGTGGCTTAAAGATCATTTAGATACCAAGCTTAATGAAAGTCAGATTATTGATAAACTTACAGATATTGGTTTAGAAGTAGAAGGTGTTGATAGTCAATCAGGAGAGCTTGATGAATTTGTAATTGCCAAAATTTTGAAGGCTGAAAAGCATCCTGATGCAGATAGGCTTAGAGTATGTGATGTTGATATAGGTTTAGGCAAACCAGTAAAAGTTGTTTGTGGAGCTCCAAATGCTAAAGAGGGTTTATTAACAATTTATGCTCCTCCTGGTGCTGTAGTACCAAAAAGCCAAATGAAATTGGTAGTAAGTAAAATAAGAGGTGTAACCTCATATGGAATGCTTTGTTCAGAATCTGAACTTAATCTATCAAATGAAAGTGATGGCATAACAGAGCTTTTACCAGAAAAATATAATAAAAAAGTAGGAGAAAGTTATTTTCCGAAAAAATTTTTAAATGTAATTGATATTTCTATTACACCAAATAGAGCAGATTGTTTGGGTGTAAGAGGGATAGCAAGAGATCTAGCTGCTGCAGGTGCGGGAATATTAATAAATCAAAAAGAAAAAAAAATCGATAAAAAAAACAAACAAATAATTAGTATAAAAATTGAAAATGAAAAAAATCAAGCATGCATATCCTTTGGTAGTTGTTTAATTAAAGGGGTAAAAAATACTGAAAGTCCAGAGTGGTTAAAAGACAAAATAATTTCTTTAGGCCAAAAACCCATTTCGGCAATAGTTGATATTACAAATTATGTAATGTTTGATTTGAATAGACCACTTCATGCATACGATGTTGATAAAATAGATAAAGGAATAGTTGTAAGAAATTCTAAAAAAGGTGAAACATTCAAAGCATTAGATAATAAGGAGTATAAATTAGAGGATGAGATGTGTGTCATATCAGATGCATTGGGTGTATTAGGTCTTGGTGGCATAATAGGAGGCACAAGAACTGGAACTGAGCTGGATACAAAAAATGTGTTAATTGAGTCTGCTTACTTTAACCCACGATCAATCAGAAAATCATCTAAAATCTTGAATATAGACACAGATGCAAAATTTAGATTTGAAAGAGGTATTGATCCATTATCAATTGACCAGGGACTTGAAAAAGCAGCAAACTTAATACAAGAAATATGTGGTGGTGTAGTTAGTGAATTTGATATTCAAAAAATTGAAGATGTTAAAAAAAAATCATTAAAATTTGATCCTTCTTTATTTGAAAAAATTACTGGGTTTAATATCGACACAAAAGAAATGATCACAATCTTAGATAACCTAGGATTTGAAATAAAAGAAAACAAAGGATCGCTTGATGTCGTTATTCCATCTTGGAGACCAGATATTTCACAAGAAGTTGATGTGGTGGAAGAACTTGTGAGAATTAAGGGTTATGATCAAATTAAAATTATTGAACCTGAAAAAGTTAGAAAAAAACAAACATTAAATTTAAGACAAAGGTTATTTCATTTTTTACAAAGATCTATTGCTTCTAAGGGCTATTTTGAGGCTATCACATGGTCTTTTACTGATAGTAAAATTAATCAGCTGTTCATTGAAAATAAAAAAGAAATCAAAATAATTAACCCTATAAGTTCTGATTTGAACGTTTTGAGAAGTTCAATCTTTTCTAATTTGATTATCCATTTGAATAAGAATTTAGGAAGAGGATTTAAAGATTTGTCATTTTTTGAAATAGGTCCAATTTTTTTAGGATCTGAGCCAGGTGAACAACAGACTGTAGCTAGTGGATTAAGATCAGGAAAATTGGCTAGACAGAGTTGGTTGGAAAAAGAAAGATTAGTAGATGTATTTGATATTAAAAGTGATGTCATCAAAAGTTTAGTTGAAGCAGGTTATAATAAAGACAAGTTCTATATTGATGATGAAGTACCAAGCTATTATCACCCTGGAAAATCGGGAAGAATATTTCTAAACAAGGGTAAAGAAAAAGTGGTAGCTTTTTTTGGTGATATTCACCCAGGTATATTAAAAAAATTAGATATTAAAGTTGAAGCATTAGTGGGTTTTGAAATATTTTTAGATAATTTAAAACAACCAAAAAAATCATTAAAAGATCAAAAAACTCAGTACAAATATTCAGATTTTCAAAAATCAGAAAGAGATTTTGCTTTTGTTTTAGATAAAAATTTTAAAGTTCAAGAATTAATTGAAACTATTTCTAATGTAGATAAAGAATTAATAAAATCTGTCAAAGTATTTGATGTTTATGAAGGAACCAATATTCCAGAAGGCAAAAAATCAATTGCATTAAATGTAATTATTCAATCTTTAGAGAAAACATTGACAGAAGATGATTTAAACAAAATTAATCAACTTATTATTTCTGCTGTTGAATCTAAAACTGGTGCTAAGATTAGATCATAATCATGACAAAAATTGATCACATCAGAAACTTTGCAATCATTGCACATATTGATCATGGTAAATCAACAATTGCTGATAGAATAATTCATAGTTGTGGTGGTCTAACTGAAAGAGAGATGAAAGCACAAGTTCTAGATTCAATGGATATTGAGAGAGAAAGAGGAATAACTATTAAAGCTCAAACAGTTAAACTTAATTATAAAGCAAAAGATGGTAAAGAATACATTCTAAATATTATTGATACTCCAGGACACGTAGATTTTAGTTATGAAGTTAGTAGATCTCTGTATGCGTGTGAGGGATCTATTTTAATTGTTGATAGTACCCAAGGAGTAGAGGCTCAAACATTAGCTAATGTTTATCAAGCTTTAGACACTAAGCATGAGATAGTACCCGTTCTCAATAAAGTTGATTTACCAGCATCAGACTTAGAAAAAACAAAGACACAAATAGAGGAGGTTATTGGTATTGATACTGAAAATGCCATACCTTGCTCTGGAAAAACAGGTGAAGGAATAGAAGATATTCTAGAACAAATTATTGTATCACTACCGGCTCCAGAAGGAGAAAAGGATGCTGATTTAAAATGCTTATTAGTCGATAGTTGGTATGACACTTATTTAGGAGTGGTTATTTTAGTTAGAGTTATTAACGGAAAAATTTCTAAAAATATGAAGATCAAAATGATGTCTACTAACCAAGAATATATAATTGAAAAAGTAGGTGTATTTACTCCAAAAGCAACTGATGTTAATGAATTAAATGCTGGAGAAATTGGCTTTATAACGACAGGAATAAAAATTTTATCAGAAACAAAAGTTGGAGATACTATTTGTGATGCAACCAAACCACATCAAGAGGCGCTTCCAGGATTTAAGCCAAGCAAGCCAGTTGTATTTTGTGGATTGTTTCCTGTAGATAGTTCTGAATACCAAAAATTAAAAGATGGCTTGGGTAAACTTCAATTAAATGATGCTAGTTTTTCATATGAGGCAGAATCTTCATCTGCATTAGGTCTTGGTTTTAGATGTGGTTTTTTAGGTCTCTTACATTTAGAAATTATAACTGAAAGATTAGAAAGAGAATTTGACATAAATTTATTAACTACAACACCTGGGGTAGTTTATAAAGTTCACATGAACAAAGGGGAAACAATAGAGTTACAAAATCCTTCGAGCTTACCAGAGCCCACTCTAATTAAATTTATTGAAGAGCCTTGGATTAGAGCAACAATTATTACACCAGATCAATATCTAGGAGCAATTATAAAGGTTTGTCAGGATAAAAGAGGAGTACAAACAAACTTAAGTTATTCAGGTAATAGAGCAGTTTTAAATTATGAAATTCCTCTAAACGAAGTTGTTTTTGATTTTAATGATAGACTTAAATCAATGACTAGCGGTTATGCAAGTTTCGATTATGAGATTATAGATCATAGAGAAGGAGATTTGGTAAAATTAGGAATACTTGTTAATACTGAGCCAGTAGATGCCCTATCAATGATGGTTCATAAAGATTTTGCTCAAACAGTTGGAAGAGAAGTTTGTGAAAAATTGAGAGATTTAATCCCACGACACAATTTTATGATTCCAGTTCAGGCAGCAATTGGAGGAAAGATTATAGCAAGAGAAACTATTAAGGGTTTTAAAAAAGATGTTTTAACAAAAATTCATGGTGGTGGTGCTAGAGACAGAAAAAGAAAACTATTAGATAAGCAGAAAAAAGGAAAAGCTAGAGGTAAACAATTTGGAAAAGTTGAGATACCACAAGAAGCATTTATTGGAGTTCTAAAAATTAATAAGGAATAAAAATAATGAAAGTTTATGATTGTTTTTCTTATTGGGATGAAGATTTACTGTTAGAACTTAGATTAAGCATTCTAGATAAATCTGTAGACTATTTTGTTATTGTTGAAGGAAATAAAACTTGGCAAAATAATTCAAAAAAACTTAGATTTGATATTAATAATTTTAAAAGATTTAAGGATAAGATAATTTATATACCCGTAGAAGACATGCCAGGAGGGACCAATCCTTGGCTTAGAGAGAACTTTCAAAGGAATTGTATAGAAAGAGGTTTATTAAATGCAAAAAAAGAAGATTGGATTATTATTTCAGATTTAGATGAGATTCCAAATCCTGAAACAATAAAAAATTTTAAAGAAGAGATGAGATATGCCACATTTAAACAAAGTCTCTATTATTATAAACTAAATTTACAATCTAAAAATAATCCTTATTGGCATGGTAGTAGAATCTGTATTAAAAAATATTTAAAATCTCCACAGTGGTTAAGAAATTTAAAATTTAAAAAAAGACCAAAATGGAGAATAGATAAATTTAGACTAAATAATATTTTAGAGATGGGTGGTTGGCATTTTTGTAATTTAAAAAATGCAAAAGAGCTTTTATACAAATATAGCAATGTGTGCGAGACTAATGATCAATATGCATTTAATCAAAAAATTAGTATAGAAAATTTACAAATTGATAAAATAAAAGAAAGAATGCTTAATGGAGAAGATATAATAGGTAGAGATGATATTTACGAAGTTAAAAAATTAGATGATACGTTTCCTCAAGAAATTTTAAGAAAGAAAGATAAATTAAAAGAATGGATTGCTACTTAATAAGAAATAGATATATTTTTAATTTTTGGGATACAAACAAGATTTTCATTTAAAGAAAAAATTTTATAATCATTATTAATTTTTAAAATCACTTTGTTTAAAACTTCATTTTGAACATGGATATATTCAAATATAATAATTGGTTTAAGTATGGAATGTGATAAAAAATCTAAGACTATGTTGCCATCATACCCCTCAGCGTCTATGTAAAGTAAATCTAAATTTTTAATATTATATTTGTTTAATAACCCAATAATAGTAATTGTGTTAACAGATTCCTTAACAATATGCTTTAATTTAACACCGTGGTTTAATAAGTGATTTTTATCCAACGAAGTAATGCCTGGTATATGTATATCGTAATAGTGTAAATATTTTTTTTCTACTTTATATAAAAATAAATCTTTTGTTGAATTAAAAATAGCTGAGTTTTCCAAAGTCACAAAATTTGAATTAATATATTTTTCTTTCAACTTATCAAAATTATCCTTTATAGGTTCCACTAGTAAACTTTGTATTTCATATTTATTAATAAATTCATTTAAATCATCAAATATCACACCATCATTTGCACCAATTTGCACAATATTATTAATTTTATTTTCAATAAATAATTTTGATAAAAAATTTTTTATATTTTGGACTGAATACGTTGAAATAAGTCTTTTATTTTTAAAGAGGTTTTTGTCTATTATTCTATATCCAAGTATCCCACAAAATTTTTTAAATATTTTATTATTCATATAAAATTGTAGTATAATATATTGAAAGAATTTAATCTAAAATAATCTAATATTACAATTAGTTAAAAATGAACAAATTAAAATTAAGAATCAATAAAATTTTTAATTATATATTTTATGAAAAATTTTATCAAAAACATCATTTTGATTGGGGTAAATATCCTAATAGAAGTCAATTAATACAAGATATTATAGATTCCAAAAAATATAAAAGTTATCTTGAAATAGGGTGTGATGATGATGCTAACTACAATAAGATTTTAATAGAAAAAAAAATTGGAGTCGATCCTGTTAATGGTGGAAATGTCAGAAAAACTAGTGATGATTTTTTTGCAGATAATAAAAGCTATTTTGATTGTATATTTATTGATGGGCTACATGAATATGATCAGGTTAAAAAAGATATCCATAATGCACTGAAATATTTAGAAGAAGGTGGAATCATATTTCTTCATGATTGTTTACCAAGAAGTTTATTTGAACAGGCCGTTCCAAGGTCTCAGCATATATGGACAGGAGATGTTTGGAAAGCAATTGTTGAGACAAGAACAAACCAAGATGTAGATACTTGTGTTTGCCTGATGGATATGGGGGTGGGAATAATTATCAAAAGAGCAAACTCTGCATTATTAAATATTAATATTAAAGATTTTAAAAAATTGAAATTCTCAGATTACTTTTATAACTATCAAGCATATATGAATGTTATTAAATATGAAAATATTATGAAATTCATAAATAAAATTTAATATGAAAAATGTATTGACAAAAAAAAACATTACTTTTGTCATAACTACCTTTAAAAGTAGAAGTACAATTTTTGACTGTCTAGATAGTCTTAACCCCGAGTGTAAAAAGATTATTATTGAAAACTCTAACGATGAAAATTTAATGCTAGAGATTAAAAAAAAATATCAAAATTTAAATTATAAAATAATGCCTAACAATTATGGATATGGCAAAGCCAATAATTTTGGGATTTATATGTCCGATACTGACTATATTTTTATTTTAAACCCAGACGCAAAATTTGAAAAAAACTCGTTTGATAAATTTATTAACACCTTAACAAATAAAGATTTTTGTATAGCAGCACCTATCGATTTTAATGAGATAAAAAAAATAGATTTTAAAGAAAATAATCTAATAGATGTAGATACTGTTAAGGGTTTTGCAATGCTTTTAAAAAAAAGTTCATTCGAAAATTTTTTTGATGAAAATTTTTTTCTTTATTTAGAAGAAATTGACCTCTGTTTGAGAGTAAAAAAAAATAAAGGAAATATATTTCTAGTTAATGCTCCAGTTAATCATCTTGGAGGTGCTTCTCATGGAGACAGAAGTGATATTGAGATGGAAAAATCTAGAAATTGGCATTGGATGTGGTCAAAATTCTACTTTAATAAAAAGCATTATGGTTATTTTTTTGCTATTTATAAAACTTTGCCTAATTTTATTAATTCAATTTTTAAATATATTTATTATAAGTTTTTAAATAAAAAAGATGAAAAAGAGATATCTAGAATGAGGGTTTTGGGACTTTTAAACTCCTATCTGTTAAAAAAATCTTTTTATCGTCCTTATCTTTAAAATTATATAGTCTTTTTAGTCCAAGTTTCTGGTGTTATTTCACTCTTTATTTCAATCGGAAGATTGTAATTAAAACTTTTAACCCCTCTCTTTCTAATAAAATCAGCTGTTAGTTTGATCGATTCTTTTAATGAGGTTTCTGTTTTATAATTTAATAGCTTTCTTGCTTTATCTGATGAGCATGACGCTTCTTTAACTTCCTTTGGTCTGGCTTTAACGTGTACCGACTCACCATTAAATCTTGTTTCGTTATTAACTAGTTTAGCCAGTTCATTCAATGTTACAGTTTCTTCGTCTGGTCCAATATTGATAATTTCTTTGTTAATATTATTATCAAGAGCAAGCCTCTCTAAACAAAAAATTACATCATCAATATATGAAAAACATCTTTTTTGTTCTCCATCTCCATAAACAATGCATGGCTTATTTTGCAGGTTTCTATTTATAAAAATAGACATAACATTTCTAAAAGGATCATCATATTTTTGATTTGGGCCCACAATATTGTGTGGAACAGCAATATTATATTCCATGCCATGAACCTCACATAAAAGCTTTAAAGTATCTTCAGCAGCAACTTTAGCAATACCATAAGGATCTTCAGGTTTAGGTGGCATCTCTTCTTTAAAGGGAGCTTTTTGGTTTCCATATCTCGCCATGGATGAGCAATAAACAAATCTTTTAACTTTATTAACTATACTTGCAGTAATTACAGATACACTTGCTTGATAAATATTTTTTGTAATAAAATTTGGTGAAAAAACTGAAAGACCTTCGTGGGCCGTTGCTGCGCAATGATATACAATATCAACATCTTTTAAATTTTTGATCATTTCTTCATAATCAATGCAATCTGTTTTGTGCACTTCAATATCTTGAGGTAAATTTTCTTTATCTCCCAATATCATGTTATCATTTCCGACAATATCATGTCCTAAGCTTTTAAGTCTCTTTGCTAAATGGCTTCCTAAAAACCCCGCAATACCAGTTATATATATTTTCATTATTATCTTATATAAAGACAATCTAACAAATCATATAGTTTTTTTGGGAGAGATGGCTGAGTGGTTTAAAGCGCACGCTTGGAAAGTGTGTGTACTGTTAAAGGTACCCAGGGTTCGAATCCCTGTCTCTCCGCCAAAAATTAAAAACCATTTAAAAAAGAGACTTATTCACCCATTTTTAGTGGATTAATCTAATTAATTTCCCTCTTTTTTTTATAAAAATGTTATAATTATTTAATTTTCCATTACAAAAATATGAAAAACAACTCAACATATCAAGCAGACTCCATCAAAGTTTTAAAAGGCCTTGAAGCTGTTAGAAAAAGACCAGGAATGTATATTGGTGATACCGATGATGGAACAGGCTTGCATCATATGGTGTATGAGGTTGTTGATAACTCAATAGATGAAGCTTTAGCAGGACATTGTAAAAATATAGATGTTAAAATAAACTCTGATGGAACCATTACAGTTAGAGATGATGGTAGAGGAATACCTGTGGATATGCATAAAGGTGAAAAAATGTCTGCTGCAGAAGTTATTATGACCCAGCTTCATGCTGGAGGAAAATTTGATCACGACTCGTACAAAGTATCAGGTGGTTTACATGGTGTTGGAGTTTCAGTTGTAAATGCATTATCAGAAAAATTAAAATTAGAAATAGATAGAGACGGAAAAACATATTTTATGGAATTTAAAGATGGAGCTTCAAAAGCACCTCTTAAAGTTATAGGAAAATCAAAAGAAACAGGAACACAAATAACATTTTTACCATCAAAAGAAATATTCTCTTCAATAAAATTTACTCCAAATATAATTATTAAAAGAATGCGTGAACTTGCATTTTTGAATAAGGGAATAAAAATAACAGTTAATGATTTAAATCAAAAAAAAGAAAAAATAATTATATTTAAGTTTGATGGAGGAGTTTTAGAATTTGTTGATTTTTTAGACGAAAAAAGAGAAAAACTTGTAAATAAAACAGGTAATGATTTATTTAAGAAGCCTATTTATATTGAAGGAAAAAAAGATAATATTGAAATTGAATGCTCTTTGAAGTGGAATGCAAGTTATGGAGAGGACATCTATCCATATACAAATAATATTTATCAAAAAGATGGTGGTACCCATTTATTAGGGTTTAGAAGTGCCCTTACTAGAGTGATTAATAAATATGCTACAGAACATAATTTATTAAAAAAAAACAAATTAACTATTTCAGGAGACGATATTAAAGAAGGTCTTACATGTGTAATTTCAGCAAAGATACCTGATCCTAAATTTTCCTCTCAAACAAAAGATAAACTTGTTTCATCAGAAGTTAGAATGATTGTGGAAAGCATTGTTAGTGAAAAACTTTCAATATGGTTTGATCAAAACCCAACTTTATCAAAGATTATTTTAGCTAAAGTAATGCAGGCAGCTCTAGCAAGAGATGTTGCTAGAAAAGCTAGAGAAAATGTTAGACGTAAAGGTGCTTTAGAATTAAGTGGATTGCCTGGAAAATTAGCAGATTGTCAAATAGGCAAACAAGAAGGAACAGAATTATTTATCGTTGAGGGTGATTCTGCCGGTGGTTCTGCTAAACAAGGAAGAAATAGGTCAAATCAAGCTGTTTTACCACTTAGAGGTAAAATTCTTAATACTTATGTGGAAGAGGTTGTTCTTAAAAAAAATAGCAACAGAGATGGTAGTGAACATAGAACAAAATCTTTAGCAAAAATGATGTCATCTAATGAGGTTGTGACTTTAATTAATGCACTTGGCCTTGATCCAAAAGTTGAAGATATTGATTTGAAAGATTTAAGATATGGAAAAATTATCATTATGACTGATGCCGATGTTGATGGTTCTCATATACGAGCATTGTTGCTAACATTCTTTAACAACAAACCATTTAATAAACTAATTGAAAATGGACATGTTTATCTTGCGCAGCCACCTTTATTCAAGATCAACAAGGGAACAAAAGGTATTTATATAAAAGATGAAAAAGAGTTGGAAGATTATATTTTAAAGAATAACAAAGAATTGCAAAAAATTAAAAAAGGAACAAAAGAATTTACTAGGGCTTATGAAGATGAAAAATCTAGAATGAGCATTCAGAGGTTCAAGGGATTAGGAGAGATGAACCCGGAAGAGCTATGGAATACCACGTTAGACCCTGAAACAAGAAATTTATTACAGGTACAATACTCAAAAGATATAAAAAAAGATCAAGATTTAATTCACACATTAATGGGTAATGATGTTGCATTAAGAAAAGATTTTATTGTTTCAAATGCAATTAATGTTCAAAATCTAGATATCTAATAATGAGGTTTTTCGAAACTTCAAAATATTTTTCATTAAAAAAATCGACTTATATCAACTTAAAGTGGATTGCTATTATTGGTCAACTTATAACAGTTAATCTTATTTATTTTGTTTTTGATTTTAGATTTAATCTAATTTTAGAAAATGCAATAATTTTAATTGGATTGCTAAGTAATCTTTATTTAATCTATATTAATAAGCACACTCAGCTATTAGATAAAACAGCATTTCTTTTTTTATCTATTGATATTTTACAACTGAGTTGTTTGATTTATTTAACTGGTGGAATTATAAATCCTTTTTCAATTTTTTTGATTATCCCAGCTATATTTTCATCATCTAACTTAGGTTTTAAAAGTAATTTATTGTTAGTCAGCTTCACAGTTTTAGTGATTATTTTTCTTACCTTTTTTAATCAACCTTTACCCTATCCAATTAAAGAACATTTTCACGTAGACAGTTATTACTATTATTCAATTCCAATAGCATTAATTGTTGCTTTAATTTTTTTAAATTATTTTGCCTTAACCTTTGGATCAGAATCTAGAATAAGGAAAGAGGCACTAAATAAAATGGAAGAAATTATGTCCAAAGAACATGAGTTATTATCGTTAGGTGGACAAGCCGCTGCTGCTGCACATTCATTGGGTACACCGTTTTCAACAATGAAGATTATTTCTACCGATTTACTAGAGCAATTTAAAGATAATGAAGATGTTAAAAAGGATATTGAGCTATTATCCAGTCAATTAGAGAGATGTAGTGAGATTTTAAAAAAATTAACACTAAACCCAGTTATTGAGGATGATTTTATTGATGGTGATTTAACAATTGCAAACTATGTGGATGAAATAGTTAAATCATTCCAACAAACAAGCAAGAAAGAATTTATTGTTAATTATGATCAAAATTCAAATCCATTAAATATAACTAAATCAATAGAAATTGTTTATGGTCTAAGAAATTTTATTGGTAATGCAAATAAGTTTTCTGCAAATAAAATTTTTATTAATATAAAAAGTGATACTGATTTAACAGAAGTTATTATTGAAGATAATGGAGAAGGATATCAGAAAGATGTTTTGAGTAAAATCGGAGAGCCTTATATTAAATCTTTTAAGTCTTCAATAAAATCAAAATCTGGATTAGGCCTTGGAATTTTTATAGGCAAAACACTACTTGAAAAAAATTATGCAAATATTTTATGCAGAAATTCCAAAACAAGGGGTGGGGCCGAAGTCAGTATTAAATGGAAGAATGAAGACTTGTTAAAGCTTTAGTGTAGTTTATTTTTATTTTCAAATAAGCCACTCAATTGAGAAACCATTACATCTCCAAGTTCTTGTACATCTGTTATCTTAATAGCCTTATCATAGTATCGAGAAACATCATGCCCAATACCGATAGCTAAAATTTCAACATCACTCTTAGTTTCTATAAATTTAACCATCTTCTTTAAATGTTTTTCCAAAAAATCTCCCGAATTAACTGATAAAGTTGAGTCGTCAACTGGAGCACCATCAGAAATAACCATGAGTATTTTTCTTTCTTCTTTTCTCTTTTTAATTCTATTATAGGCCCACGAAATAGCTTCTCCATCTATATTTTCTTTCAACAATCCTTCTTTAAGCATTAAACCTATATTGTTTTTAGCCTGTCTCCACTGTGTGTCTGCACCTTTATAAATTATATGTCTTAAATCATTTAATCTTCCAGGATTTTTTGGCTTATCATTTTTAGTCCAAGCTTCTCTGCTTTTACCACCTTTCCAATTTTTTGTGGTAAAGCCCAAAACCTCGACTTTTACAGAACATCTTTCTAAGGTTCTAGATAATATATCTGCGCACAGTGCTGCAATTGTTATTGGTCGACCTCTCATAGACCCAGAATTATCTATTAATAGAGTTACGATTGTATCTTTAAAATCAAGATCTTTTTCTTTCATAAAAGATAAAGAATTATAAGGATCCATAATTATTCTAGTTAATTTTGAGCTATCTAATAAACCCTCTTCTAAATCAAACTCCCATGCTCTATTTTGTTTTGCAAGGAGCTGTCTTTGTAGTTTATTAGCAAGCTTAGTAATTAAATCTTGAAACCCAACAAGTTGTTGGTCTAAATTTTTTCTTAATTTTTGCGTTTCTTTCATATCTTCTAATATTTCTGCTTTTGCAATTTCGTCAAATTCTGTGGTGAATACCTTATAATCTTGATCAATATTGTTAATATTTGTTTTTTGTAAAATATTTTCTGCACTCTCTTTCAAAGAATCCGAGTCTTCTAATTGTTCTTCCATCTGCTGATCGCTAAGATCAAAGCCAGCATCTAAGCTAGTCTGACTATCATCTTGTTTGTTCTCTTCCTCTTTGTTTTCAGACTGACTGTCATTATCGTTCTCTGATTTATTGTCTTGCTCATTATCTTGTTCATCGTTTTCCTCATTATTTTCTTCATTATTTGAAACAAATACATCCATATTCTCTAAAATTTCTGAAAATTTTAGACTATAATTATTTTGATCTTCCAAATTTTTACTCAAAAAATCGAAATGTTTATCAATAGATTCGTCAAACTCTTTCTTCCAAAAATTTAACATTTTTGTAGACACATCATTGAGCTTTAATTTAAAGAATTTATTCAACATATATAGCTCAAAAGCTTCAGTCACAGGAACATCTTCTTTATTTTTAAGCTGTTCTTTACGATTAGAAAGTATTTTTTGGCTATAATTTTCACTTAAATTTTTTCCAACTCCTTTAAGCATTTTGCCTCCGAGAAGTTCATACCTAATTTTTTCAGCAATATTATATAAAGATTTACAAGAAGGATTATTAGGCAGGTTTTTGTTAAATATTTCCTTATTTGAAAATTTTTTCTTTAAGGCGCCTGAGTCAGTTTCTGCTCTTAGTCTAACAAAATCACTCTTATTTGATAAATTAGTTACATCGAAAAAAGCAGTTTTTTTATTACTTAAATCTTTATCTAATTTTTTAACATCTAATTTATAATCTTCAGAAATTACTTTAGCAGTAGAAATTAAAGCTTGTTTAAATTGCTCTTTAAAATTATCTTCTTTTGAGCTCATTTAGATCTGAATATTAACCATCGACTCTGGCAACTCTTCCCCAAAACATCTCTGATAATATTCAGCTATTGTATTTTTTTCTATATCGTCACACTTATTTAAAAAAGTAACTCTAAAAGCATAACCTGTGTCTTTGAAAATTTCAGCATTTTCAGCCCAGTGAAGTACGGTTCTTGGACTCATTACTGTTGATATATCTCCTGCTATAAAGCCTTTTCTAGTTAAGGATGCAACTTTAATCATGTTAGATACTTTTTCTTTACCTTTTGGGTTATTTAAATTTTTATTCTTTGCAAGAACGATTTCCATTTCTCTATCGAGACTAAGATAATTTAGAGATGTTACAATATTCCATCTATCCATTTGTCCTTGATTTATTTGTTGAGTGCCATGATACAATCCAGTTGTATCTCCTAAACCAATCGTATTTGAAGTTGCAAATAACCTAAAAAATTTATTTTGTTTTATAACTTTATTTTTGTCTAAAAGAGTAAAATTTCCTTCAGCCTCTAACACCCTTTGAATAACAAACATCACATCTGGTCTTCCCGCATCATATTCATCAAAAACAAGAGCAACAGGGTTTTGAATAGACCAAGGTAAAATACCTTCTTTAAACTCTGTAATTTGTTTACCATCTTTTACAACGATCGCATCTTTTCCGATAAGATCAATCCTACTTACATGACTGTCTAAGTTAACTCTAATACAAGGCCAGTTTAACCTAGCTGCAATTTGTTCAATATGAGTAGATTTTCCTGTACCGTGATAACCTTGAACCAAGACACGCTTATTAAAAGCAAAGCCCGATATGATAGCAAGAGTAGTATCTCTATCAAATTTATAATTTTTATCTATTTCAGGAACGTATTCGCTTCTTTTAGAGAAAGCATCAACTTCCATATCTGAATCAATTCCAAAACTTTGTTTTAAAGACATTTTAATGTCTGGCTGTATATTTAAATTAGGTGTCAATTTTTTCCTTATAAGTATTTTTTAGCTGAGTATAAGCCAAAGTAATTAATTTAAGTTTTTCTTCGTATTCTTTATTTCCCAAATTAATATCAGGGTGAAATTTTTTGACAAGAGTTTTGAACTTGTCCTGTATTTGCTCCCATTTTTGACCAACTGAAACACCTAGAATGCTAAAAGCTTTAATATCATTAGCATCAAATTTGAATTGATTCATGTGATTATATTCACCTCGAAGTTTAGTTTTATCAAACTCATCTTTTAAAGTATTGTTCCATAGAACCTTAAAAAAGTTATCAGAAGAGCTAAAACTTTGAGTAGGTTTATGCCAAGTCATATCTGACTTTAAAAAATCAAATACCTGCTCATCATCCATTCCTTTAAAATAATTCCAATTCTTATTAAATTCTTTAACATGAGCCAAGCAAAGCAGTCTGTAGCGTTTGCTATTATCTTTCTCAATTGGCGCTTTATATTCACCAGTATCAAAGCAATTATTCCAATCACAAATATTTTTCATGCTATATAATAATAAATTAATATTTATGAATATAAACGAATTAATTGAAATTGTTAAAAGTAAAATTGAAGCAGAAATTGTTATGCAAGATTTTCAAATAGAAGATAAAAGTTTTTTACATAAGAATCATAAAGGAAACCAAGAAGGAATGTTCCATTTAAAACTAATTATTAAATCTGAAGAACTGAAAAAATTAAATAAAATAGAATCAACTAAGAAAATCTACCATATTTTAGATCATGAGTTGAAAGAACACATACATTCTATTCAAATACTACTTGGTTAATTCTTTTTTCAAAAAGAGATTAATAGCTTTCTCATTAAAATGTAATTTGTAAACTGGAGAGCCTATTTTTTTGAGCAAAACTAGATTAACCTTCTTTGTATTATTTTTTTTATCTTTTTTCATAAAAGATAAAATTGTATTTAAATTCTTTATTGAAAAAAACTTATTAATATTTCTTGGAAGATTTAAATTATCTAAATGATCATTAATTAGCTCAAATTCTTTTTTATTCAAAATTTTATTTAATAAGCTAAATTTTGCAGCAGTTTTAACACCAAGGATAACTGCCTCGCCATGATTTAGTCTTGCTGAATAACCTAGCGTTGCCTCAAAAGCATGTGCAAAGGTATGTCCGAAATTTAATATTTTTCTTATACCCAATTCCTTTTCATCAGCCTCAACTACTTTTTTTTTAATCAAGCAGCTTTGTTCTATAGCTTTTTGTATAAAAGGACTTTTTAATTCTAAAATTTTTTTTCCGTTTTTATTTAAAAAATAAAAGAACTTTATATCATTAATAAGGGAGTGTTTTAAAATTTCACCATATCCACACATAACTTCTCTTTTTGGCAAAGAGTTTAAAAAATTAATATCTGATATAACAAGACTGGGTTGATAAAATGAGCCAATTAAGTTTTTACCGTATTTAGTGTTTACTCCTGTTTTGCCTCCGATAGATGAGTCAACCTGTGAAAGAAGTGTTGTTGGAATATTAACAAATCTTAGGCCTCGCTTATATGTACTTGCTGCAAAGCCAGATACATCACCAGTAATACCTCCACCAACAGAAATTAAACAGTCATTTCTATTAAAGTTTTTTTTTAAAAGAATTGATGTGATTTCATTGACACTTTTTTGATTCTTATTTTTTTCATTTGCATTAAAATAATGAATTGAAACAGATCTTTTTGGTAAAGATTTTAAAGTATCTTTTACTAAATTTTTGGGGACATTCTTGTCAATTACAAGAAGACATTGATTAAAATCAATAGAACTTTCTTTCAAAAATTTATTTATTTTTTTTAAGATATTATTTCCAATAATAATTGAATATTTCAGACTGTTAGTATTAACTTTTAATTTAATTAAACTCATATGTTTTTATTATTGTTTTAACTATTTCACTTTTTGTTAATTTATTACAGTTTATTTTAAAATTAGCTTTTGAATATATTTTTTTTCTCTTGTTGATAATGGTCTTAATTTCTTGCTCAGTTGATTTTGAGGCTAAGGGTCTTTTTTTACTACCTTTGATTCTTTTAATTAAAACTAAATCATCCCAATTAAGCCAAAAAGAAAAATGATTTGTTAAAACATCTTTTCTTATCTTGTCATTAACAAAACCACCCCCACCCAAGGAAACAACAACTTTTTTATGTTTTAAAGATTTAATTGTTATTATTTCTTCTAAATTTCTAAAGTAGTTCTCGCCATTTTCTTCAAATATTTCTGAGACAGTCATACCGGTGTGTTCTTCAATTAGATTATCTATATCAATGAATGGAATATTTAATTTTTTTGAAACCATTGCTCCAATAGAGGATTTACCTGACCCCATCATACCTAAAAAAACGAGGTTTTTATTTGAATTCATAAGCTTTCTTTATTGAAAAAACACAAATATGTCTTAATTTGAAATTATTAAAGAATATATGCAATTTTCAAAAAATACAAGCAGTCGGAGTAGTAAAAGTCTATTAATCAAAATAGCATTGGTGCTAATTATTTTTATTGGAGCCACAGTACTACTTGGAAAAATTGAATTTCCATCTCCAAATAAAGATATTGAAAAAATCATTCCTAATGAAAAACTTAAAATTGTTAAGTAAGAACTATTTTTTAGTTATATTATTTTCTTTATTTTTTGGTTTTGTAACCAACTCACAAGAACCTGTAGACATCTGGGAAGTAGGTGAAAAAAAACCCAAAGAAAACACAACGTTAATCGAAGATGAAGTGGAAAAAAATATTCCACAGAATAGTATTTATAAAATGCAGTCCCAAAAAGAGGAGGAATTAAGCATAGAGGAAACACAAACTTTAATTTCAAAAGAAATAAAGCTAGTCGGAATTTATGATCCTGCAGAAAATGGTTTAGATATTAATATGTGGTCTAATTCTAATGGGGATCAAATTTTAAATATCTTTAAAAGAATAGATAAATTGGAACTTTCAAGAGATGCAGTAGAGATTTTGGATATTTTATTATTAACAAATGCACATTATCCAGAAATGAATATTTCAAAAGAACAGTTTTTAGAAATAAAATCAAAGTGGCTTATTAAGAATTCAAATTTTGACTTAATTGAAAAATATTTATTAAATAATCAGATTATTAATGAACACCCAAAACTCACTAAACATTTAGTAGATCATTATCTGTCTCAATCAGATGTTAAAAAAGCTTGTGAGATTTTTTCTGAAATTAAAGAACCAATACAAGACTTATATTTATCTAAATTTAATATTTATTGTTTAATTAATAATAATAAAAGAGATGAAGCTCAATTACTCATCGATCTTCAACTAGAATTAGGTATTGCTGATAAATTTTTTAATAAAAAAATTGATTATTTGATGGGGTATAACACAGAACCAGCAATAGAAGTTTCAGAAAAAACAATTTTAGATTTTCATTTATCTCACAGAACAAATCCAGAATTTAAATTTGAACCAAAAAATACTACATCCAAAAAAATATGGAAATATTTATCAACTTCAAATCTATTAGATAATATAAGTGATATTGAGCTTACTGATATAGAGAAAATTAACAGTATTGAAAAAGCAACACATGACGAGAATTATACAGAGAAAGAATTATTTGAACTCTATAAGAGATTTCAATTTAATATTAACCAACTATTAAATATCAAAGAATCAACGAAAGTACTTTCAGCAGTAGAGACAAGAGCTCTAATTTATCAAGGAATTTTGATTACTACTGAAATCGAGAATAAGTTACAGTTAATGAATGCTCTCAAAAATTCTTTCAAGAATGACAATATTGAGAATGCATTTAACATAGAATTAAAAACTTTTTTAAGAAATATAAAAGAAGATAAGGTCCCTTCAAACTTTACAACATTTTATCAAAATAATTTAGATGTTGAGGAAATAGAACAAGCAAATATTAAAATAAATAATAAAATTTTACATCAATCAAAATTAATAAATTATTTAAAATTAGAAAAATCTAAAAAAGATCCTACAAAAGATATAAATGATTTCTTAAAAAAGATTAAAAAAAATAAAAAATATTTTTTTTCAAAAAAAGATATAATTTTAGTTGAGACTTTCAAGTCTGATGGTATCAAGATTTTGGAGAAGTATGATGATTTATACCAAATAAACGATTCAGAAATACCATCTGATATTCAAATATTTGTTAACAGTGGTGATATGGCTGCTGCATTGCTTAGAATTGTTGAGGTTATAGGGCAGGACAACTTAAATAATATTGATGAGGATACGTTATACTTTATTATAAGCACACTTAATCAGTTAAATGCAGATCCATTAAGAAATAGAATACTTTTTAAAGTTCTTCCTTTAAAAGTTTAAAATTTATACTAAAATAATTAGTCATTATGTCAGTTAAACTAATTTTAACAGAACCAAACAAACTATTAAGAAAAATTTCTAAACCAGTTGAAAATGTTGGTGATGAAGAAAGAAGACTTATGGATGATATGCTGGATACTATGTATGCAGCACCCGGAATAGGTCTTGCCGCAATTCAAATAGGTGTACCAAAAAGAATTATAGTGATGGATATAAGTAGAGATGAAGACAAAAAGGAACCAAGATATTTTGTTAATCCGGTGATTAAAAATAAAAATAATGAAACATCAAAATATGAAGAGGGCTGCTTGTCTGTTCCAGATCAATTTGCTGAAATAGAAAGACCAAATGAATGTGAAGTTGAATATTTAGATTATAATGGAAAAAAACAATTATTGAAAGCAGCTGGATTATTGGCAACTTGTATTCAGCATGAAATGGATCACTTAGAAGGAGTTTTATTTATAGATTATTTATCTAAACTAAAAAAATCTATGATAATTAAAAAACTTTCTAAAATTAAGTTGAATAGAATAATCGTTTAAATGACAAAAAAAATTGTCTTCATGGGTACACCATTATTTGCTGTACCAATTTTTAAATCTTTATATGAAAAAAATTATATAATTCCTGCTGTATACACGCAGCCACCAAAAAAATCACAAAGAGGTCAAAAAATAAATAAGTCACTAATACAAACTGCAGCTGAAGACTGGAATATAAATTGCAGAACACCAGGAACTTTAAAAGAAAATAAAGAAGAATATGAATATTTAAAACAACTAGATCTAGATTTGGTAATTGTCGTGGCCTATGGTCAAATAATACCCAAAGAATTTTTAAATCTAGCCAAAAAAGGTTTTATAAATGTTCACGCTTCCCTCCTACCGAAGTGGAGAGGTGCAGCACCTATTCAAAGATCTATTATGAACTTAGATAAAGAAACAGGAATTAGTATTATGAAAATAGGAGAAAAACTTGATACTGGTCCAGTCTGCAATAACTATAGAGTAGCAATTAAAGATAGTGATAATGCAGAAATTATATCAAATAAACTCTCAATTTTAGCTTCAGAAAAAATCATAGAAAATGTAGACAATATATTTGAAGATAAATTAATATTTAAAGAACAAGACGACTCAAACGCAACCTATGCCTCTAAAATTGAAAAGTCGGAGGGTGAAATTCAGTGGAATGATAATGCAGAAAGTATTATTGGAAAAATAAATGGATTATATCCAAGCCCTGGGGCCTTTTTTATTTTTAAAGACGAAAGATACAAAATTTTAAAAGCAGAACTAGGCACTAAAAGTGGTGAGGTAGGTGAAGTAATGGCTAGTGATTTGGAAATTAGCTGTGGAGATCAAAAATCTATAAAAGTTATTGAAATTCAAAGACAAGGAAAAAAGTCTCAAAATATTAATGAATTTGTTCTTGGTTCTCAAATAACTAAAGGGTCAAGATTAACGAATGTTTAGATATCAAGTTTTAATAGAATATATAGGAACTAGTTTTGTTGGTTGGCAAATACAATCTAAAGGAAAATCAATTCAAAAAGAAATACAAACTAAATTATCAAAACTTTTAAAAGAAAAAGTGGTCTTGATAGGATCTGGAAGAACAGACACTGGTGTCCATGCAATAGAGCAGTCAGCCCATTTTGACTGCAAAAAAGAAATTCAAAATTTAAATAAGTTGTTAAAATCAATTAATCATTTTATAAATGATAAAGGTATTTCTATTTTAGCAATTAAAAAAAGAAGCCTAAAATTTCATGCAAGACATTCTGCTAAAGAAAGAATTTATAAATATATAATTTTTAATAGATTAAGTAAGCCCTCTCTAGAGAAAGAAAGAGGTTGGCACATAATCAAAAAATTAGATATTAAGTTAATGAAAAAAGGGGCAAAAAAACTTTTAGGTACTAAAGATTTTTCTACTTTTAGGGCATCAAGTTGTAATGCAAAAAGTCCAATTAAAACTATGAAATCTGTTTTGATTAAATCAAATGTTGGAAAAATTGAAATACAGTTTAAATCACAATCATTTTTACAACAACAAGTACGATCAATGGTAGGTAGTTTAAAATACCTGGCTGAAAATAAATGGAATTTAAAAAAATTTGAATTTATTGTTAAATCAAAAAAAAGAATTCTTTGTGCACCACCAGCGCCTGCTGAGGGATTATTTTTAGAAAAAGTTATTTACTAGCTTTTTGTCGACCAATACTAAATTTTTTATTAATTCTCCATCTAGACTCTGCTCGAACAATATAGCCGCAACAATTTTTTGACCTACACTTGCATTTGAATTGTTTATAATCTTCATCGTAGCCAAAGCCATAATCGGCTGTTATCTCTTCACCTTTTTTAATATCTTTTATAGCAATCACCCATAATTTTAAACCTGTCCCGTTATAATCACAGTTATTAGAGCAAGAGTGATTTATTAAACGTGCAGGGTTCCATGACACGTCTCCATCCATGTCATATTTCTTATTTAAGTTAAATAAGTAGATAGGTTTTGCGTTATCAAACCTTTCAGTCGCTTCAGTTTGTTTCTTGGTGATAACTTTACCAACATAATCAACAATTCTAGTACCTTCTTCAATATCTTTTGCAGCATAAAGGCCACGTCCTTTTTTGTCGATGTCAGATTTTTGAATTTTATAAAGTTTCATTGGGAGTTCTTTAATGCGTATTGAGAAATTATCAATTAAATTCTAGTAAAGCTTTTACATGCATCTCAGTGCTTTCTTGAAGTGCTAATAGATCGTATCCACCTTCTAAAATTGACACTACTTTTCCATCACAATATTGTTTTGATAGTTCGAGTGTTCTTTTGGTAATACTATAAAAATCTTTTGACTCTAATTGAAGTTGTGCCAATGGATCGTCTTTATGAGCATCAAACCCAGCAGAAAGTAAGATAAATTCAGGTTTAAATTCTTTAATTTTCTTAAGTACAAATTCATAGGCATTTAAATATTCTACGGAGGTTGTTCCTGCTGGCAAAGGAATATTTAATATATTGTTATATTTTCCTTTTTCATCATTAGTGCCTGAGCCTGGGTAATAAGGGTATTGATGAGTAGAAATATATAGAACTTTTTCATTATCATAAAAAATATCTTGAGTACCATTTCCATGATGAACATCAAAATCAATAATTGCTACTTTTTTAAGTTTGTACTTATTTATAAGATAATTAGCTCCAACAGCCACATTGTTATAGATGCAAAAACCCATAGCTTTATTTTTCTCTGCATGATGTCCAGGAGGTCTAACGGCACAAAATGCATTGCTAAAATTTTTATTTTGAACACCATCTATAGCTGTAATGATGGAACCCACAGCATCTGATGTGGCATCCTTACTTCCTGGGGAGACAATTGTATCTCCATCTAAAAAAGACAATCCCTTTTTAGGAAAAGATTTTTCTACAAAATTTATATAATCAGAATTGTGAGTTATTTCTAAAAGTGATCGGTCAAATTTTGACGGTTTTTTCCAAACTAAATCTTTATTATCCAATTTTTTGAAATTATCTATAACTACTGTAACCCTATCAATTTTCTCTGGATGACCGTCACCTGTATTATGATTTTGATAAGTATCTGAGGTTATTAAACCAGTTTTCATTTAAGATAGATATTCTTGATAAATAGTTTCTCGATCTACTTTTAGCATTCCTTTAGTTCTTTCTACAAACTCATCACGCTGTTCTTTATTCTTAAAAACAAAAAAACAAACTGTATCTTTAGAGTGATAAATAGCTTTTAATTCATCATCAATATCATTCAGTTCTTTAGGGATATCTGCTTTAATGCAAATCATTAAAAGTAATTTTTAAGAATTTCAGAGTATATCTTTGTTAACTTTTTTAAGTCTGAAATAGATACTGCCTCGTCTACTTTGTGCATTGTTTTACCTACTAGACCAAATTCTAAACATGGAGCAATTTTTCTAATAAATCTTGCATCTGAAGTTCCACCTGTTGTAGACAATTGAGGTTTAATTTTTGTAATTTTTTTTATTACATCTTGAATCATATAAGTTGTTTTATTAGGCTTGGTTAAAAAAGCTTCGCCTGATACACGATATTCTACTTTAAAATCAGATTTATCTTTTTTAGTAATTTTTTTGAAAATTTTATTTAATCTTTTCTTTAAGCTAGAAGATGAGTGTTTATTGTTAAATCTTATGTTAAAGGTGGCTTTTGCAAGTCCTGGAATAACATTATCAGCTGTATTATAGATATTAATTTTAGTTACTTCTAAATTTGTTGGTTGAAAGTCTTTTGTTCCTTTATCAAATTTTATTTCTTTTATTTCATTTAGTATTTTGATCAATGAAGTCGATGGGTTTTTAGCACGATGAGGATATGCAACATGCCCTTGAGTTCCAATTATAGTTAATTCAGCATTGATACTTCCTCTTCTACCAATTTTAATCATTTCACCAAGTTTATCGGGGTTTGTTGGCTCACCAACTAAGCAAAAATCTATTTTTTCTTTTTTCTTTTTTAAGTAATCAACTACTTTTTTAGTACCATTAATTGCTACACCTTCTTCATCGCCAGTAATTAATAAACTAATCGATCCATTAATTTTCTTATTATTTGATACAAAGTTATTTACAGCAACAACCCAGCTTGCAATTGCACTTTTCATGTCATTAGCACCTCTACCGATAAGATGATTTTTTTTAATAGCTGGACTAAAAGGTTTAATTGTCCAATCTTTTATATTTCCTGGAGGAACCACATCCAAATGACCAGCAAACATAAAGTTTGGTTGAGTATTACCCAATCTTGCATATAGGTTTTTAACTGGTTTAGAGTTTTTATCTTTAAACTCTAAAATCTTACATTTAAATCCAATAACAGTTAATCTTTTAGCTAAGAATTTCATTACCCCAGCATCAATTGGTGTAATGCTTGGAAACCTTATTAGCTCTTTAGCTAATGTGATTTCATTATAAGTTGGCATTTAGTCTCTTAATAAGTCGTTAATAGAAGTTTTAGATCTAGTTTTTTCATCAACTTGTTTAATAATTACCGCACAATATAAAGCAGGACCTTTACCGTCTTTACTTGGAAGGCTGCCTGGAACTATTACTGAGTAGGGTGGAATTTTTCCATAGATTACTTCACCAGTTTCTCGATAAACAATTTTTGTAGATTGACCAATAAATACACCCATAGATAATACAGATCCTTCTCCAACAATTACTCCTTCAACTATTTCTGAACGAGCTCCAATAAAACAGTTATCTTCGATGATAGTAGGGTTAGCTTGCATTGGCTCTAATACACCTCCAATTCCAGCACCACCTGATATGTGACAGTTCTTTCCTATTTGTGCACAAGATCCTACAGAAGCCCAAGTATCCACCATAGTTCCTTCATCCACATAAGCTCCAATATTTACAAAGCAAGGCATTAGCACTGCGTTCTTTCCAATAAAAGATCCTTTTCTAACTGGAGAATTTGGAACTATTCTAAAACCAGCTTTTATATGATCTTCCTTAGTCCAATCTGCTGTTTTACCTTTTAGTAAATGAGACTTGTCATACCAACTGCTATATGGGCCACTCAATGAATCCATATCATGAGTTCTAAAACTTAACATTATTGCTTTTTTAACCCACTGATTAACTACCCACTCATTACCATTTTTTTCAGCAACTCTTAGTTCACCTTTATCAACCAGTTCAATCGTTTGGTTGATGGCATCTAATATAGACTTATCAGATTGACCGTTGATGGAGTCTTTATTGTCCCAAGCTGTATTGATAATGTTTTCAAATTCTTTCATAGTTTTATTTTATCGTTAGTAGGTTAGTTTTATTGTGCTTTTAATATATTAATTTCTTGAAGAAAAGAAGGCAAGTTCTTAATCTTATAATCAATATATGGTTTATCTGCATCTTTTTTTGCAAATACTTCATCATTCTCAAGCCAGCAAGTTTTCATTCCTAAGTTTTTAGCTTGCTCTAAATTATGAGCGATATCTTCAATTAATATTGATTTTGTTGGATCAAGATCAAATTTTTCTACTATCTTTTTATAAGGTTCAATTTTTGGTTTTGGAATAAAATTAGCATCAACAATATCAAACGCTCCATCAAACAAACCATCTATACCTAGTTGTTTAGTTACGTTTTCAACATGTGCATGAGAACCATTGGTAAAAATATATTTCTTTTCTTTAATTTTAATTAATTCTTCTCGTAACAACTCATCTTTAGGAAGCCAGCTGATATCAATATCATGAACAAATTCTAAAAATTCATGTGGATCAATTTTGTCGTGATTCATTAATCCAGATAATGTCGTTCCATATTCATAGAAGTATTCTTTTTGAATTTCTCTTGCTTTAATTAAATCGACATTAAACTTCTTTGAAATAAAAGAAGACATCTTTTTATCAACTTCAGAAAAAACCTTAGTTTGTCCAGAATACAAAGTGTTATCTAAGTCGAATAGCCAGTATTTAGTATCAATTAAATTTTTCATTCTCTAATTAAAGTTCCCGAACCTTTATCAGATAATAGTTCAAAAAGTAGTGAGTGATTTTTTCTTCCATCAATTATTACAACTGCCTTAACCCCATTACTTGCAACATCTAGACAATTCTTAATTTTAGGTATCATTCCACCAGAAATTACTTCTTGATCAATTAATTCATTAGCTTTTTTAGAATTAATTTCAGGGATTAGTTTTTTTTGACTGTCTAATACGCCCTCAACATCACTAATAATCATCAATCTTCTAGCTTTTAGCTCAATTGCGATCGAACCTGCAGCAGTATCAGCATTTATATTAAAAGTCTGATTATTTTTATCTGAACCTAAGGGTGCAACGACAGGGACTTCGTTTGCCTTTATTGTTTTAGTTAAGAGTGCTTTATTAATTTCAGTAGGGGTTCCCACAAATCCAAGGTCTTTGTTTTCTTGTATAACAGTAATTATATTATTTTCTTTTGAGGTAATTCTTTTTGCTTTGCAAGCCAACTTATTTAAAGCTTCAACAATCTCTTTATTAAATTCGATTAATACATTCTCAACTATGTCGATGGTATCTTTGTCAGTAACTCTTAGTCCATTAATAAAATTACTTTTAATATTAACTTCAGAAAGTTTACTGTTAATTCTTTTTCCACCTCCATGAACAATTATAGGATTAAAACCAAGCTTGTTTAAAACGACCACATCTTCAATAAAAATTTTAAATAATTTTGGATCAACTAAAACACTGCCACCACATTTAATGATAATAAATTCATCATTATATTTTTCTAAGTACTTTTTTACTTCTTCAACTGTTGGGCCGTCTTTAGGTAGGATGTTTATTAATTCTTCTTCTTTTAACGATGACATTTATGTTGTTTTGATAGTCATTTTTCTTTGAACAATATATTGCTGAATCATTGTGAAGATGTTGTTGAAGCTCCAGTAGATAACAAGACCTGCAGGAAATGGTGCAAGAATTACAGTTAAAAATACTGGAAAGAACATGAATATTTTAGCTTGTATAGGATCTGGTGGAGTAGGGTTAAGTTTTTGTTGTATGAACATCGTGATACCCATAATGATCGGCCATGCACCTATTAATAAGAAAGAAGGTGGATCCCATGGAAGCAAACCAAAGACATTAAATAAAGATGTTGGATCTCTATCACTTAAGTCATGTATCCATCCATAAAATGGCATGTGTCTCATTTCAATGGTTACAAATAATACTTTATATAGCGCAAAGAAAACCGGAATTTGAACCAGGATAGGTAGACAACCACTCATAGGATTAACTTTTTCTTTTTTATAAAGAGCCATCATCGCTTGTTGCAATTTCATTTTGTCATCTTTATGCAATTCTTTCAGACGAGCCATTTCAGGCGCTAATAACTTCATTTTTCCCATGGACTTAAAACTAAAGTTGGCAAGAGGAAAGAAAGCCAATCTGATACAAATAGTGACAGCAATAATTGCTAGACCGTAATTACCAAGTAATTTAAAGAAGTAATCCAATACAAAGAATAAAGGTTTTGTGATGAAGTACATAAAGCCCCAATCAATCGCTAGATCAAATTTATTGATATTTAAATTTTCAGCATAACCATCAATGACATTTACTCTTTTAGCAGCAACTATAATCTGAATTTTTTCTTCAACTGAAGTGTTTGCTTTAACCTCAATACCTTTAGTTGATATGTAGTTCGCTCTGAATTTATTTTTATAGTCAAAAGTTGTTTTAAACTCTTTACCCTTAGGTGGTATAACTGATGTAACCCAAAACTTATCTGAAATAGCAACAAATCCTTCTTGTGCAATTTGAGTAAACTTCTTTTCCTGAATATCGTCGTAATCTTCTTCAATTAATTGATCATCAAGTACAGATAAAAACCCTTCATGCAAAATATAAAAGCCAGATATTTCTGGTAATTTATTTCTAATTATTTGTCCGTATGAGTAAAAATTATAAGATTTATCTGATCTGTTAATTATTTTTTCTTTTACAGTAAACAAAAATTGATCATCTAAACTTATATGTTTCTCAAATGTAATACCTTGAGTATTACTCCACGTTAGTTTCACCGGATTATTATTGGTTAATTTTTTATTTCCGGAAACTTCCCAGACCGTAGAAGCATCAGGTATATCTATATTTTTATTAGTACTTACAAAACCACTTTCAATTAAATAACCATCTTCAACATTTCTTGGGTTTAATAAGGTTATTTTATCACTTCTATTAAGTTCAACATTATATTCTTTGAAAGTTAAATCGTCTATTGCTGCACCTTTTAAAGAAATTGATCCAACAACACTTCCATTTTCAAATTGAATTCTTTCATTTTCTTTTAAAGCATCTGTTCTTGAAAGTTTTGCAAAGTTTTCATTTTTATCCAAGCTAGGAGTGTCTTTATTATTTTCAATTTTATTTTGTTCAGCTAGATTTTTTTTAATAGTTACAGGATCAGGTTGAAAGAAAAGAGAGTATAAAATAATAACAGCTGCTGATAAGGATATTGCTGCAATTACGTTTCTAGTATCCATTATTTTTTAGCCTTTAATTCTTTGTTTACAGGATCAAATCCTTCACCGCCACCCAACATCTTAATAGGATGACATGAAAATATTCTTTTAGTGCTTCTTGAGATCCCTTTAATGAGCCCATATGTTCTTAAACATTCAATTGTATATTCTGAGCAAGTTGGAAGATATCTACACGAAGGAGTTAAGTAGGGGCTAATAACCATTTTATAAAATTTGATCAGGCCAATTAAAATGTTTGATATAATATTCATTACTTAATCTTTTCTATGTCTTGGAATAAAGTATCTTTTATTATCGCATATTCATTGTTTAGCATAGTCATTTTCGCAATCACAAGGTAAGAATAATTAAAGTTTATTGACAATTTTTTTACAGCTTCGTTCATTATATTTCTTAATCTTCTTTTAATTTTATTTCTCTTTACGGCACCACGGATTAGTTTTTTTTTAGCTACAAAGCTAATATTTAGTTTTTTATCATCTTTATCTGCAAGAGGGCCAAAAAAAGAGTGATATATTTGTTTGAGATTTTTTTCTTCTTAAGTAAATTTTTGAAATCTTCGTTTTTAGAAAGAGCAACAATTTTGCTTTTCATTTAGTTTGGTTTATTTACCCTGAGGTTTTTTTTGAGTGGATGACACCGTAAGGTTTTTACGTCCCTTATCACGTCTTCTCTTAATAAGTTTTTTCCCACCTTTAGTTGCCATCTTTGATCTGAAGCCATGCTTCTTAAGACGTTTTCCAACTTTGGGTTGATATGTTCTTTTCATAGGATTTATTTAAGTTTTTTTAAATTTCGCCCTTTATAGTAATTATATGTATAAATAGCAAATAGAAGATTTTATAATACGACCACTAAATTATGGAAAAATCAAAAAAAGTTAAGATAACTTTGGGTTTATTTTATCTTCTAGTTGTTTCATCATTTTTATACTTTTTTTTATCAAAATTCACCCTTGAAGAATTAACTAGCTATGAATTTATTAAAAATAATAGAGATTATTTTTTTGGATTAAAGCAAACTAATTTATTTTTAATCTCTCTAATATTTTTAATAGCCACAATTGTCTGGGTTGTTATGGCTGGATTTGGTTTACCGGTTGCACTCTTAGCAGGGTTTATTTTTGGTAAGTGGCTTGGAACTTTTATTCTAATAATTGGAATGACTATTGGAGCAACAATTTTATACATCACTGGAAATTATTTTTTTAAAGAAATTATTAAAGAAAAGTTTTTAAATAAATTTAAAAATTTAGAAGCTAAATTTAAAAAATCAGAATTTATTTATCTTTTACTTTATAGATTTATTGGAGGCATTCCTTTTGCATTATCAAATGTATTACCTTGTATTTTTAATGTCAGAACAAGTAATTTTTTTTGGGCAACATTAATAGGATTAACTCCACCACTATTTTTAGTTGTTTCAATTGGAAGTGGACTTGAAAAAATCATAGAACAAAATTTAGAAGCTCCTAGAATCAGTGATTTGATATATTCACCAGATATCTACATCCCAATGATTGCTTTTGGAGCTTTATTAATAGTTGCAATTGTTGCTAGAAAAATATTTTATAAAAAATAATCTGGTGCCCCCACCAAGAATCGAACTTGAAATTTATCCTTACCATGGACATGTTATGCCATTTAACTATAGGGGCTAATTTGTTATTTTATTCAAGTATTTCTATAATAAATCATTTTTTCAAAAAATTGCCTTAATTTTTTTCATATAATGATTTATACCTACGGAGGAAATTTTATGGGCATTCATTACGATTATAAATCTACTAAAGGCAATAAGCTTATGGAGAAGCAAGCTAAGAGAGAAAAAAAGCTTGCCGAAAAAAAAGCAAAACGTGAAGCTAAAGAGGGACCAAAAATTCAAGAAGAACCAGAGAAAACTTTAGATGCATCAAAGCCTATCACTTTAGATTTTTTAACTAATCCAGATAAATAATGAATGATAAAGAAAAAAATGAGAAGTTAAGTCTGGCTCTTAAAAAAAATTTAAAAAAAAGAAAAATTTTTCAAAAAAAAAATAAGAAGAAAAGTAAATAATGTCAGTACTTTCCGATAAATCTATAAGGAGGTTAGCAGTTGAGGAATCAATGATTTCTCCTTTTATAGATAAGCAAGTAAGAGATGGTAAAATTTCTTATGGACTTAGTTCATTTGGCTATGATGCAAGAGTAGGAGATGAATTTAAGATATTTCATAATGTTAATTCTTCTATCGTTGACCCTAAGGAGTTTTCTTCGGATAATTTTGTAACCAAAAAAGCTCAGAATATATTATCATTCCTCCTAATTCCTTCGCCCTTGGAACCACTATCGAAGTCTTTAAAATACCAAGAGATATCATGTGTATCGTTGTTGGTAAAAGCACATATGCAAGAACAGGGATTATAGTGAACGTAACTCCAATCGAATCTGAATTTTTTGGAACAGTTACTCTTGAATTTTCTAATACCACACCACTACCAGCAAAAATTTATGCAAATGAAGGTGTTGCTCAATTTTTATTTCTAAAAGGAGATCAGTCTCCCGAAACTTCATACGCTGACCGTAAAGGAAAATACATGGGTCAAACTGGAGTAACTTTACCAAAAGTATAATCATGAAAAAATTGGAAGTCTTTGGAGTAGCAAAGCTCAAGGGACATATTAGAATTTCAGGATCTAAGAATGCATCTCTTCCTATTCTAGCTGCAACATTACTATCAAATAAAAAAATATCTTTAGCAAACCTTCCAAGAGTAAAAGATATAGAAACAATGATACTTTTATTAAAGTCATTAGGTTCGGTTATTGATGGTAATAAAAAAGAATTAATTATCAAAAATACCAAGCAAACAAAAACTTTTGCAGCTTATAGCTTGGTTAAAACTATGAGAGCGGGAATATTAGTTTTAGGACCACTACTTGCTAAATTTGGTAAAGCAAAAGTTTCATTACCTGGCGGTTGTGCGATAGGGACACGACCTGTCGATATTCACTTGCAAGCTCTATCAAAACTTGGAGTTAAATATAAGATTATTCAGGGATATGTCCACGCTAATGCACCCAAAGGGTTAATAGGAGCGAATATAAAATTTCCTAAAGTTTCAGTCGGTGCTACAGAAAATTTAATTATAGCCTCATGTTTAGCTAAAGGAAAAACAACTTTATCAAATTGTGCCATTGAACCCGAAATTAAAGATCTAGTTAATTTTTTAATTAATATGGGCTGTAATATTAAGTGGACTGCAAAGAGAACGGTTTGGATTGAAGGAGTGAATAACCTTAAAGAATTAAATTATTCAGTAATGCCAGATAGAATAGAGGCTGGAACGTATTTAATAGCTGCAGCATTAACAGAAGGAAATTTGAAGATTACTGGAATTGATCCCAAGATAATAAGAACAGAAATTAATATCTTAAAAAAAGTAGGATCAAAAATTATTTTAAGAAAAAATGAAATCCTTATTCAAGGAAATAAAAAGATTAAAAGCATAAATATTAAAACATCTCCTTATCCAGGATTTCCAACAGATTTACAGGCACAAATGATGGTATTATTGTGTAAGGGCAATAAAAAATCTCATATTAAAGAAGAAATATTTGAAAATAGATTTATGCACGTTGCGGAGTTAAATAGAATGGGAGCTAAGATTTCTATTAATGGAAATAAAGCAACCATAGAAGGAAATATCAAATTTGAAGCAGCAGAATTAATGGCCACAGATTTAAGAGCTTCTGTATCTTTAATTCTTGCAGCACTTGCAGCCAAAGGAAAATCGGTAATTAATAGGATATATCACCTTGATAGAGGTTATGAAGATATAGAGAAGAAATTAAAAAAAGTAGGAGCTAAAATTAAGAGAATTAACTAATGAATAAAAAATATTTATCAAAAATTATAGCTATAGACAATGAGGGATTGCAAGTAATCTCAGCATGCTGCTCTGGAGCTGAAGTTAAAGTTGATGAAATTAAATATCTTCAATCAAACAAAGTTTTTTTATTATCATTAAATAGATCTAAAGTAGAAACAGATGAGAAAGATAAAAAAGTTACCAGTATTTGCAAATTCGAATTTGTAGATAGAGTTAAATCTAAAAATATTAAACAAAATGATCCTGAGAAAAAAATAGAGTTAATTGGGATGGATTATTTAAAGAATAATGACAACTATGAGATAAACTTAATGTTTACAAACAACGCATACATTACATTATCAACAGAAATAATTGAAGTAACTTTAGATGACCAAAACAAAGCTGATTAATGATTAAGATATTAGATAGTAAAAATAAAAACTTTGATAAAACTTTAGACACATTATTGTCTAAACGAAAAAATAAAGTCCAACTTAATTCAGTTTCGGTTATTAAAATTATTAAAGATGTTAAGAAAAATGGAGACAAAGCCATCTTAAAGTATGAAAAGAGATTTAATAAAAATAGCGTTATTGCCCCAAGTACAAAACAAATAAATAAAACTATTCAATCTTTAGATCCAAAGGTTAAAAAAGCAATCGATCTTGCTTATGATAGAATTTATAAATTCCACTCGTTACAAAAATTCAAAAATATTTCTTATACGGATAAACTAAAAAATAAATTAGAGTATAAATACGTACCTATTGAATCGGTTGCAATTTATGTGCCTGGTTCAACAGCCTCATACCCTTCCAGTGTTTTAATGAATGCAATACCTGCAATTGTTGCTGGAGTGAAAAGGCTAGTTATGGTTAATCCAGGTCAAAAAGGTAAACAAAATCCAGCTGTATTATATGCTGCAAAGAAATGTAAGATTAAAGAGATTTATTCAATTGGAGGACCATCTGCTATTGCAGCTGCTGCATATGGTACTAAGAAAATTAAAAAAGTTGATAAAATTGTAGGCCCTGGAAATTCGTACGTAGCTGCAGCAAAAAAAGAAGTTTTTGGAGATGTTGGAATTGAAGGAATGATTGCAGGCCCTTCTGAAGTGACAATTGTTTGTGATAAGTTTTCAAATCCTGAATGGATAGCAAGCGACCTAATAGGTCAAGCAGAACACGATAATCTTGCTCAATGTATTTTAATTTCAAAAGATAAATCAATTATTAAAAAAGTTAATGATGAAATTATTAATCAATTGAAAGAAATACCTAGAGCTGTAATTGCAAAAAATAGTTTACTCAATAATGGAATCTTAATTCATATGCAGTCTGACCAAAAAATTATTAATACAGTAAACAAAATTGCTCCTGAGCACTTAGAGCTTAATACCAAGAACTATAAAAAAGTAGTGGGTAAGATTAAAAATGCAGGATCTATCTGTTTAGGAAAATATGCTGTAATGGCAATGACAGATTACAATGTTGGCTCTAATCACGTATTACCAACTAATTCTTCAGCAAGATATTCAAGTGGAGTTAGTGTTAATGAATTTTATAAAAGAATTTCATATATAAACCTATCAAAAAAAGGGATTGAAACCCTTGGTCCATCAGTTATAACACTTGCAAACTACGAGGGTTTAGCGGGACACGCTAAGTCGGTAGAAAAAAGAATTAGGAGAAAATAAATTTGTCAAAACAAGAAATGCTGTCGTTCTCAGGAATTGTTGAGGATTTATTACCGAATGCAATGTTCAGAGTTAAATTAGAAAACGGCCATATTGTTACAGCTCATGCTGCAGGCAAATTACGTAAGAACAGAATTCGAGTACTTCAAGGTGATAAGGTTCAAGTCGAAATGACACCTTACGATTTGACCAAAGGTCGTATCACTTTTAGAGGTTAATATGGGGCCCTGTAGCTCAGTTGGTAGAGCATCGGATTGAAAATCCGTGTGTCACTGGTTCGAGTCCAGTTGGGGCCACCACCACCTCTCTAAAAATTTAAAAATAAGGTCAACGCCTTTAATATTTATGTGTTGAAAATTATTCTTAATTGTCTAAAAGACTGCTCATGATTATAAATATTACATATAGAGAGACTTCAAGAAGTACTCATAGACTTTGTTTCCATAGCCTTTAGGCTATTTATTTATAATATAATTTTAAATCCACACAAAAATAATATAAAAACAAGGAATGCCTGCGTAGTATAACGGTTAGTACGATAGTTTGTGGAACTATAGGATTTGGTTCGATTCCAAGCGCGGGTACCAAAAAAAATGAATAAAGAAAATAAACTAATTCCTGGGTTACCCTCAGGATTTGAAGACCGATGGGGTAAGAAATTAATTCTCAAGAAAAAGTTAATTAATATTATTGAAACTAATTTTATAAAATTTGGTTTTGCTGCTCTTGAAACTCCTTCATTTGAAATTTCAGAAAATATTGGATCATTTCTTGCAGATGATGATAGTAATTCTATGTCTGACGTATTCTCATTTAAAGATGGTGAAAAAAATATTACCCTTAGATATGATTTATCAAGTCCGTTAGCTAGATTTGTTGCTCAAAACAATCAAGAATTACCCTTACCTTATAAAAGATATCAAATGGGTGATGTCTGGAGAAACGAAAAAGCGGGTAATGCTCGTTATAGAAGCTTTTTACAATGTGACGCTGATATAGTAGGTAACGTTAACCCAGCCCAAGCAAATGCTGAACTTTGTAATTTAATTTCAAGTACACTTCTTGCTTGTGGTTTAAAAAAAGATCAGTTCGTTGTTAACATTAGTAATAGAAAAATTGTTCAAGGTTTAATTGAAGACCTTAAAATATCTGAAGACAAAAAGATAAAAGTTATGAGGGCAATAGATAAATTGGATAAGCCTGGCTTTGGTTTAAGAGGAGTTGAAGATTTATTAAAAAAAGAAAGAGTAGATGTAAGTGGAGCTGTTACAAAAGGTGCTGAATTATCTGATGATCAGGCTTCACAAATAATCAACTTCTTAAAAGTAAAAGATTTAAAAGAATTAAAAGAAAATTTAAAAAACCCTTTATCTCAAGAAGGAATTAAAGAATTAGAAGACTTGTTGGAAATAGCAAGTTATGGAGATTATTTAGATCAAATAAAGACAAACTTTACAATTGTTAGAGGGCTTGCTTATTATGACGGATTTTGTGTTGAAACAAATTTAAATTTTAAGACAACAAACAATAAAGATAAAGAAATTGATATAGGAAGTATTTGCTCAGGCGGACAATATAATAAATTAATTTCAAGATTTAAGGGAGTTGATATCCCTGGAACTGGAATGAGTATAGGCGTTGACCGATTATTATTTGCAATGATGCAACTTAATCAAATTGAAGTTGATGAGAAAAAACCAGCTATTATTTGTGTAATGGATGAAAAGTATTTAAAAAATTATTACGAGATTTTAAAAGTTTTAAGAGACAATAATATTAACTCTGAAATATTTTTAGATAGTAAGAAAAATCTAGGCAAACAGTTAACATACGCGAATAAAAAACAATGCCCAGTAGCTGTTATTTGTGGTGAAAATGAATTTAAAGATAATACGATTACTTTAAAAAACCTTTTAGGAGTTAAAGGTGAAAACAATCAAGTAACATTCCCAAAAGAAAACTTAATTGATGAAATCAAAAAATTTATCTGAAAAAATCCTTAGGTCGGTTAAATCTAAAGGGTTTAAATATATTG
This sequence comes from Candidatus Pelagibacter sp. Uisw_106, assembly GCF_047724975.1. Lineage (GTDB taxonomy): Bacteria > Pseudomonadota > Alphaproteobacteria > Pelagibacterales > Pelagibacteraceae > Pelagibacter. Next base: position 79,712 of record NZ_CP159819.1, read on the forward strand.
ATTTACCCTCAGTAATTGAAGCTAATCATATTGTTCAACGATCTGGAGAGAATTTTAGAAAGTTTATTTTTTCATTTACTGATCAAAATGGTAGTGAGCTTTGTCTAAGACCAGACCTTACAATAGCATCTTGCTTGAGATATTTAGAAAATAATCTTAAAGGAAAAGAGAAAATATTTTATAGCGGTCAGGCTTATAGAAAATCAAATAACAAAAAAGATTCTATTATTAGAGATCAAGTTGGCTTTGAGATCATTGGCTCTAAAGATGAAAAAAAAGATGATAAGGAAATTATTAATACAGCCTTAAAATCTCTATCTAATTTACAATATTCATCAGGAACTTTAAAGATTGGTAACGTTGAGATTTTCAATTTATTAATTTCAAAACTAGATATTCCAAAAAGATGGAAATTAAGGCTTTCAAGACACTTTTGGAGAGAAGAATACTTCAATGATTTATTAAAAAGATTAGAGACAAACTCTGATGTAGACCCAACAATTGTTGAAGTTGATAAAAAGAGATATCAAAAAATGCTAAAAGATAAACAGCAAATAGTAATTGCTGGACGATCAATTGAGGAAATCTTAAAAAGATTTGATAATAAGATTAAAGATCCAAGAAGAGCCAGTAGAGGTAAAAACGTTTCAAAAATTATTAAAGAGTTTTTAAAAATTAATTGTCCAATAGGACAAGCAGCTGAAAAACTTAATATCTTTTTTAAAAAAAATAAAATTAATTTAGTTGTGGATCAAAAATATTTCCCAACCTCATTAAACAAAATTGAAAAATTAAATGTAAAGTTCTCAGCGTCTTTTGGGCGTCAATTAGAATATTATACAGGTATGGTATTTAAAATTGATATTAAATCTAAATCAAAAAATATTAACGTCATTAATGGTGGACGATACGACAAACTAATTTCAGACCTTGGATCTAAAAAACAAGTTCCAGCAGTAGGAGCTGCTTTAAATTTAAACTACTAATGACAAAAAATATTATCAATATTGGAATTCCAAGCAAAGGTCGTCTTAGAAAAGATATTTTAAAAATATTTAAAAAAAATAAATTAAATTTAGTCTCAGAAAGAGGTGAAAGAGATTTATTAGGATCTATTAAAAACTTAAATAATGTTAAAGTGTTATATCTTCATGCAAGAGAGATAGTTGAAAGACTTGGAGATGGCTCTTTAGATCTTGGCTTTTCTGGATATGATTTATTAAAAGAGAGTGAAGTTAATATTCAAAAGAAAATAAGTGTTGTTAAGAATTATGGATTTGGTAAAGCAACATTGGTTGTTGCTATCCCGGACCCTTGGATTGATGTTCAAACAGTTGCTGATTTAGAAGAAATTGCTTTTAAATTTAAAGATAAAAAGAAAAAAAGATTAAGAGTAGCAACAAAATATCCCAATTTAACAAGAGAGTTTTTGTTTTCAAAAGGAGTTACTCAATTTAAGTTAGTTAGTAGCTTAGGTGCAACTGAAGCATATCCTTTTACTGGGTCATCTGAAATTATAACTGACATTACTTCATCTGGTGAAACTCTAAGAGCGAATAATCTTAGAATTCTTAAAGATGGTGAAATTTTAAAGTCAGAGGCCTGTATGATGGCCTCAAAATCTTCTCTAAAGAATAGTCTGGTTAAAAAATTAGTTAAGCTACTTTCTAAGTAAAGTATCTTTTACGTAAATTAAAATAATCCTAATAATATCAAGGTTTCTAAGTACTGCATAAGCTGCAACAATAGCCCCAATAATAAGTAGTATTTTTAGTATTAAGATTAATTCCATAGAGACAGTTTTAAATAATTACATATATAAATCAAATTTTTACTATAAAATATCCCCTAGAATCATGGACATAGTTTTATTAACAGTATTAGTCTTATTGCTAGGAGTTGCTTTAGCAATTCTTTATCTAAACTTAAAATCTAAGCCAAAAGATGAGAGCGAAAATAAAGAAGCTGAAGAGATGGCTAATTTAAAGACAGAAATTACCTCATTAAAAGATACCTTAAATACTACCATTAATACTTCACTTGGTTCAATGTCGACTTCATTTAACAACCTATCAACCGGGGTGACTAAAGATATGACAGAAGCTTTAACTAAAGTTGATGAAAAAGTAGGAAACTTCAATAGTCAGGTCGAATTATTAAATAAAAGCCAAGAAGGTATAACAAAAATTTTAGCTGGAGTTAAAAAATATGGAACTCTTGCAGAGTTTTCATTAGACGCTCTAATCAAAGATTTATTACCTGGTTCTCAATTCATGACTAACGTTAAGATGAAAGAAGATACAGGTGAAAATGTTGAATTTGCAATCAAACTTCAGGGTGATGTAATGGTGCCTGTAGACTCACATTTTCCAGTAGAAAAATTTAAAGCAATTACCGATGGTTATGACGCAGATGATAAAAAAGCTGTTGCAGATGCAAGAGCAAAATTAGCTGCTGCATTTAAAGCAAAAGCTAAAAGTGTTAATGAAAAATATATTGTTCCACCAAAAACTACAGATTTTGCAATTGTTTATGCCCCAACTGAAAGTTTATATAAAGAATTAACTGAATACCAAGATCCAACTACTAAAGAATTATTAACCCAAGAATTAATGAAAAAATATAAAATTGTAATCTGTGGTCCAAATACTCTTTCAGCTTATTTGCAATCATTACACATGGGCTTTCAATCTTTAAAAGTTCAAAAGGGTGCAACTGAAATCTATGATCATTTAAAAACAATTAGCTCAAGATTTGGAAAACACTTTGATAATATAGTTTCTCTTAGAAAAAAATTAGAAGAAGCAATGATTGTTGTTGATAAATTTGGAACAGATGCAAGATCGATCAGCAGAAGCCTAGAAAATATTAAAGATCCTGAACAAGTCGATAAAGCTGTTCAAACAGAAAACGTAGAAAAATTTGTTGACCATTCAAAACAAGCAAATAATTAATTTCTTTTTTTGTTAAATAACGTTTATAAAAACCATATGCAGTGGAATAATAAATTTACTTATCCAAAATCTATGAGATCAATGGTGAGTGGCTCAAGAATGTATGCTGTAAATCAACAAAAACTTCCATCAGTAACTTCCATATTACAAGCAACACAAAGTGAAGAAAAAAAAGCATCTCTTGCAAACTGGAAAGCAAGAGTTGGAGCTGCTGAAGCAAATAGAATTAAAAATGATGCTTCAAGTAGAGGCACATCAATGCATTCTCATTTAGAAAAATATTTATTAGGTCAATTAAATTTAGAATTACTAGAAGAAGAAAATAAGTCTAAGAAAATGGCAGACGAAATTATTGAACAAGGAATTAAAAATAAATTGTCAGAGATTTGGGGAACTGAAGCTACATTGTACTATCCAGGGAAATATGCTGGAACGTGTGATGCTTGTGGAGTGTATGAGGGACAAGAGACTATCATTGATTTTAAACAGTCTAATAAACCGAAAAAAGAAGAGTGGATTGAGGACTATTACCTTCAATTAGGGGCTTATTCATTAGCTCATAACGTTGTTTACAATTCAAACATCACCCAAGGAATTGTCCTGTTATGTACGGTTGATAATTTATTTCAAGATTTTAGAATTCAAGGTGTTAAACTAGAAGAATATCAAAATAAGTTTTTAGAAAAAGTCGAACAGTACTATCACCAAAGGAATACCAATTAATATGAATTTAGCAATATGGGACATTGAATCTAGTAGCGCCAATACTTCATGGGGAAGTATTATTGAAGTAGGTGGTATTTTAGTTGATCCAAATTTTAAAGAATTAGATCGTTTTAATTTTAGATGTAGATTGCCAGAAGGGGAAGTTCCTCAAGCAATGGCCTTGATAGTTAACAAAACTAGTGTTGATTTATTAACTAAAGGAAATTTAAGTCACTATGAAATGCTATCTCAATTAGAAGCAATATTTAAAAAGTGGAGTCCAGCAATGTTTATGGGTTGGTCAAACATTGGTTTTGATGATGAGATGATAAGAAACGAATTCTTTAGAGGAATTAGATATCCATATATTACAAATGCAACTCCTAATAAAAGACATGATGGTTTAAATATTGCAAGAGGTGCTCATGCAGTTGATGAAAGTGTTGTAAAAACTGAAATAAATGCAAAAGGTAATGCGGTCATGAAACTAGAATCGTTAGCTAGAATGAATGGATTTGAATCTAGTGGAGCTCACTCAGCTTTATTTGATGCAGAGTTAACTGTTAAGGTTTTAGGATTAATTAAAAAAAATCAACCTCAAACTTGGGATACATTTTTAAGAACAGCAAACAAGAGTGATACCGAGACAATATTTAAAACAGAGAAAATGTTTACATTGGCTGAATATCATTTTGGTAAAAATTATAGATTTGTAGTTGCACCACTTCATCCAAAACATTGTATTCACCCAATCTATCAATGGGGCCAAGCTTTTGATCTTAAAATTGATCCTATTCCATTATTTGATATGTCAATTTCTGAACTTAAAAGTGCTATTAAAAAATTAAAGTTTCTAAGAACTATAAGGTCAAACAAAGCTCCTATAATTTTAGATGCAAGTTATGGACTACAAGTTGAACCATATAGCAAACTTGATCCTGATTTAATTAAAGAGCGTGCAAAATTAGTAAATAGTAATGAGAAATTTTCTCAAAATGTTTTAACGGCATTACGAGAAACTGCTGAAGAAAAAGCTCAATTTGATTCTCAAGTTGATTTGTTAGCAGAGGAGACAATTTATAAAAAATTTACCCCTCAAAAAGACACAGCTTTATTTCCAAAATGGCACGCAGCATCTTGGAAAGATAAATTAATATTATTAGATAAATTTGAAGATGAGAGAATGGTAAGCTTTGGAAAAAAGATAATATATCAAGAATCACCGGATACACTGCCTGCTGATATGCTTAAGACTATTAAACGTGGAATAGCTGAAAGAATATTAAGTGATGAAAAAGAAAAATGGTGGACTTGCAAAGAATTTTATTTTGAGTGTGATAACTTAAGAGATAGATATACCAACGAAAAAGACGAAAAAAAGCTCAAGTTTTTAGACGAAATTAATGAGTTTGTTGAAGGCATTCAAAAAAAATACGAGCAGGCATAATAAGTCTCTGTTAATTAACTAAAAAAATCCTTTTTTACATATTGAATAAATAGAATAAAAATTTATATAAGAAGCATGCTTATAGATTTTAAAGATGAAGAATTTGAAACAAAAATTAAGAATGAAGATATCTCTGTAGTTCAATTTTCTGCAGAATGGTGTGCTCCATGCAAGAGTCTTAAACCCATCATGGATAAGTTTTCAGATAGCTACAAAGATAAAGCTAGCTTTTATTATGCTGACATTGAAAATGGTGGAATTAATACTGGTTCAGCTGCTGGTGTGAGAGGCGTACCAACTGTAATCGTTTACAAAAAAGGTGTTGAAGTAGACAGAAAAGTTGGTGGAGTTGCCGAGAGCCAAATGAAAGAATTTCTAGATAAGAATATCTAGTTTAAGTTTAAAACTTCTCCCGCAAGATACAAAGACCCTGTAATTAAAATAATATCATTTTCTTGAAGATCAATTGAGCTAATCGCCTCTTCAACAGAATTTTTGTAATTAATATTTTCAAAATTTTTAATTTTCTCTTTAAGTTCACTTCCCCTAATAGCATTGGGTTGATTGGGAATATCAATTGTTGTTAATGATTTAATATCTTTAAAGTAACTCATATATTCATTGTGGTTTTTATTAGCCATCATTCCTAAAATAATATGTTTGTTACAATTTAGACTTTGAAGATATTCATTTAATACCTTTGCACCGAGTGGGTTATGAGACCCATCTACAAATAATAAATTATTACTAGTTAAATCTTTTAATTTTCCAGATTTTAACTCTTGAAGCCGTGCGATACTTTCTATTTTAGTAATACCACTCTTAATATGTTCATCAGTTATTTTATAATCTATTAATTGTCTAGCGGTTGCAATTGCAGTAGAGACATTTTCCAATTGAAATTCTCCAGGTAGATTAGGTTTTGGAAGTTTAAGAGCACCAAATTCATCTTCAAAATAAAAAAAATCATTTTCTTTTAATGTAAAATTATAATCTTTATTAAAGATTATTTTTTTAGAAGAATTATCTTTAATTATATCTTCAATACTTTTGCTAATTTCATTTGTACTTTGTTTTGCAACAATGATTTTAGAGTTTAATAAAGTGGATGTTTTTTCAAATATTATTTTGTTAACTGTTTGCTCTTCTTTTGGAAGCCAGTCTAAGTGATCAAGACCAATAGCTGTTACAATGCTAGCTAAGTTTTTCTTTAAAATATTGGTTGCATCAAATCTATGGAATAGACCTGACTCAATTAAGTTAATGTTTTCAGGGTATTTCTTTGCATAATGAAGGTAAGCAACAGTTAAAATTTCAAAGAAAGTAATTTGTGTTTGATTATTAATTTCTTCTATTTCAGAAAAAAGATTGGCCAATTCATCATCTGTTAATGGTTTGTTGTTAAAGAAAAATCTTTCGTTAATTTTTTGAATGTGAGGGCTAGTATAAATATTACATTTATAATTTGCTTCTTTTAAAATCGCATAAAGTGCTTGGATTGTAGAAAATTTTCCATTTGTTCCAACAACAGAAATACAGTTAATTTTATCTTGAGGATTGCCTAATTTTTCTAAAAGATTTCTAGTTCGATCTAGACTTAGATCAATCTCTTTAGGATGCAGCTTTTGTAAGCGTTCTACTATCTTCTGAAGTTTCATTTTCTGATGAATTTATAGCAGAATTTTTCTTTAACAATATTGATAATAATGATCCAATTTTTTCTCTTATATCTTTTCTTTCGACAATCATATCGATAAATCCTGATTTATGAACGTACTCACTTCTTTGAAAGCCTTCTGGCAACTCTTCTCTTACAGTTCCTTGAATTACTCTGGCTCCTGCAAAAGCTATAAGAGCCCCTGGTTCTGCTAAGTGTAGATCACCTAACATTGCATATGAGGCCGTAATTCCACCAGCGGTTGGATCAGTTAGCACAACAATATAGGGTAAATTATTTTTCTTTAGTTCATTAATTGCCAGTGTCGTTCTTGTCATTTGGCTTAATGATATAAGACTTTCCATCATCCTCATTCCACCACCAGAAGTAAACACTACAAAAGGTTGTTCATTTTCTATTGCATGTTGAGTTCCGTATAAAAAAGCTTCACCTTCAGCAGCACCAATTGAGCCACCTACAAAATCAAAATCAGATGCAATTGCTGTAATTTTTAAATTTAGAATATTAGTATTAACAACCATCATTCCACAATCCATACCAGTTTTTTTTCTAGCAGCTTTTAGTCTATCTTTATAAGGTTTTGCATCATTCCAATTTAAAGGGTCGTCTTGAGGAATGGGAGTTTTTAAAACTTCATAATTGTTTTTGCCAAATATAATATCAAATCTTTGACGTGGGCTTATTCTGTGGTGTTTGTTACAAGATGCGCAAACCCATAAGTTTTCTTCTAAATCTTTTTTTAAAATAGGCCCCTTACAACATGAGGTCCAATCACTATTAGCTATTTCAATTTTGGTTGCACGTGCTTTAATGATGGTTTTTATCTTCTCACCAAATCTTAAAGTTTTTTTAATCCAATTCATGCTATTTTTTTTCTTAACTTTAACACAATATTAGTTACATTTGTGACAGGATTTTGGCGTTTTTTAATAGAATTTGATATTTCTTTACACAAAGCACTACCAACCACCAATCCATCAGCCTTTCTTAAAGATGCTATAGTTTTTTCAGTGATCCCAAAGCCTATTACAATATTCTTATTCTTATTAAGACTTTTAATCTTACTATAACGCTCTAATATTTTTTTAGGTAAAACCTTTAGCTTGCCGCCAGTTGTTGAGAGCATACTGATATAATAAACCATATCATGTGAATCTTTTATAATCTTTTTCATTCTGCTCGGTGACGTGGTAGGAGATAATAACTGAATAAAACTAATACCTTTTTTCTTACACTTTTTTGCAAATTCTTTATTCTCTGGATAAGGAAGGTCAACAACAATTAATCCATCTACTCCTACTTTTTTACAAATATTTATAAAGTTATTATCTCCATATTGATAAATCATATTATAATAACCCATCAATATTACAGGCTTTGATTGCTTTGATTTTTTAAAATCTTTAACTATTGAAAAAACATCTTTAATTTTGATACCATTTTTTAAAGCTCTATAAGCACTTGATTGAATCTGGCCACCATCTGCAATTGGAGTATTGTGAGGAAATCCTATCTCACAAATATCAGCATATTTTGCAATTGATTTTAATATCTCAAGAGATATTTTTTTACTATTATCCCCAGCTACTGTGTAAGTTAGTAATGCAGGTCTTTTTTCAATCTTTACTTTTTTAAATGCTAGGTTAATTAAGGACATCTTAGTTAATTTTTCCCAATCTTTCTTTTAAAATATCACGATCTTTTTTAGCATCACCACACGAGTTTACTATAATGATAGTATCTTTGTTTAGTTTTGGTGCAATCTTTATAGCTTCTGCAAAAGCATGACTAGGCTCTAAACTTGGGTTTATTTTTTCAAGTTTTGTAACTAGTTTGTATGCATTTAAAGCACCTTCATCAGTTGCAGATGTATATCTTGCTCTCTTAGTATCTTTTAAGAAACAGTGAATAGGTGACACACCAGGATAATCCAATCCAGCAGAAATAGAGGCAGTATCATTAATTTGTCCTTCACTATTCTGACAAACATAGGCTGCAGCTCCATGCAATATTCCAAGTTTAGCATCACTAGTTAGAGGTGCTGCATGTAGTTTTGAATTTTTTGGTCCTCCAGCTTCAACACCAATTAATTCAATTTGTTTTTTGTCATAATCAATAAACTCACTCCAAAAACCATAGGCTGAACTTCCACCACCCACACAGTTAATAAGTTTAATTTTTTTAGGTATCTTTTTAAACTCAGATTGTATTTGAATTTTTAACTCTCTTGAAATTTGAGCTGTACTCCAGCCACAAATTTTAACAAATATATTAGGTCCAACTGTTGAACCAACACACATATGAGTATTATCACAATTTGAAACCCAGTAACGCATGCATTCACTAACGGCATCTACTAATGTTTGGCTTCCTGAATAAACGGGCACAACTTCTGCACCATTCTTTTTCATCGCGTCCACATTAGGTTTTTGCCTCTTTATATCTTTTGCACCCATGAATATTTTGCATTTAAGGCCAAACTTTTTAGCAGCCATACTCAGCATTTTTCCAGCATAGCCTGCACCCGTATCACCAACGACATATTTTTTTCCTGCCTTTTTAGCAATAAGGCAATGAACTGTTGCATTATAGATTTTATGAGCTCCTCCGTTCGCCTCTGACACCATTTTGGCATATATTTGAGCTCCACCTAAGTGATCAGATAGGTTTTGAAGTTTAATAAATGAAGTAGGAGAACCTATGTAGTTTTTAAAGTAATAGTCCCTTTCTTTAAGAAATTTCTTATCATATCTAAGCTCTTCGAAAAGTACTGTTATATCTTCAATGGGCTTTTTTAAAGTTTCAGGTATAAAATTACCACCAAACTTACCACCCCAAAATCCACTTTTATTGTGTTGATCAATTAAAGGAATTTTTTTTTTAAGCTTCATTGTTAATTAGTTTAATTTTTTTTAAAAAAATATTTATTTTTGAAATATCTTTTAATCCAGATGTTTCTAGACCTCCAGAAATATCTATAATGTCTGCTATTTCTTTATAATTTTCAAGGTTATCTTCAATTTGAATATTTCCAGCTAGCATCAATTCCTTATTAATCTTAATATTTTTAATTAATTGATGATCAAAAGACATACTTTTTTCATAACCTTTGCTATCGAATAGTATTATGTCTGCAAGCTCATTATATTCCAAATACCTAACGGTATCATTTTGATCCTTCACAGTTATTGTAACAATAATTTTTTTATTATATTTTTCCTTAATTGATTTAACTTCAGCAGGCGTGCAATCATAAAGTTGGTAGTAGTCGAATGGTAAATCCTTTATTTTTTCTAAAATATCTTCAGTAGGTTTAACTAATACAGCAACATATTCTGATTTTCTTTTATCAACTTTTAATAGCTCTCTAAGCTTATTGTATTCAACAAATCTTATCGATTTTGGCCAATTACAAATAAACCCTATCATCTTAGGTGGGGTAGGATGGGAAGTTAAAAATTCTAAAGTTTTAGAGTCAGATATCCCACAAATCTTGCAGGGTTGGATCATTGATTTAAATGATTAATTAGTCTTTTAATATTATTTTTGATATTACCTTTTACTAATGATCTTCCCATCACAATACCAGAAACTTTATTTTTAAAAGCATCGTTGGGAGTCATTACTCTAGACTGATCATTTGCATCATCTCCAGGTAGCCTTATTCCTGGTGTAACAATAAATAAGTTTTTATATTTTTTCCTAACTATTTTTGCCTCTTGTGCAGAACACACAATTCCAGCTGCGCCTGATTTTTTTATAAGACCAGCTTGTTTTAATACTAATTGCTCTACTGTTTTAGTATGACCAATTTCTTTAAGTGATTTGTTATTAAGGCTTGTTAAGATTGTAACTCCTAATACTTTTAAATTTTTATTAATTATTTTAGCTTTTTTTGTAATAGCCTTAAGCATTGTAAGACCACCATTTGCATGAACTGTAATATATCTACATTTTTTTAAATCTTTTAAACTATCTATTGCAGATAAAGCAGTTTGTGGAATATCGTTTATTTTTAAATCTAAGAAATAATCTCTTTTAAAATTTTGAAGAAAGGTTCTTCCATTTTTTGAATAAAAAAACTGTAAGCCAAATTTTGGAATTATTTGAAGTTTATTAGTTTTTGTGTCGTTAATTATTTTTTTTATTTCTTTTAAGTTTGATGTATCGCAAGCAACAAAGATATTTTTATTCATCATTGTTTAATTTTTTAAACATTTCCTTAGACATTTTAAAGTGAATTGTTTTTTTTTCTGGTGTGTTTACTTTTTCACCAGTTTTTGGATTTCTTGATATTCTTGCTTTTTGAATATTGGTTGAGAACATACCAAAACCCCTTAATTCCACACGATCTCCACGTTTAAGTGCCTGTTTTATTTCAGTAAGAATGATATCAGTAAACTTTTCTAGGTCTTTCTTTAAAAAATTAGGGTAGTTATTAGCGAGTTGTTTTAGAAGCTTTGATTTTACAATAGCCAATTTTTATTCGTCTTCTTTTTTCTTTTTCTCTAAATCATCAGACAATGATGAGAAAGGTAGGTTTTTACCACTTGCTTCAGAACCATAAGTATCCAACGCAACTTTACGATCAATTTCCTCTAAAAGTTTAATACTTAGTGTCGCTTTTCTCTTATCTAAATCTAATTCTTGAATAGCACAGTCAATTCTTTCTCCACCTGTAAATCTAGCAGGTCTTGCATCAGCAGCATTAATAGCTATTGCAGATTTTTTGATAATGAAATCCATTTCACAACCTTCTGGTCTTACAACAAGGCCTTTATTGTCTGTTGAAATAATTTTAACTGTAATAGTTTGTTTAGCTTTTTTATCATTAAACCAATCAAAAGGGTCTGGTTGAGTCTGACGTAAGCCAACTCTAACTTTTTGTTCTGCAGCTTTTACTTCTAAAACTTTGACTTTTAATTTATCACCAATTTTGTATTTAGCTAATTCTTCCTCACCATTATTTAGGTAAGTTAAATCATTACAATGTAAGAAAGCATCGATATCTAAACCATCAACTTTTAAGAAAATAGAATATTCATTTTTACTTGCAACTTCACCTTCAACTTCAGATCCAATTGGGTAAGTTTTTTCAAACGTTTCAAAAGGGTTATCAGTTGTTAAGCGGTGAGATATAGCTACTCTTCTTTTTTCCTTATCAATCTCAGTAATTACACAATCAATTTCATCACCAACTCTAAACATTTTTTTTGCAGAAATATTTTTTTTAGTCCAACTTAATTCGCTTGAGTGTAATAAAGTTGATAACCCTTTTTCAAGTTCACAAAAAGCTCCAAAGTCCATAAGCTTGACTACTTTTACTTTGTAGATTTTACTTAGTTCGTAATTTGAAATGTTTTCAAAAGGATCTGGTGTAAGCTGTTTTACTGAACAGCCAACTTGAAGCTTTTCAAGGTCAACACTAATTACTTTAAGGTCATGTTTCTCACCGATTGTAAAAACTTCATCAGGGTGATTAACTCTTGAATAAGAAATTTCTTGTAAGTGAACTAAAACATCAAGCTCACCGTTAACACTAAAGAAACAACCAAATGAACTGTAGCCTTTTACTTCAGCACCTTTAATTAAATCTCCAACTTTGAATTTTTCAACAATTTTAATTTTATCTTCTTTTTTAAATGAAGAAATTATTTCTCTTCTAGAAACACATGCATTTCCTCTAACTTTATCTAATTTTATTAGAGCAAACTTTTGAGGTTCATTCATTAAATGACTAATGTCTTTTAATGGCTTGTCTGAAATTTGAGATCCAGGTAAAAACATTAAAGAACCAGTATCAATGTGTTCAACTATACATCCACCTTTAACACGTCCAGTAATTTTACCCATGATAGGTTCATTTTTTTCATAAGCTTCAACAAGCTTATCCCAACCTTGAATTTTTTGAGCTTTTGAAGCTGATACTAGAACTTCACCTTTTTTATCTTCTAATCTTTCAAGAAGAACAGAAATTTTTTCACCTACTTTTGCTTTATCAAGCATACCCATGCTTTTTAATTCATTGATATCCAAGATAGGCTCTGATTTTAAACCAGGTACTTCAAGAAATACAAAATTATCAGTAACTTTATTTACTACACCGGTAATAATTTTTCCCTCTTCAAGATTTGCAGTTTTAGTAAACTGTGAATTTAGTAATTGTTCGAACTCTTTAGAGGCTGGGTTTGAAAGATCTTTATAAATTTCCATTAAGCTTTTAGTTTCCTATTCATAATTTGTTTAATTTTTAAAAAGCATGATCTTTTAGTTAAATTCGTAGTATTAATCAAGACCGAATCTCGAGTTTTCATAAGAGGTGAAACTTTTCTATTATAATCACTTTTGTCACGGTTTTTGATACTTTTTAGGACTTCGTTAAAAGATATTTTCTTATTTAGTCCTTTTAACTCTTTATACCTCCTTAAAGCTCTAGTCTTAGTATTTGCTGTTATAAAAAATTTAAAATCAGCATCAGGAATTATCTTATAAGTTATGTCTCTTCCATCTAAACAAGATCCATTATACTTTTTTGGGGGGTGATAAGCACTTTTAATTTGAAATGCATGAACAAGTTTTCTTATTTTTTTATCTTTTGATATAATTGATGCCATTGTTCCAACTTCATCTGATAATAATTTTTTATTTTGCAAATCTTTCATAGTTAATTTGAGCATCTTTTTTTTTATCAAGCCATGACTATACTTATTTGGTTGAGTAAGTTTAATATCTGCAATTAATCTATAAATTTTTCCCGTATCTAAATAAAATAAGTTAAAATGTTTAGAAATTAATTTTGCTTGAGTGCCAGCACCAGCAGCAGCAGGGGAGTCTATTGCAATCTTAATTTTTTTTTTTAATTTCATGGTGATGAATGGTTTATATTTTTAACTATTTTTAAAAAAGATGGAAAGGAAGTGTTTATAGAATCTTTATCATGAATTTTCCATTTTCCACCAAGGGTTAAGGCAGCAATTGCGCTCATCATAAAAATTCTATGATCCTTTAGATAGTTTTTAATAGTTATTGGTTTTTTTATTTCTAAATTGGGTTGCCCATAAATCTTAATAGAATTTTTTGTTAAATCTGTTTTTATACCCATCATATTTAAAATTTTAGAACCCCAAATTAACCTTGGACTTTCTTTTTGGTTTAGTTCTGAAAGGTCTTTAAAATAAGAAATACCTTTTGCTTTTGCTGCAATTAAAAAAATAACTAAAAATTCATCTATGGCACTACTATTTAATTCTACTGGACAATTAATAGCTTTAAGTTTTTTTGAACTTTTTATTAAAATATCAGAAATTTTTTCACCTCTATAATTTTTTTGGTTTTTAAGTGTTATTTCGGCTCCCATTTTTTTTAAGATTGTAATAACTCCCACTCTAGAAGGATTGATATTTATATTCTTAATTAAAAGTTTTGAGTCATCAGCAAGTGTTGTTAGTACCATAAAAAAAGCACTTGAACTTATGTCTCCTGGAATTTGATAATTGAAAGCATTAATTTTTTTTGGTTTTTTAATATCTATAAAATCAAATCTTTTAGCTTTTCTTATTTTGATTGGAATCTTTAAATATTTAAAAAGTAGCTCTGAGTGATTTCTTGATTTTTTTGCTTTAATAGAAGTCGTTCCTGATGCATTGAGTGCTGCAAGCATTATACTGCTTTTGCATTGAGCTGAGCCCCTGTTCTCCAAATACTTAATACCCTCTGCTGATTGTGTGCCAAGAATTGTTAAAGGTAGTTTGTTTTTTATCTTATAAGAAAATTTAACCCCAAATTTCCCCAAAGGTATAGTTACTCTTGAAAAGTCTCTTTTAGATAAACTTTTATCACCAATTATTTTTATTTTTTTAGGAGATTTAATTAAAAGACCTAATATCAATCTACCAAGTGTTCCAGAATTTTTAGCATTTATTGTTAAGTTTTTTTTATATTTAAAGCCATTAATTCCATTACCAACTATTTCACAGTAATTTTTTTGTATCTTCACTTTTATGCCAAGTTTTTTAATGCTATCAATTGCAGCCAACACATCTTCTGACATTAAAAGGTTGTAACCTTTCGATTTTCCAATTGCTTGAGACGCTAAAAGAACCCATCTTATGCTTAAACTCTTGTCTCCACTAACTTTTATTTTTTTATTAAATTTTTTTATTTTATTTTCAATTATGAGTGTTTTCGGCATATTTTAATTAAATTTAAAAGAGTCACCGAAATAAGCATTTTTAGCTTCAGTGTTATTAACTAATTCATTAGGAGATCCTTGCGCTACAATTTTACAGTTTGATAAAATCACCGCAACATCCACACAAGAAAGTAGATCACGCGCTTGGTGATCACAAATACAAATAGTTATATTACTTTCTGTTTGTAAATTAACAATAATCTCCTGCAACATTTTGACAGTTAAAACATCCAATGCAGCAAAACACTCGTCTAGTAAAAGCACTTTTGGGTCGCTTAATAAAGCTAGAGCAATTACTAGTTTCTTTTTCTGTCCACCAGATAGAAACTTTGCTTTTATATCTCTGATAGCATCTAATTCAAATTTAGCTATAAGCTGATCAATTTTATGGTGAATTAAATTTTTATCTTCAATTACAATTTCTGCTATTGCTTTTAAATTTTCCAATAAAGTGAGATCGCTAAAATAACCTCCATATTGAGGAACATAACCAATTTTAAATTTTGTTGTTCTCAAATATATTGGATAATTAACAACATCTATTCCTTCAAACTTTATTTTGCCATAGTCAGGCTTAATTAGACCTGTGATTAAATTAAAAATTGTTGATTTTCCAACTCCATTTGGTCCTAACATTCCTAAAATTTGTCCATGATTAATCTTAAAGCTTACGTTGTCTAAAATTTTTCTTTTGCCAAATGATAATGATATATTTTCTAGAGAGATCAGGGGCTGTGGATTTTTAAAAGATTTAATTCTAAATTTTTTAATTATACCCATATTACCTAGTTCCTTCGATTAACACTTTTTTTCTAGTATCATTCATAAAAATTTTGGTATCTTTAGTGTCAAGATTCATTTCAATTTTATCAGCAAATAAATTTGTTTTTTCTCCAGTATAAAAAACATTTGTAGTAAATGTTCCAAGATTACTTAAAAAAGAAAAATCTAAGTATTCACCTGTTATTTTATGTCCTGGGTAAATAACTATTACATTTTCAGAAAAAATAGTATCATAATTTTTTGAATTATATTTTCCAAAATTAGAAGTAATTTTAACCGTGTCAGAATTTTTTATAAAAATAAAAGCCACAACCTCTCTCAAAAACATCACATCAGAATTTTCAGCTTTAATTTCAGCTTGTTTTGAAGTAATTTGATATTTATTGCCTTTAGCATCAGTAGAAATATAATTAATACCATCAATATAGGTTGAGGTGCTATTTTGATTTTCATCAATTTTTTCTATAACTGAAGTTTCCTTCACATCTTCAAAATTCTTAGTGAAGTATTTTAAATAAAACCACAGTGAAATGATAATAATAACAAAAACCATCGCAACTTGTAGTCCTGTCTTTTTATTCATTTAATGAATGTTTGACTGAAGTATTTTGTGAATATGTAAAATTCCAACAGTCTTTTTTTTGTTCTTATCTTTGTGAACACATAGAGAGGTGATTTTCTTTGCATTCATTATAGATAAAGCTTTTTCAGCAAGAGTGTCTTGATTAATGCTGACAGGGTTTCTGGTCATAACCTTTTTGACGGATAGATCTTGGAGGTTATTGCTCATTCCATTGAATCTTCTAATTTGGCCATCAGTAATTATTCCTGTGGTGATTTTCTTATTATTTTGAACAATTAAAGTACCAAGTTTTTTGCTTGAAATAATTTGTAAAGCTTTTTTCATATTTAAGCTTTCATTTACGAATGGAATTTTACTTCCAGTGATCATTAATTCTTCAACAGTTCTAAGTTGTGCGCCAAGATTTCCAGAGGGATGAAACTTTTTAAAATCTTTTTTATTAATATTTTTTTTATTCAATACAGAAACTGCTAACGCATCACCTATACTCAATTGATTAATCGTGCTTGATGTTGGAACAATACCAAGACCTGCCTCAGTTACCTCTGGAATAAGGAGTTTGATATCAGAAGCTTTATATAAGATTGAGTTTTTTTTAGACATTATTCCTATTAGAGTAATTTTATTTCGATTTGCATATTTTATAATATTTTTTAGTTCTTCCGTTGAACCAGAATAACTTATTAAAATTAAAATATCTTTTTTTGAAATACTACCAAGATCACCATGAGAACAGTCGTTTGCAGATAGTGAAAATGAAGGCGTTCCAACAGAGGAAAGTGTTGCTGAAATTTTTGCTGCTATTAACCCACTTTTGCCAACTCCACATAATATCACTTTAGATTGACAGTTTGCTAATGATTCTACTGCTTCATTAAAAGAATTATTAATTGAATTTTTTAATTTTTTTAGAGCTTTGATTTCAAGATCAATTACACTTTTTGCAATTTTTTTATAATTTCTTTTTTCCATTTAATGAGACCATATATCATCTTTAAATAAAGCTAAATCAAGATCAACTCTAGTTTTTAAAAATGTCAAACAGCTCTTATATAAATCAACTCGTTTTTCTCTAATAAGAATTTTATTTAATTCTTCATGAATTTTATGTAAATAAATAACATCATTGGCACAATATTTTAATTGTGCTGGAGATAGCTCCCCTCCAAAATCTGAACTTTGAAATTGTTTACTTACATCTACGTTCATAAATTCTTTAATTAACGTTTTTAGGGAGTGACTATCAGAATAGGATCTAGCTAATTTTGAAGCAATTTTTGTATCTAAAATATTATTAGTTTCTGTTTTCAGGTAATGTTTTATATGAGCCATGTCCGCCCTACCATAATGAAATATTTTGGTGATTGATTTATCAGAAAGAACTCTATTTAAGTTTGGAGCGTCATATTTCTCCCTATCAAGTTGGACAATATGAGCATCAGAATTACCAGTTGATATTTGAATGAGACATAAAGGATCACGCTTAACATTGAGGCCCATAAATTCTCCATCAACTGCTATAATATTGCCTAAATCTAAATCTTCTGGTAGATCACTCTTGTGAAGTTTAATATCAATATTCATTTTTAATTATATATATATGAAAGCAAAAAATTGTCTAATTTTTGGCGGTAGTGGTCAAATAGGTCGTCATTTAATAAGAAAGCTTACTAAAAATAATTATAAAGTAACTGTGGTTACTAGAAACCTTCATCAAAAAGGGTATGCAATAAAGACACAAGCTAATGCAGGCTACATAGATATTGTTGAAGCCAATATCTTCGACGAAAAAAAAATTAGAAAGCTTTTCTCTCAAACTGATATTTGTATTAATTTAATTGGTATTTTGTATGAAAGTGGCAAGGGTAATACTTTCAAAAATATTCACTCTATTTTTTCGTCTATTTTAGCCAAACTATGTAAAGAATATAAAGTTCAGCAATTTATTCATTTGTCAGCATTAGGGATAAACAATGCAATAGATTCAGAGTATGCAAAAAGCAAATTAGAGGGTGAACTTAATATTCAAAAAAATTTTCCTTTAGCAACAATATTAAGACCCTCTGTAGTTTATTCAGTTGATGATAATTTTACTACGTCTTTTATGACTTTACTAAGTAGGCTTCCGTTCTTTCCACTTTATTATAATGGATCGACTAAATTTGCTCCAATACATTGTTCAGATTTAACAGATACTATTTATCATGTTGTCTCTAAAAATATTTACTCTAAAATTGTAGAGTGTGTTGGGCCTGATGTTTTATCTTTAAAAGAAATTTTAAAAAAATTATTATATTTAATAGATAAAAAAAGATTATTAGTTCCATTACCTCTTTTTGCAGCAACTATGTCTGCTAAAGTGTTTCAATTATTTCCAAAGCCGCTTTTAACAATAGATCAGCTTACACTTTTAAAATATGACAATGTTCCTTCAGGCAAATATCAAACTAATGCTGATATTGGAGTTCCAAGTACAAGAACATTTGATAATGAAGTGGAAAAATATAGCTATATGTGGAGAGAAGGTGGGCAATTTTCTACAAAAAAATACAACCCTGCTAATTCTTAATAGAATTCCTTATACTAAAATTGTATGATTATTTATGATAATTAATATTATTTATTTTTTAATATTTTCAATTTTCTTTTTCTTAATTTATCTAATCATAAAATCTCTGATCAGAGGATTTAATGGAAAGAATAAAAAATAAGATTAATTAAATTTAAAAATTATTAAGCAGTATTAATTTTTTTATCAATATACTGAGGTGTCTCTTCATCTTTGTCAGCTACAGGCTCTTCTTTTCTTCCTTTTGGCTGATAGGCGTATAGCAAATGAAGCTTGCAATACGAAAAATCTTTCAGAGATGATCGTCCACAAAAATAAAACGATTCTTCTTCAGGATGGCCGACAGGCCATTTACAAGAGCTTTCATCTAGTTCCTCTAATTTCTTGGGATTTTCTGGTTCAAAATCTTTTTCAATAATTAAGGATTGAAATTTGCTTTTTTTGCCTCTTCTTTGTTGGGAAGAGTTTTCTTCCGAACTATTATCAAAATTTTGACTTGAAGATGCATTTCTAGTTTTAATTTTTGATGACAAATTCAATCTATGAGCTTTGCCAATTACTGCATTTCTGCTTATACCACCAATTATTTCAGCGATTTGGCTTGCAGTGCTTCCTTTGCCCCACAGCTCTTTTAACTTTTCTACTTTTTCTTCGTTCCAGCTCATATTCTATATTTAGTATGTTAATTAGTTTTTATAACTATATACAGATCACACAAGATTAAAAAAAAGACAATAGATTTATCTATTTTATACACATCTTTTTTTAAAATTTATATATGATTACTTATGGTTGAATTGAATAAAAAATATCATATCGGAGTTAAAAAGTTTGGCTTTGTAAATTGGATTGGCTTTAAAAGTCTATGGCTTAAAGAGTGCAATAGGTTCATGGTAGTTTGGCAACAAACATTACTATCTCCACTTGTATCAAGTCTATTATTTTTATCAGTTTTATCCCTAGCTTTAGGCAGTAATAGAGGGGATGTACTTGGTTATTCTTTTATAAGTTTTTTAGCACCCGGCTTAATTGCAATGAGTATTTTGGGTCAATCATTCAGTCATTCAGTTTCTTCATTGATGATTGGAAAAATTCAAGGAAACATTGTTGATATGCTTTATGCACCATTATCAGCACTTGAAGTTTCAATGGCAATAATACTAGCAGCCTTAACAAGAAGTTTTTTAATAGCTACAATTTCAATAGGTGTTTTTTCTCTAATAGTTGAAATACCAATATATAATATTTTATATATTTTTGTCTTTGGTTTTTTAGGAGCATTTATTTTGGGAAGCTTAGGTTTTATTACCGGTCTTTGGGCTGAAAAGTTTGATCATACGGCAACAGTCACTAATTTTGTTATTACACCCCTAAGTTTTTTATCTGGAGTATTTTATTCAATAGATAAACTTCCACAATTTTTTCAAACGATAAGTCATATTAATCCATTTTTTTATATGATTGATGGTTTTAGATATGGCTTTTTAGGTAAGTCAGATGGTTCAATAAATATAGGATTGATATATTTATCAATACTAAGTGTTTTAATTTGGTATGTAGCTTTTTTTCTTTACAAAAAAGGTTATAAAATTAAATCTTAGTTAATGAGTGCTTTAGCAAAAAATTATAATAGAAGACCAATTTCCTTTAAGTATGGCAAGGGAAGTTTTTTATATTCTACTAATGGAAAAAAATATTTAGACTTTGTTCAGGGAATAGCAGTTAATTCCTTGGGGCATGCAAACCCATATTTAGTAAAAGCAGTTAATAAGCAATCTAGAAAACTTTGGCACGTTTCTAATGCGTTTATTATTCCGGAGGGAGAAAAATTAGCTAAAAGACTAGCCAAAAAAACTTTTGCAGATTTTGTTATTTTCCAAAATAGTGGAGCAGAAGCTACAGAGGCTGCTATTAAAGTTGCTAGAAGATATTTTTATTCGATAGGGCAACCTTCAAAAAATAGAATTCTTTGTGTTAAAAATTCATTTCATGGAAGAACATTAGCTACAATTTATGCTAGTGGATCAAAGAAGATGACGGAGGGTTTTGGACCAAAAGTTGATGGATTTGATCATTTTGAATTTGGAAATCATAAAGATTTTAAAAAAAAAATAACAAAAAAAACGGCTGCTATTATGGTCGAAACTGTGATGGGAGAAGGAGGAATTAAAGCTATACCCAATTGGTGTTTAAAAGAATTAAGAAAAATTTGTGATAAGAAAAAAATTTTATTAATTTTAGATGAAGTTCAGTGTGGAATTGGAAGAAGTGGAAATTTTTTTGCATTTGAAAATTCAAAGATTAAGCCTGATATTGTACCAATAGCAAAAGGTATTGGTGGGGGTTTTCCACTGGGTGCAGTCTTAATGAATAAAAAAGTAGCATCAGGAATGACAGCCGGAACTCATGGGTCAACATTTGGTGGCAACCCACTAGCTATGTCTGTTGGAAATGCTGTTTTAGATCAAATATTAAAAAAAGGATTTCTTTCAAATGTTGAAATATTATCAAAATACTTTCATTCAGAATTAAATAAATTAAGAAAGGAATTTCCCAAAGTAATTAAAGAAGTAAGAGGTGTTGGTTTACTAATAGGACTACAACTTCATAATGATCAAACAAAATTTGTACAGAAACTAATGGATAATAAATTATTAACAATTAGAGCAGCTGAAAATGTTATTAGAATATTACCTCCTTTAAATGTTAAAAAAGAAGAAATAAATATAGCAATAAAAATTATTAAAAATGTGTGCTCTACTTATAAATAAAAATGAAACATTTCATCAACCTTAAAGACATACCTTCAGCAGACCTTAAAAAGATCATCGCTGATGCAAAAAAAAGAAAACAAAAAAGAAAAAATTATAACACTCTAGAAATTGATAAGGACAAACCTTTAAAAAGTAAATTGCTTATTCAAATGTTTGAAAAAGCAAGTTTAAGAACACGATTAAGTTTTTATCTTGCAATAAAACAATTAGGTGGAGGAACCATAACTCTTAGAGCTAACGAATTACACTTAGGAAAAGGTGGAGAAAGTCTAGCAGATACAGCCAAAATCTTATCGACATATGGAGATGGTTTTATGCTGAGAACTGATAGTGATGAAAAAATAGCAGAATTTAGTAAATATTTAAAGATACCTGTAATAAATGGTTTAAGCCCATCATCTCATCCAACGCAAGTGCTATCGGATATTTTTACTGTGGAAGAAATTAAAAAAAAATCTATTTCCAAATTAAATATTTGCTGGATTGGAGATTCAAATAATGTTCTGAATAGTTTGATTGCTGCTTCTGTTAAATTTTCTTTCAACTTAAATATTGGCTGTCCCAAGAATTATGAGCCTAAGAAATTCGTATTAGATTGGGTTAAAAAAAATAAAAGAAAAATTCACATTTTTAATGATGCAAGAAAAGCAGTCAAAAATGCTGATGTAATCTTTTCAGATAAAGTAATTTCATTGAATGATAGAGTTAATAAAAATAAAAAAATTAAAGATTTTAAAAACTTCCAAATTAATTCAAAATTGATGAGTTTTGCTAAAAAAGACACAACTTTTTTACACTGCCTCCCAAGGGGAGAAGAGGTTACAGGAGATGTTTTTTTGGGAAAAAATTCTGAGGTATGGTTACAGGCCCTGAATAGAGTGCATGTTCAAAAAAGTATTTTATTGTACTGTTTTGGGAAATTAAGGTAGCTGTTTGGGGCTATCACTGCTTTGATTTAAATATTTAATTACAGAAGCTCTGTCTTTCTCTTTTCTTAAACCAGCATATGACATTTTAGTTCCTTTTAAATAAGAAGCCGGTTTTTTTAAGAATCCATTTAATTCTTCAAATGACCAATCTTTACCATATGAAGCTAAAGCTTTAGAGTATTTATAATCATCTACTCCACCAACCGCTCTACCAACAACATTGTACAATGCGGGGCCAATTTTATTTTTTCCACCTTTATTTATTGAGTGGCATGCTGCACATTTTTTAAAAATTTTCTCACCAGAAGCAATATCGCCTAGTGCCATTATAGCTGTAATATCTACTTTTTGCACGACATCAGCAACTTGAGATGTTGTAGAGGCTAGTTGTCCTTCTACTTCAACTTTATACCCGGGGTTTTCTGGTTTATTTACATGAAAGACACCATCTGCAATCTTTCCTAAACCGATTACAAGTAGTGCAACCATTAAAATTGCTGCAATAATTTTATTAAGTTCGAACGAATCCATATAATTATTATTATTTTGCAGATATAACATGATAATTAAAAGAATACTTAACTTTTAATTTTTAATTTTGCGTCTGTTAGACGCATAAGTTGGTAAATTTACAATGGCTAAAACATTAATATTAATCCCATCAAGAATGTCAGCAACTAGATTGCCAGGTAAGCCACTTTTAAAAATTAATAATTTATCAATAATTTCTCATGTTTTTAAAAAGGCAGAGGAAGCAAATATTGGTGAAGTAGTAGTAGCAACAGAAGATAAAGAAATACTTGATGATATTGAAAAAAATGGAGGCAGAGCTATTTTAACTGGTAGCACTCACAAGACAGGTACAGATAGAATTTTTGAGGCTTATGAAAAACTTAATATTAAAGACATTGACTTTATACTAAACCTCCAAGGAGATGAGCCAAATATCGATAAAAATGATATTATAAATTTAAATAATTTTATGATTAATAGTAGTTCTGAAATTGGAACACTAGCAGCAGAAATTAAAAGTGATAAAATGTTAAATGATCAAAATGTAGTTAAGGTTATTACGGAGTCAAAACTAGAAAAAGATAATTTTCCAAAAGCATTAAATTTTACTAGAGATAGTTTTTCAAAAAATAATCAAAATATTTATCATCATATTGGAATTTATTCATACAAAACAAGTATATTAAAAAAATTTGTTAGTCTGGATCAAACTTCAAATGAAAAAAAAAATAGATTAGAGCAGTTAAGAGCATTAGATAATAATTTGAAAATCAGTGTTGCTTTGGCAAATTTTTCTCCTATAGGTGTGGATACAAAAGAAGATTATCTGGCTATAAAAAAAATTATGGAATATAAATCATAAAAATGAGCAAAATTTATTTTCAGGGCACATTTGGTGCATATTCACATCTGGCAGCGTTAGAAATAGATTCTAAGGCAGAGGTAATTCCATGTAAAACATTTGATGAATGTTTTTTAAAAACATCTCAAGATAAAAACTCGAGAATGGTAATTCCTGAGTCAAATAGAATTACAGGAAATATTGGAATCGAATATCTTATTTTTAAGTATAGACTGAATATTTATGCTGAACATTTTCATAAAATTGAACATAATTTATTAGGACAACCAGACAGTAATTTAAGTGATATAAAAGATGTCTATTCTCACTCTCAAGGCTTATCTCAATGCTCTAAATTTATTAAAAAAAATAATTTAGTTGAGCATATTCGTGCTGACACTGCTGGTTCAGCTGAGACAATTTCAAAAACTAAAATTAAAACTGAAGCAGCGATTGCATCTTCTTTGAGTGCAGAAATTTATGATCTAAAAATACTTTCAAAAAATATTGAAAATGAAGAGGGTAATGCCACAAGGTTTTTGGTAATGGGCAATGAAGTTTTACAGCCTGATTTTGGTGAAAAGAAATACATGACTTCTTTTCTATTTAAACTGAAAAGTAAGCCTGCAGCTCTGTATCAATCATTAGGTGGTTTTGCTATTAATGGAGTTAATCTTACAAAGCTTCAAAGTTATCCAGAACAAAATTCATTTGAGTCATACTTTTTCTTATGTGATTTAGATGGCCACATAGATGATTCAAAAGTTCAAAAATCCTTGGAAGAATTAGGACTTCATTGTCAAGATTTTCACGTACTAGGTGTTTTTGAAGCTGATAAATTTAGAGAAAAATAATCCAGAAACTTTTCTTGTAGATTGGAAAACATTACTGTTATAATAGTTTTGGAGGCTAGAGGTGAATGCTGCTTGAACCCGACCAGATCTTAACGGAAGCAGTCGTAGAGACAGTTATTTAGGTTCTAGTCTCCTTTAAATAAAATGAATAAAAATACAAAAGTTTTAGCTTTAAAGTATAGACCTCAGACATTTAATGATCTTATAGGGCAAGATGTTGTTGCGGAAACAATTTCTAATTCTATTAAAGCTAATAAAGTGCCAAATGCCTATCTTTTTACTGGAATTAGAGGAATAGGGAAAACTACTACAGCAAGGATTGTTGCAAAATCTTTAAATTGTTCAAATGGAATAGATAACTTGTGTAAAGAAGAACTTTGTGAAAATTGTAATGCAATTTCTAACTCAAATCATATTGATGTATTGGAAATGGATGCAGCAAGTAAAACAGGAGTAGACGATATAAGAGACCTTATTGAATTTTCTAGATATGGCCCAACTACTGCTAAATATAAGATATTTATAATTGATGAAGTGCACATGCTTAGCAAACAAGCATTCAATGCATTGTTAAAAACTTTAGAGGAGCCTCCAGAATATTTAAAATTTATCTTTGCAACAACAGAAATAAAAAAAATTCCAATTACAGTGGTCTCACGTTGTCAAAGATTTGATTTATCTAGAATTAAATCTTTAGAGTTGTTTGATTTTATTAAGAAAATTAAAGAAAAAGAAAATGGCAACGCATCAGATGATGCTCTTAAATTAATTGTTAAAATTTCAGAGGGTTCAGTTAGAGATGCGCTATCGTTACTTGATAGGGCTCTACTTACTTTGGATAAAGACAAAGAATTAGATCTTGCAGCAGCACAAAAGATATTTGGTTATTTTGATAAGTCTCAATTAATTGATTTATTTGAATTGATATTTGAGGGTAAAGAAACTGAAGTTCTCAACACTTATAGAGAAATATATAACCAGGGTGTTGAACCAAAAATTTTTATTAATGATTTTTTAGAACTCTTGTATTATTTTAAAAATATCGAGTCACTAAATTTAGATGGTAATAATTTTTTATTGAATGATGAAGAGTTTAATAAAATTAAATATCTTTCGGAAAAAGTTAACAATGAAACCTTAATATTATTTTGGCAATTTACTATTAAAACACTTGAGGAGCTTGATATTGTTTCTAATCAACATTTATCAATGGAAATGTTTTTAATTAGACTAATTCATTTAAAAGGCATTAAACAAGATAGTGATGATTATAACAAAGATAGTAGACCAATAGCTGAAAGTGAAAATCAAACATCTTTTTCACCAAAAAAAACAAATGAAGATATATTTGGAATAAAAGATAAAGCAGAAACAATAGGGCAAATGAAAATTATTGTTCAAGAAAAAGATATCAAAGAAAATGAAAATAATAACATTGAAACAAATACCAGTCTTATAAATTCATTTGATGATCTATTAAAAGCATGCTCTTCTAAAAAAGAGATTAAATTAAAATATGAATTAGAAAAAAATGTTAACCTTGTAAGTTTTGAAAACAAAAGAATTGAAATATCATTTAATGAAGATTTAGATAAAGATTTTATTAAAGATATTTCAACAAAACTTTTTGAATGGACCAATGAAAGATGGATTATAAGTCTAAGCAAAACCAAAGGACAGCCATCTAAAAAAGAAGAAGAAATTAACCAAAAAAAAGATTTGATAGAAAGTGTAAAAAATTCTTCAATTTATAAAGATATTTTAAAAAATTTTCCTGACGCAGAACTCATTGATGTTAAACCTATAAAAGAAGATTAAAGAATGACTGATTTTACAAAAATTTTAGATAAGGCAAAAGAATTAGAGGCTAAAATGAAAGAGAGCCAAGAAAAAATAAAAAACATTCAGGTAGAAGGAACGTCTGGTTCAAATTCTGTAAAGGTCACTTTAAATGGTGAAAATGAAATGATCAAAATTGACCTTTCAGACGAAATATTAAAGGAAAATAAGATTATAATCGAAGATTTGATAGTGGCTGCCCATAATAATGCAAAATCAGAATTGAAATCCAAGACATCTGAAGAAATTTCTAAGTCTACAAGTGGATTTGGTATTCCTGGTTTTAAATGGCCACTTTAAGAATATGCAAAATATTAATGAGATAGAAGAATTAATTAAATTAATTTCTAAACTCCCTGGCTTAGGTCCTAAATCTGCAAAAAGAATTGTATTAAAACTTATTAATAATAGGGATGAACTTGTAAAGCCAATGGCAAACACTCTGGCGCAAGTTTATAAAAATGTTATTAGGTGTCAATCTTGTGGTACTTTAAAATCTAATTCATTAGGCTGTAACAATTGTGAAAATTCAAAAGAAAAATATAATAAAATATGTGTAGTTGAAGACATTGCGGATCAATGGTCAATTGAAAATTCAAATATCTATAAAGGCTACTTTCATATTCTTGGTGGCACTATTTCTTCTGCTGGCCAGAGAAAAGAAGATCTTTTGATTAATTCATTGGTAGAAAGAGTTTTAAGAGAAAATATTGAAGAAGTTATACTAGCAACAAGTGCAACAGTAGAAGGTCAAACTACAGCTTATTACATAGAGGATAGTTTAAAAAAAACTTCTACTAAGGTTACAAAACTTGCTCAAGGACTTCCTGTTGGTGGTGAAATAGAAAGTCTCGATGATGGAACTTTATATTCAGCTTTTAAAAACAGAACTGGAATTAAAACTAATTCTGACTAGATTTCTTTAATAATCGATTTAGATGTAATAACGGTTCTGTGTAACCCGAAGGTTGCTCTTTACCTTTAAAGATTAAATCACAAGCTGTCTTAAAAGCAATTGATTGTTCAAAATTTTCAGACATCATCTCGTAGCTTCCTCTTCCAGAGCGAGTATATGCACCATCATTTTTATTTTGATCATCAACAATTTTTGCCATTTTTTTCATTACTTCCATAACTTGTGATTTTGTACAAATATCGTGATGTATCCAATTAGCTATATGTTGAGAAGAAATTCTTAAAGTGGCTCTATCCTCCATTAAACCAACATTATTAATATCAGGTACTTTTGAACAGCCAACTCCATGATCTATCCATCTGACGACATACCCTAAAAGAGTTTGTGCAGAATTGGAAATTTCAGAGTTAATTTCTTTCATTGACCAGTTTGGCCTATCTGCCACAGGAATTGTTAACAGGTCATCCAGTTTTGCAGATTCTCTTTTTTGAATTTCTTTTTGTTTCTCAAAAATATTTATTTCATGATAATGAAGGGCATGAAGAGCTGCCGCTGTAGGTGAGGGAACCCAAGCACAATTTGCACCAGCATTTAGATGACCAGTTTTTTGTTCCATCATCTCTTTCATTTTGTCAGGCATAGCCCACATCCCTTTGCCAATTTGAGCCTTACCAGAAAGACCACATTGAAGACCTACGTCTACGTTATTATTTTCATATGCTCCAATCCATTTAGAAGATTTCATATCTCCTTTTTTAATCATAGGACCAGCTTCCATTGAAGTATGCATTTCATCACCAGTTCGATCTAAAAAACCAGTATTAATAAAAAATACTCTATTTTGAAGTGTTCTAATACACTCTTTTAAATTAGAAGAGGTTCTTCTCTCTTCATCCATAATTCCAATTTTACATGTGTATTTTCCCAATCCTAAAACTTCTTCAACTTTAGTAAAAATTAAATCTGTAAATGAAGTTTCGTCAGGACCATGCATTTTTGGTTTAACAATATAAATGGAACCACTTCTAGAATTACCCTTTTTTTTAATATCATGAAGGCAAGCTGCTGAAGTTATAAAGGCATCCATAATACCTTCTGGTATTTCAGAACCATCTTTTAAAGTGATTGCTGAGTTAGTCATAAGGTGTCCAACATTTCTTACCAATAACAAACTCCTTCCATGTAGCTTTAATCCTTTTCCACCTTTAGAAATATAACTTCTGTCAGGATTTAATTTACGCTCATAAGTCTTTCCATTTTTTTCAAAGATTGATTTCAAATCACCTTTCATAAGTCCAAGCCAATTGCGATAACAAATAACTTTGTCATCAGCATCTACTGCAGCAACACTATCTTCATTATCACAAATAGTTGAAACTGCAGCCTCAACAATAATATCACTAATTTTAGCAGGATCTTGTTGAGCGCTAAAAGCTTTTGGGTCTATAATTATTTCTATATGAAGATTATTATTTTTTAAAATTATTGCTGACGGATCATTGGCCTCTCCTCTATGACCAATAAATTTATCTTTATTTTTTAAAGATGTTTTATTACCATCTTTTAATACTGTTAAAGAGCCATTATCAATTTTAAACCCTGTAATATTATGCCATTCAAAATCTTCTAGAGGAAAATATTTTTCTAAAAAGTCTCTTCCATATTTTATAACCATTTCCCCTCTTAAAGGATCATATCTTTGAGTGGCACTATCTTCAGATTGTTCAATTATATCTGTGCCATACAAACTGTCATATAAACTCATCCATCTAGCATTAGCAGCATTCAGTGCATATCTTTCATTCATGATTGGAACTACTAATTGTGGCCCAGCAATACTAGTTATTTCTTCATCAACGTTATTTGTTTTGATTTTAAAATCTGGACCTACTTCTTTTAGATAATCAATTTCTTTTAAAAATTTTTTATATTCCTCTAAGTTTATTTCATTGCCTTTATTGGCAATGTGCCAATTGTCTATTTTTTTTTGTAAATCTTCTCTTACTTTTAATAGGTTTTTATTTTTTGGAGCCAATTCATGAACTACTTTGTCAAAGCCTTCCCAGAATTTTTCTGAAGAAATATTTGTATCTTTAAGCAATTCCTCATTAATGAAGTTAAGTAATTTATTAGAAACTGATAGATTGTGTATTTTTGTATATTGTTCTCTCATAGCACCCATTTTACCCCATCTGTATTTTTGCCTGAGAGTTTTGCTCCATCGGCGAGATAAATCTCTTTCCAGAGTGTTATGTTTGTTATTGGTCCTTTTGCCTGAGAGTTTCCGGGGTGGTTGCTCCTTCGGCGCTATTATTTAATAGTCTCTCCCAATATATATTTAGAATATCTCTTAATAGAATTATGTCAAATATAAATTATTTAAAACATTTTATTGCCTTTTTTCTTAATTAATTAATAATTAAAAAATTACATGAAAAATTATTTAAATTTTGAAATAGATATTAAAAATTTAGAGTTAGAAATAGAAAAACTTAAAGACCCTTATAATCAAGATGGTCTTTCAGAAGTAGACACAAAAAAAATTTCTGAATCTCAAAAAGAAATAGATAATAAGCTGCAAGAAATTTATTCTAATTTAGACCCTTGGCAAACTACTCTAGTTGCAAGACATGAAGATAGGCCTAAAGCAAAATTTTTTATTGATAATTTATTTAAGGATTTTATTCCATTATCAGGAGATAGATTTTATGGAGAAGATAAGTCAGTATTAGCAGGATTTGCAAAATTTAATGAGAAATCAGTTTTAGTTATTGGCCAAGAAAAAGGAGATAGCCTTGAAAGTAGAATTGAAAGAAATTTTGGAATGATGAGGCCTGAGGGTTATAGAAAAACAATTAGATTAATGAAATTAGCCAACAAATTTAATATTCCAATAATTTCTTTTATAGATACACCTGGAGCATATCCTGGCGTAGGCGCAGAAGAGAGAGGGCAAGCAGAGGCAATTGCTAAATCAATTGAGTGCTGTATGTCGTTAAATGTCCCAACTCTTGCAATTGTTATTGGAGAAGGGGGATCAGGAGGTGCAATAGCACTTGCTTCGTCTAACAAAGTAATCATGTTAGAAAATGCAATTTACTCAGTAATATCTCCAGAGGGCTGTGCCACTATTTTATGGAGAGACCCCAAAAGAACTTTAGAGGCAGCAAAAGCCATGAAATTATCTTCGAAAGACCTCTTAGAACTAAAAGTAATTGATGAAATTATTCCAGAGCCAATTGGTGGCGCTCATAGAGATAGAGACCTAATATTAGATAACGTAAGAAAATCAATTGAAAAAAATTTGAGTGAATTTTTAAATATGAGTGGAGAAGAAATTTTTAATCATAGAAAAAATAAATTTTTGACTATTGGAAGATCTAAAGGATTCGTAAATCAATTAGATGATTTAAGCACACTTAGCATGAAAGAAAACAAGGTTAATATGTTTGTTAAAAATTTCTTTCAATCTAAGTTAAATTTAGTAGCTGCAATTGGATTAATAGTTTTATTGGGCTATTTAGTATTTTCTTTATAAAGCACCACAGCATTTTTTATATTTTTTCCCAGAGCCACATGGACAGGGTTCATTTCTACTTATTTTTTTCCCAATATATTTTGGGTCAATTTGGGTTGTTTCAGGAGACTCTTTTTCTTGAGTAGGTTCTTGAACCATTTTTAAATTGATTAAAATCGTAACAAAATCCATTTTTAATTTATTCAATAGGCTTTCAAAAAGAAAAAAAGCTTCTTTTTTATACTCAACTAATGGATCTCTTTGACCATAAGATCTTAAGCCAATAACTTGTCTCAGTTGTTCGAGATATTGAATATGTGACTTCCAGTTTAAATCTATGCACTGAAGAAAAATTCTTTTTTCGACTTCTTTTGCTTTTTCTTCATCCAACATTTTAATTCTTTCATTTCTTGCTTCTAAAAATTTAGAATTAATTTTATTTTTAAACTCTTCATCTCTTAATTCAGTGACACTTTTGAATTCATTATCATCAACACTTTTTCCTAGTAATGTTTTTAGTTGATTATTAAATTCATTATTTTTAGCTGTTGATAGTTTTTGTGTTTTTAAAGTGATCAAATGACTGATAATTTCAGATAGGAATTCATCCGAATAATCAAAAACTTTTTCACTATTCATTACGCCATTTCTTTGAGAGAATATTACATGTCTTTGGTCATTTAAAACGTCATCAAATTTTAATAAATTTTTTCTTATATCAAAGTTTCTGGCCTCAACTTTCTGTTGTGCTCTCTCAAGTGCCTTATTAATCCAGGGGTGATCAATACTTTCCCCATCTTTTAGACCTAGTTTTTGAAGAATATTATTCATAGACTCAGAACCAAAAATTCTCATTAGATCATCTTCTAAACTAACATAAAAAATTGAACTTCCTTCGTCACCTTGTCTACCAGCTCTTCCTCTCGCTTGGTTATCAACTCTTCTAGATTCCATTCTTTCAGTACCAATAACAAATAGCCCACCAAGTGATTTTATTTTGTTTTTATTTTCTAAAAGCTCATCATCAGGTTGACTTCCTTTTTTCCCACCCAATTGAATATCAACACCTCTTCCCGAGATACTTGTTGTGATTATAACTGAATTCATTTTTCCAGCATTTGCAATGATTTCAGCCTCATTTTCATGATTTTTTGCATTTAAAACTACATGTTTAATTTTTTCATCATTTAATAGTTTTGAATAAATTTCTGATTTATTGATGCTAGAAGTAAAAATTAATATTGGCTGACTTTGCTTATGACATTCAAGAACTTTTTCAATAATAGCTTTATTTTTTTCTTCTTCGGTTCTAAAAATTTGATCATTCCAATCTTTTCTAATCATTTCTTTATTTGTAGGAATGATAACTACAATTAAGTTGTATATTTCATAAAACTCCTGAGATTCAGTTGCTGCAGTCCCAGTACATCCAGAAATTTTATTATAGAGTTTAAAATAATTTTGATAAGTTATTGATGCCAGAGTTTGATTTTCAGCTTGAACATCTATTCTTTCTTTAGCTTCAAGGGCTTGATGTAATCCATCTCCAAATCTTCTTCCTTCTAATATTCTGCCTGTAAGTTCATCAATAATTTTTAATGCTCCATCTTTTACAATATAATCTCTTCCTTTTTCAAATAAGTGATGAGCTCTTAAAGATTGATTTACATGATGAACTAAACTTAAGTTTTCAGGATCATAAAAGTTATTATTTTTTAGGATTCCTGCATCAGAGAATATTTTTTCTACTTTATTTATTCCTTCATTAGTAAGTAATATATTTTTATCTTTTTCATCGATCTCATAATGCTCTGGTAGTAGTCTTTTTATAAGTTTGTCAATAGCAAGATATTGTTCTGTTTTGTCTTCAGCGGCTCCTGAAATTACAAGTGGAGTTCTGGCTTCATCAATTAAACAAGAATCTATTTCATCAACAATAGTATAAATGTGACTTCTTTGAACCATTTGTTCCTTTGAAAATTTCATATTATCTCTAAGATAATCAAACCCTAGTTCACTATTAGTTGCATATGTAATATCAAAATTATAATTTCTTTTTCTTTCAAGATCATCCTGGTCATTGTTTATAAAACCAAAACTTAATCCTAAAAATTTATATATCCCCCCCATTTCCTGAGAATCTCTTTTTGCAAGATAGTCATTTACAGTAACTATATGAACGCCTTTTTCAGACAAAGCATTTAAGTAGGCCGCAAGACTTATTGTTAAAGTTTTACCTTCACCAGTTCTCATTTCAGCAATTTTTCCTTCGTGAAGAACAACGCCCCCAAGTATTTGAACATCATGATGCCTTTCATTTCTTGTTCTCTTAGAAGCCTCTCTTACAAGTGCAAAAGCCTCAGGCAATAGGGCATCTAGATTTTCACCCTTATTGAGTCTATCTTTCAATTCTATAGTTTTGTTGGGAAAGTCTTCATCATGAAGGTTTTTAACAGTAGCCTCCAAGGAGTTAACTTTTACAACTATTTTGTTAATTCTATCGAGCTCTTTTTGATTGCTAGATTTAATGAACTTTGTGATAAAATTTAAGGGATTAAGCATCTAATTTTCTGGTATATAATTAATTATAACTTTTAATATAAATATTAAATAAATATTTTAAATACATGCCAATAAACGTTAAAAACTTTATAAACTCTCTAAATTTAAAGTCAAAAAATAGTGACTTTCAAGATTTAGAACATTTAGATGGAGTTTCAATATCCACTATTTGTGCAAATTTATACAATAAACCTAGAGATGACTTGGTTATGTTTTATTTTAGAGATGGAGCAAACTATGCCTCCGTTTATACACAATCAAAAATAGTTTCAGAGAATATTAAATGGAATTTAAATATAAAAAATAAAAAAATAAGCTCTCTAATTGTTAACACTAGAAATGCTAACGCATTTACGGGACTAGATGGGTACAGGGGTTTAAAAGAGATAGCAGAAGAAGCAGCATTACAGTTAACAAAAAAACAAACTGAAGATGAGGACTTTCCAAAAAAGATATCATCAAATGAAGTTCTTTTTGGATGTACGGGAACAATAGGGGAAAAATATCCAACTGAAAAAATTAAAAGAAATATTCCAGGACTAATCAAAGAAATTAAATATACGCAAAATAAATTTATCTGGATGAAAGCTGCATTAGGTATAATGACAACAGATCTGCAGCCAAAAATTGCCATGGAGGAATGCCAAATAGGAAATAAAAATGTTAAGATTTATGGAATTGCTAAAGGGTCAGGAATGATTTTTCCAAACATGGCAACAACATTAGGTTATGTTTTCACAGATGCAGATCTTACAAATGATATTTTAAGCAAACTATTAAAAAAAAATATCAATACAACCTTCAATGCAATTACTTGCGATGGCGACACTAGTACAAATGATATGGTTTCTATTTTTTCAACAGGAAAAGTAAAAAATTCAATCATTAAAAATATTAACGATAAAAAAATATTTAGTTTTGATAAAGCTTTGCATTCGGTACTATTAAATTTATCAAAAAGAGTAGTTAAGGATGGTG
This sequence comes from Candidatus Pelagibacter sp. Uisw_106, assembly GCF_047724975.1. GTDB lineage: Bacteria > Pseudomonadota > Alphaproteobacteria > Pelagibacterales > Pelagibacteraceae > Pelagibacter. The sequence goes on from NZ_CP159819.1 coordinate 114,345, forward strand.
AGGGAGCTACTAAATTTATTACAATCAATATAGCTAAGTCAAAAAATGAGAAAGAAGCAAGAGTAATAGCTTTTTCTATTGCGAATTCAAATCTTGTTAAAACAGCCATTGCAGGAGAAGATCCAAATTGGGGTAGAATAGTAATGGCTATAGGTAAATCTGGAGTGAAAATAGATTTAAAAAAATTATCAATAAGCTTTGGTGGTATAAAAATTATAGAAAATGGAAAAATTTTTAAAAATTACAAAGAAAATGAAGTAGCTAATTATATGAAAGATAAATCAATAGATATTTCAGTAGATTTAAATATGGGTACAAAAAGTTTTACTGCCTACACAATGGATTTAACAAAAAAATATATTGAGATTAACGCCGATTATAGAAGCTAATTTGATATTGAATTAACTTTATTAATTATTAACTGTAACTCATGATTAAATACAAGCTCATATGTAAAGATTGCGAAACTACTTTTGATAGTTGGTTTTCATCGTCTAAGGAATATGAAAAACTTAAAAAGAAAAAATTCTTAAATTGTCATTTTTGTAATTCCTTAAATGTTGGGAAAGCTTTGATGTCTCCTAGTGTAAGCACGTCTAAAAACAATTTGAGAGTTATCAATTCATCTAGTGAAAAATATAGAGAAATCAAAAAAACAATTTCTAAATATCAAGAATTTATAGCAAAAAATTTTGAATATGTTGGAGAAAATTTTGCTTATGAGGCAAGGTCTCTACATTATAATAATAAAAAAAGAGCCAAAGGTATTTATGGCACCGCATCAAAAGAAGATCTTACCGAGTTAAATGAAGAGGGTATAAAAACAGAAATACTACCTTGGATAAAAAATAATACGAATTAATTTTTTATAAATTTTGTAATATAATTAACAGAAGTATCACCTGTTACCTTCCAGCTATTATCCAATATATCAAAATTCATTCCATTTAATTTTTTAAGAGATAGATTGTTTTTTTTACTTATGCGTATTAGCTCACTAGGTTTAACAAATTTTTCCCAATCATGTGTTCCAATTGGCAACCATTTTAAAATATATTCAGCACCTACTATCGCAAATACATAAGATTTTAATGTTTTGTTAAGGGTTGCAATAAACATTATTCCATTTTTCTTTAATAATTTTGAACTTTCTTTAATGAAAAAGTCTATATCATTAACATGTTCAACTATTTCCATGTTTAAAATTACATCAAATCTTGTTTTATTTTTTAACATCTCTGGAGATGCAACTTTATAATCAATTTGCAGGTTATTTTTTTTTGCATGAAATTTTGCAACTTCAATATTTTTCTTTGATGCATCAATACCAACAACATTTGCTCCTAGTCTGCACATTGGCTCAGATAATAATCCTCCACCACAACCAATATCTAGTAATTTAATATTTTTTAAGGGCTTATCAGACGATCTAATCTTAAAATCTTTGATAATATTTTCTTTTATATATCTAATTCTTATTGGATTAAAATTATGTAATGGTTTGAATTTACCATTAGGATCCCACCATTCTTCAGCAATTTTGGAAAATTTCTCAATTTCTTTTTTATTTATTGAATTCATAATAGATGACTTGTGGACATAACAATTAAGATGTATTTTATCAATTATAAATTACAAAATTATCAATGAAAACTGTTGTATTAAAGTTCGGTGGAACTTCTGTTGGAAGCATAGATAGAATAAAGAACGTAGCAAAAATTATTTCCTCTTATAAAAAGAAGAAAATGGGCGTTATTGTAGTTTCATCTGCGATGAGTGGTACAACTAACGAATTAATAAAAAAAACTAAAGAATTAAGTAATAGCTTTGATGCAGCAGAATATGATGTTTTATTAGCAACAGGAGAGCAAGCGACTTGTGCGTTAATTGCCGGTAGATTAAAACACCTTGGTTTTAAAGCTAGATCATGGATGTCATGGCAGCTACCAATTATTACAGAAGGGCCCTATAGCTCTTCAAAAATTAGCAAAATCAATAAAGGAAAAATACTTAGTTTCATGAAATCCGGTGGAATACCTATCATAACTGGTTTTCAAGGTATTAATTTAAAAAATAGGATCACAACACTGGGAAGAGGTGGAACAGATGCATCGGCGATAATGCTGGCAAAATTTTTTAATACTGATGTGTGCGATATCTACACTGATGTAGATGGCGTTTATACTACAGATCCAAGAAATCATTCGAAAGCTAAAAAAATTCATAAAATTTCCTACGATGAAATGTTAGAGATGGCATCGTTGGGTGCAAAAGTTATGCAACCTACTTCTGTACAAGATGCAAAACTAAATAACATTAATTTTTCAGTTAAATCTTCATTTCAAAAAAAGAAGGGCACATTAATAACTGGTGCAAAAAAAACCTTTAGCAATCAAATAATAACTGGAATTACCTCTACAAAAAATGATTCTAAAGTTACGATTGTGGGTGTTAAGGATAGACCAGGAGTAGCAGCTGCTGTTTTTAAACCATTATCACTTAATCAAATTAATGTTGATATGGTAGTTCAAAATATTTCTTTAAATGGAAAAGAAACAGACTTAACTTTTACAATTAAATCTGAGGATTTAAAAAAAACAGAAAAAATAATTAAACAAAATAAAAAAATTTCATTTAGAAAATTTACATACGATAATAATGTTTCGAAAGTATCTATTATTGGTGTTGGTATGATTACAACACCAGGAATTACTTATAGAATGTTCCAGGCATTGGCGTCAAAAAAGATTAACATAATGGTTATTTCAACTTCTGAAATTAAAATTTCAGTTTTAATTTCAAATAAAAAAATAAAAAAAGCAGTAGCAGTGCTTCACAAAGAATTTAAGTTAGATTAAATTATGAGCTTAAGACCATTTAGAGACATTCATAGAAAAAAAACAAAAGTTATAAATGTTGGTGATGTAAAAATAGGTGGAGATAATCCTATTTCTGTCCAATCTATGACTAACACCTTAACAACTGATATTCAGGCCACAATAAAACAAATCAATGATATTCATGAAGAGGGTGCTGACCTCGTTAGGGTTTCGTGCCCAGATAAAGAGTCCTCATTAGCTCTTAAGGAAATCACAAAACATGTATCCGTTCCAATAATTGCTGATATTCATTTTCACTATAAAAGAGCAATAGAAGCGGCTGAAAATGGAGCAAAATGTTTAAGAATTAATCCAGGCAACATAGGGGATAAATTAAAAATACATGATGTACTCAGTGCTGCTAAAAATAATGATTGCTCTATTAGAATAGGTGTTAACGCTGGCTCTCTTGAAAAAGATATTTTAGAAAAATATAAGGAACCATGTCCAGAAGCTTTAGTTGAAAGTGCACAGAGGAATATTAAGATTTTAGAAGATCAAGATTTTTTTAATTTTAAGATAAGTGTAAAATCTTCAGATATCTTTTTATCTATTGCAGCATATCGTCAACTATCAAAAGTTACAGATTATCCACTACATCTAGGGATCACAGAAGCTGGAGGTTTTGTATCGGGCAGTATTAAGTCATCAATAGGTCTTGGGTCACTTTTAATGGATGGAATAGGAGATACTATAAGAATTTCTTTGTCTGATGATCCCGTTAAAGAAATTAAAATTGGTAATGAAATATTAAAGTCACTTAACTTAAGAAATAGAGGTGTAAAAATTATATCTTGTCCATCATGTGCAAGACAAGCATTTCAAGTAATTGATACAGTAAAAACATTAGAAGATAAACTTTCTCACATTAAAACTCCTTTAACATTATCAATTATTGGCTGTGTAGTTAATGGACCTGGAGAAGCTGCAATGACAGACATAGGAATAACTGGAGGTGGCAAGGGTAGCAACATGCTTTATTTATCTGGTATTCAAAGTGAAAAGGTTTTATCAGAAGACATAATATCAAGAGTTGTAAGTGAAGTCGAAAAAAAAGCTGCTGAGCTTGATAAAAAATTATAAATATAATGATACCTCTAAAAACTATCGAAGATTTAATATCTAAGCACTCTATTTTGGAGAAAGAATTATCATCAGGTGAAGTTGATAAAAAACTTTTTGCCGAAAAATCAAAAGAATACTCAGATTTAAATGATGTAATTGATGATGCTAGAAAATATTTTTCTTATGAGGAAGAAAAAAAAGAACTAGAGAAAATATTAGGTGATTCTAGTAGTGATAATGAGTTTAAAGAAATGGCTGAAGTAGAATTAAAAGATTTAAAATTAGAAAACGAATCCATAGAAAAAAAATTAAAACTATTTTTATTACCAAAGGATGAAGCAGATAAAAAAAATGCAATTATAGAAATTAGAGCAGGTACTGGAGGTTTAGAGGCAAGCTTATTTGCAGCAGATCTTTTTAAGATGTATGAAAAAGTTAGTCATCAAAAAAAATGGGAATTAGAATTAATAAGCATGTCTCAGAGTGAGGCAGGAGGACTTAAAGAAGTTATTGCATCAATTAGAGGAAAAAATATTTATTCAACCTTGAAGTATGAAAGTGGAGTTCATCGTGTTCAGAGGGTTCCAGATACAGAAACTCAGGGAAGAGTTCATACTTCTGCAGCAACAGTTGCCGTACTACCGGAAGCAGAAGAGGTTGATATAAAAATAAATGATTCAGACTTAAGAATTGATGTGTTTAGAGCTGGTGGCCCAGGTGGGCAATCTGTTAATACAACTGATAGCGCTGTAAGAATTACTCATATTCCAACAGGACTGTCTGTATCTCAACAAGATCAAAAATCACAACACAAAAATAAAGCAAAAGGAATGTTAATTTTAAGATCAAGACTTTATGAATTAGAAAGATCAAGAATAGAAGGTGAAAGATCAGAAGATAGAAAAAGCAAAATAGGAACTGGAGACCGCTCTGAAAGAATCAGAACATATAATTTTCCACAAGGAAGAGTAACAGACCATCGTATCAATCTAACCTTGCACAAGCTTGAAGCTTTTTTAGAAGGCGAAGCCTTTGATGAAATGGTAGAAAACTTAACGCTGCAAGCACAAGAAGAAAAATTGAGCAATCTTAATTAAAATGAATATAGAAAATATTCTGAATGAAGGAATAAATATCCTCCAAAAAAATAAGATAGCTAATCCTCAACTTGATAGTGAGATATTATTATCTTACTCAATTAAAAGAGATAAAAAACATATTATTTTAAATCCTAAAGAAATTTTGAACTCAGAACAATTAGGAAAATTTAAAAGTTTAATTGAAAGAAGAAAAAAAGGCGAACCAATTGCCTACTTAATAAAGAAAAAAGAGTTTTGGAAAGATGAATTTTTTGTTAATAAAGATGTGCTAATTCCAAGACCTGATAGTGAGTTAATAATAGAGCAAGTTTTAAAAATTTATTCAAAAGAAGTACAATTACAAGTTCTCGATATTGGAACTGGATCTGGATGTATTCTTTTATCCATACTAAAAGAGAGATTTAATTTTTATGGAACCGGAATAGATATTTCTAAAAAAAGTATAAATGTAAGCAAATTTAACGCAAAACAACTAAACTTAACTAACAGAGTAAAATTTTTTCACTCAAGTGTTGACAATTTTAATAATGGCAAATATGATATCATTGTTTCAAACCCTCCATATATTGAACAGTTAAGTTTAAAATATTTGGAAAAAGATGTAGTTAATTTTGAGCCAAAGTTAGCTTTAAGTGGTGGGTTTGATGGTTTTTCAAAAATCAGAAAAGTAATTAATAAAGCAAGTATTCTGATTAAGAAAAATGGTAAATTTATTTTAGAGATAGGTTTTAATCAAAAAAATAAAGTTATAAAAATATTAAAAGAAGAGGGTTTTTACGTTAACAAAGCCATAAAAGATTATGGCAATAATGATCGCTGTATAATCAGCACTAAAATTTAAATTGAAAAAAAATTATGGTAACATTTAGAAGCAATAATAGTAATAATAGAAGACCTCCATTTAGAAGCAATAATAATAGAAGACCTCCATTTAGAAGTAATAATGAAGGGTCAAAATTTTCTAACAATGATAATTTTCAAAGAAAAGTTCCAGGTAGAAATAATCATAATGCAGTCAAACTTATTGAAAAATACAATGATTTAGCAAGAGAAGCCTTAGCCAATGAAGATAAAATTTTATCTGAAAATTATTTTCAACATGCGGATCACTTTACAAGAGTTCAAAATGAACAAGAAAGTCTTAGAATGGCTAGAGTAAATTCACCTGCAACTGGCACTATTAAGCCAGTTGATTTAGAAAAAAAAGTTGAAGAAATTATCAAAACTGAAGATGAAACGGTCAAAAAAGAAGTGACTGAACCTGAGATTAAAAAGGTTGTAAAAAGTATAGATAAAAAAGTGGTTGAAAAGAAAATCGCTGCTAGTTAATTTTATCCAATAATTAATTCTGATTTTAAAACATCTAATTTAATTTTTTCTACCTCAAATATTTTTCTTTCTTTTCCTTTAAGAATCTTGCCAGATGGCAACTTTAATTTTTGAGAGTTAACTTTTTTTCCATTTACAACTACCTCGTAATGCAGATGTGGACCTGTAGATTTTCCTGTTGATCCTACATAACCAATTATCTGACCCTGTTTTACTCTTATTCCCTCTTTTATTCCTCTAGCAAAATTTTTCATATGGGCATAAATAGTTTCATAAGTTGAATTATGTTTTATTTTAATACAATTTCCACCACCACCACACCATCTTGCTCTTGTTATAAGTCCACTTCCAGATGCCATAATAGGAGTACCCATTGGGGCCGCAAAGTCAGTTCCTTTATGCATTTTGTTAAAACCATCTATAGGGTGTTTTCTCATTCCAAAAGGAGAAGAAAGTCTTGCACCATTAATAGGAGTTTTCATTAATGCTTTCTCAACACTCTTACCATTTTCATCGTAGTGTCCTTTACTTTCTTTTTTTTCAAAATAATATAATGTATTGTTTTTCCCACTTAGCTTTAGATTTGCAAAAATTATATTACCTGTTTCAAATATCTTACCATCATCATCTTCAAACACTTCATACATGATTTGAAAATTATCATTTTTTCTAATATCTCTTTGAAAATCAACTTGGAATCCATAAATCCTTGCAAACTCAATAATCAAGTTTGGCTGAACATTCAAATCAATAGCTGTTTTATATAAACTTTGTGTAATTTTCCCTTCCTTAAAAACAATTTTTTTATTTAAATTTGTAATAATTATTTTTTTTTCAAAAAGGTTATTATCTAGATTCCTTATTAATTGAATTTTTTCTGTTCTAGAGATTGGAAATAAAAAAGAAGTAATTTTTTTATTGTTTGATTGATCAATAATAATTTTTATTTTAAGATTTGGTTTAAGATTATTTATATCATAATCTGAATTTAAATTTTTTTTGATCTGATTAATGTCCTCATTTGGTATTGAATAATTATTTAAAATTTTATCAAACGTTTCACCATTGGAAATTGTATGATCAATATTTTTATATCTTGGAACTAAATTGTCAAAAATTTTATTAATACTTTTTTTGAAATAAATATTGTTTATTAAGTTTTTGTAATTTTCATCTATTAATAGTTTTTTTTTGTTATAGATAGTGGTGCTTGAAATCGTTATTAATAACAACAAGAAAAGAAAAGTAATCTCAATGTTTTTTTTTATTATTTTTGTTATTTTTTTTGAACTAAATATCATCTTGAATGTTGAATTATTAATTTAGTAATGACTAAAAATCAAAAAAAACCTTGTGTTTATTGATATATTTAAGCATTTATTTAAATGCTAAATGCTTGATTTACTTTTATTTTAGCTTATAAGCAGCACACTTTCTCAGTAAAATTATTGTTTAATCAATAAATTAGTGAGGATTATTGGGCGTTTTAGACCCAATTAGCTATTTAAAAAGTAAAAATTTAAGAAGAGAAGTGTGGACGGTTAAGGTTACCAAAATTTGTCGTACACACTTCAAAATCGTATGGATTGTATTCTTACAATTTATATATGAAGCTAGTGTGCGCCGTTTTTTAACTTGAGAGTTTGATCATGGCTCAGAACGTACGCTGGCGGCACGCCTAACACATGCAAGTCGAACGAAGTAGCAATACTTAGTGGCAGACGGGTGAGTAACATGTGGGTATCTACCCTTTGGCCTGGAATAACACGAGGAAACTTGTGCTAATACCGGATAAGTCTTTACGGAGAAAGCTTTATGCACCATTGGATGAGCCCGCACTTGATTAGTTTGTTGGTAGGGTAATGGCCTACCAAGACTATGATCAATAGCTGATTTGAGAGGATGATCAGCCACATTGGGACTGAGACACGGCCCAAACTCCTACGGGAGGCAGCAGTGGGGAATCTTGCACAATGGAGGAAACTCTGATGCAGCGATGCCGCGTGAGTGAAGAAGGCCTTTGGGTTGTAAAGCTCTTTCGTCGGGGAAGAAAATGACTGTACCCGAATAAGAAGGTCCGGCTAACTTCGTGCCAGCAGCCGCGGTAATACGAAGGGACCTAGCGTAGTTCGGAATTACTGGGCTTAAAGAGTTCGTAGGTGGTTGAAAAAGTTGGTGGTGAAATCCCAGAGCTTAACTCTGGAACTGCCATCAAAACTTTTCAGCTAGAGTATGATAGAGGAAAGCAGAATTTCTAGTGTAGAGGTGAAATTCGTAGATATTAGAAAGAATACCAATTGCGAAGGCAGCTTTCTGGATCATTACTGACACTGAGGAACGAAAGCATGGGTAGCGAAGAGGATTAGATACCCTCGTAGTCCATGCCGTAAACGATGTGTGTTAGACGTTGGAAATTTATTTTCAGTGTCGCAGGGAAACCGATAAACACACCGCCTGGGGAGTACGACCGCAAGGTTAAAACTCAAATGAATTGACGGGGACCCGCACAAGTAGTGGAGCATGTGGTTTAATTCGAAGATACGCGCAGAACCTTACCAACACTTGACATGTTCGTCGCGACTCTAAGAGATTAGAGTTTTCGGTTCGGCCGGACGAAACACAGGTGCTGCATGGCTGTCGTCAGCTCGTGTCGTGAGATGTTGGGTTAAGTCCCGCAACGAGCGCAACCCTCACTTTTAGTTGCCATCATTAAGTTGGGCACTCTGAAAGAACTGCCAGTGATAAGCTGGAGGAAGGTGGGGATGACGTCAAGTCCTCATGGCCCTTACGTGTTGGGCTACACACGTGCTACAATGGCATCTACAACAGGAAGCAAAACGGCAACGTTAAGCAAATCCCGAAAAGATGCCTCAGTTCGGATTGCACTCTGCAACTCGAGTGCATGAAGCTGGAATTACTAGTAATCGTGGATCAGCGTGCCACGGTGAATGCGTTCCCGGGTCTTGTACACACCGCCCGTCACACCATGGGAGTTGGTTCTACCTTAAGGCAAGGTTTTAAACCCTTGACCACGGTATAGTCAGCGACTGGGGTGAAGTCGTAACAAGGTAGCCGTAGGGGAACCTGCGGCTGGATTACCTCCTTTCTAAGGATGAGTGAAAGTAAAATTTCACTCTAAATAATATACATCGGTAATGTTGACCGTCCTCATTTCTCTTCTTAAAGTAATGTTTCCTTCTTGTAGGGCCGGTAGCTCAGTTGGTTAGAGCACACCCTTGATAAGGGTGGGGTCGAAAGTTCGAGTCTTTCTCGGCCCACCAAAAACCTAAATGGGGGATTAGCTCATCTGGGAGAGCGCCTGATTTGCATTCAGGAGGTAGCAGGTTCGATCCCTGTATCCTCCACCAGGAAACATTTAGTTATTAAAACTGTAAATAAAAATAATTTATATCAATATCTATATCCGAACATTAAAAGTTATTATTTAATGTTCAAAATAAAAATTTGATCACAACATAGATAAATTTTCTTTAAAAAGAATTTTTTTCTGTGCATAAATCAAGCGTTTAAGGGCGTGTAGTGGATGCCTTGGCACTGAAAGCCGATGAAGGACGTGATATACTGCGATAAGTTTCGGGGAGCTGTATGTAAGCTTTGATCCGAAAATTTCCGAATGGGGAAACCCACCACTTTATGTGGTACTTTAAACTGAATACATAGGTTTAAAGAGACAACCTGGAGAACTGAAACATCTAAGTAACCAGAGGAAAAGAAATCAATTGAGATTCCGTTAGTAGTGGCGAGCGAACGCGGAGTAGGCCAGCAGTTTTGTTAGAAAAATTTGAATAGTTTGGAAATGCTAACCATAGAGGGTGATAGTCCCGTATGAGTAATGTCTAACAAAATTCTTGAGTAAAGCGGGACACGAGAAATCCTGCTCGAATATAGGGGGACCACCCTCTAAGCCTAAATACTCTTCAGTGACCGATAGTGAACTAGTACCGTGAGGGAAAGGTGAAAAGAACCCCTATTAGGGGAGTGAAATAGAACCTGAAACTGCATGCCTACAATCAGTCCGAGCCCTTTTTAGGGTGAGGGCGTACCTTTTGTATAATGGGTCAGTGACTTAATTTATTAAGCAAGCTTAAGCCATCTAGGTGTAGGCGCAGCGAAAGCAAGTCTTAATAGGGCGATTAGTTTAATGAATTAGACCCGAAAACGAATGAGCTTACCATGAGCAGGTTGAAAGTTGGGTAACACCAACCGGAGGACCGAACCAGTTGACGTTGAAAAGTCTTTGGATGACTTGTGGTAAGGGGTGAAAGGCCAACCAAATTCGTAGATAGCTGGTTTTCCGCGAAAACTATTTAGGTAGTGCGTCGAATAAATAGATGTTTAGAGGTAGAGCACTAAATGGGCTAGGGGGAAGAGATTCTTACCAAACCTAATAAAACTCCGAATGCTAGACATTGTTCTTCGGCAGACAGACTGTGGGTGCTAAGGTCCATGGTCGAGAGGGAAAGAGCCCAGACCACCAGATAAGGTCCCAAAATCATGATTAAGTGTGAAAGGATGTGGAAATTCCTTAACAGCCGGGAGGTTGGCTTAGAAGCAGCCATCCTTTAAAGATAGCGTAACAGCTCACCGGTCTAATAGAGTTTCTGCGCCGAAGATGTAACGGGGCTAAAATCATGTACCGAATCTGTGGCTTTGCAAAGTTTTCGAACTTTGTAAGGGGTAGCGGAACGTTCTGTAAGCCTGCGAAGGGATACCCGTGAGGGATCCTGGAGGTATCAGAAGTGCGAATGCTGACATAAGTAACGATAAACGAAGTGAAAAACTTCGTCGCCGAAAATCTAAGGGTTTCTATGCAAGGTTAATCCGCGTAGAGTTAGTCGGCACCTAAGGCGAGGGCGAAAGCCGTAGTCGATGGAAACAAGGTTAATATTCCTTGACCTGATGGTAAGTGACGGATTTCGTAAGTTGTGAGTTCTTAATGGATTGAACTTGCCGCGAAGAGGTCCCAAGAAATAGCTCCATCATGAAGACCGTACCCGAAACCGACACAGGTAGATTAATAGAGTATATTTAGGCGCTTGAGAGAATGATGTTGAAGGAACTCGGCAAAATGCTTCCGTAACTTCGGGATAAGGAAGACCCTTTTGTAGGCAACTATAGAAGGGTGGCACAAGCCAGGGAGAAGCGACTGTTTATCAAAAACACAGGGCTCTGCTAACACGTAAGTGGATGTATAGGGTCTGACGCCTGCCCGGTGCTGGAAGGTTAATGCGGTTGGTGCAAGCTAACTTCTGAAGCCCCAGTAAACGGCGGCCGTAACTATAACGGTCCTAAGGTAGCGAAATTCCTTGTCGGGTAAGTTCCGACCTGCATGAATGGCGTAACGATTTCTCCGCTGTCTCCAACATCAACTCAGTGAAATTGAATTCTCCGTGAAGATGCGGAGTTCGCGTAGTTAGACGGAAAGACCCCGTGCACCTTTACTGCAACTTTACATTGGTGTTAGGAAAAACATATTTAGCATAGGAGGGAGACTTTGAAGCAAAAGCGTCAGCTTTTGTGGAGTCACCAGTGAAATACCTCTTTTGTTTTTCTTGACATCTAACCGCTAGCCGTCATCCGGCAGCGAGACATTGTATGGTGGGTAGTTTGACTGGGGCGGTCGCCTCCCAAATAGTAACGGAGGCGTGCGAAGGTAGGCTCAGAACGGTCAGAAATCGTTCGTAGAGTGCAATGGCATAAGCCTGCCTGACTGTGAGACTGACAAGTCGAGCAGAGACGAAAGTCGGTCATAGTGATCCGGTGCTTCTGAGTGGAAGGGGCATCGCTCAACGGATAAAAGGTACGCCGGGGATAACAGGCTGATACTGCCCAAGAGCTCATATCGACGGCAGTGTTTGGCACCTCGATGTCGGCTCATCACATCCTGGGGCTGGAGCAGGTCCCAAGGGTTTGGCTGTTCGCCAATTAAAGTGGTACGTGAGCTGGGTTCAGAACGTCGTGAGACAGTTCGGTCCCTATCTGCTATGCGTGTAGAAGAATTGAGAGGAGTTGACCCTAGTACGAGAGGACCGGGTTGAACATACCACTGGTGGACCTGTTGTGGCGCCAGCCGCAGTGCAGGGTAGCTAAGTATGGAAGAGATAACTGCTGAAAGCATCTAAGCGGGAAACTCACCTCAAAACTAGTTCTTCCTATAGAGCCGTGGTAGACCACCACGTTGATAGGCTGGATGTGGAAGCGCAGTAATGCGTGTAGCTGACCAGTACTAATAGCTCAATTGGCTTGATTTATGCACTGAAAAAAATTTTTAATATAAGATTAAATATTTATTGATATCAATTTCGTTTATTAACATTAATTAGATAATGTGATATCTTCTTGAATGATTATAGATAACATCTTTATGAAAAGTTATTTATTTTCTGTTTTTGTATGCAGTTCAAAGTTGATTAAAAAAAATATATTCTCCATCTTTAATTTACCAACAAAATAAAAATGAAAAATTTTTCCTTGTATGGTTTACCTGAAAAAGTAAGTTATTGTAAATCTTGTGTAATATCCAATCAAAGACCTTCTTCTACAATCGAATTTAAAAATTCTGATGGAAAAAATAAATCTGGAATTATAATTGGTCAAGATGGGGTATGTGATGCTTGTTTATATAACAAACAAAAAACTGAAATAGATTGGGAAAAAAGAGAAAAACAACTTTTTAGATTTTTAGAGAAATACAGAAAAAACAATGGTGAGCATGACTGCATTGTTCCTAGCAGTGGCGGTAAGGACAGTTCGTTTGCTGCTCATGTTTTAAAGTATAAATATAAAATGAATCCACTAGCAGTTACTTGGGCACCAAATATGTGGACTGAGGTTGGGTTTGATAACTTTAACAACCTATCTAGAATAGGTGGAATAGATAGTCTTTTGATTACTCCAAATGGCAATCTACATAAACACTTAACAAAAAGCTCTTTCATGAATTTGGGACATCCATTTCAGCCCTTTATTCATGGACAAAAAATTATTGGACCAAAAATTGCTAAAAAGATGAATATCCCATTAATAATCTATGGAGAAAATCAAGCTGAATATGGAAATAAGTTAGAAGATAATCTAAAAAATTATATGAATGATCAGTTTTTTTGTGTTGATGATGATTACAATTACGAAGAAATCAAATTTGGTGGCAAATCAATAAAGGATATTGTTGATGATAAAAGATTTAACTTTAAAGAATTCAGCACTTATTTACCTCTTCGAAAAAAAGAAGTTATAGAAAGCAATATTCAAATGATTTTTCTTGGTTATTTTGAAAAATGGGATCCACAAGAATGTTTTTACTATGCTAGTGAAAACACAGGTTTTAAACCCGCTAAAGAAAGATCTGATGGAACGTATTCAAAATATACAGAAATTGATGATAAAATTGTTCCTATTCACTTTTATACACTTTTCATTAAATTTGGAATAGGAAGAGCAACCTATGATGCTGCTCAAGAAATTAGGAACAATAAAATTACCAGGGAGGAAGGCGTTAATTTGGTTAAAAAATTTGATGGTGAATTTCCAAAAACTTATTTTAGAGATTTTTTAAATTATATTGATATTTCAGAAGAAGATTTCTTTAAAAAGATTGATGATTTGAGGTCACCACATTTATGGGATAAGAAAAATAATGAATGGTTTTTGAAACAATCAATAATTTAGATGAGAGTAATTCCAAGACTCGACATTAAAAATGAGAATGTGATTAAGGGTATAAATTTTGAAGGCCTAAGAGTAGTAGGAAACCCTAATAAAATAGCAAAAAAATATTATGAAGATGGTGCTGATGAATTAATTTACTCAGATTGTGTAGCAAGCTTATATGGAAGAAACAGCTTAACAGAACTGGTGAAGAATGCAGTAAAAGATATTTTTATTCCTATTACTATTGCAGGAGGAATTAGATCTGAAGTAGATGCTAATTTGTTAATGAAAAGTGGGTCTGATAAGCTAGCTATAAATTCAGAACTTTTCAGTAATGAAAAATTAGCTAATTTGTTAGTTCAGAAATTCGGCAGTCAAAGTATTGTATTATCAATACAAGCTAAAAAAATAACAAAAAATTCATGGGAAGCTTACAAAAATTTTGGAAGAGATAAAACTGGTATGGATGTTATGGATTGGGTAAAAAAAATGACAAAATATAATTTTGGAGAGTTGTTGTTAACTTCTATAGATGCAGATGGAATTTGTGGAGGATTTGATGTTGAGCTTTTTGAAAAGGTTTCCAAGATTGTAAAAATTCCAATTATTGCATGTGGTGGTTTTGGAAAATTAGATCATATAAAAGAGCTTAAAAAGTATGCAAACATTGATGCAATCGCTCTTTCAAAAGCATTACACTATGAAAAGATTACAATTAAAGAAATTAAAGATTTTATTAAAAAATTAGATGAATAAAAGTATTGTTATAATTGACTGCGGAATTGGAAATTTATTAAGTATTAAAAATTCTATTTCTTATCATGGATTAGACTCTGTAGTAACAAGTGATCCCAGTATAATTGAAAGGTCATCACATATAATCTTGCCAGGTGTAGGAGCATTTCCTTCAGCAATGCAAAAACTTAAGAGTTTAAATCTTATTGAACCTTTAAATTTAGCTAAAAAAAAAGGTAAATTCATACTTGGAATATGCCTAGGTATGCAACTCCTATTTTCTAGTAGTGATGAGTTTGAGAACACAAAGGGCCTGAATCTAATAGATGGAAATATTGTTAAACTAGACCAATTTGAAAAAGCTCAAAATATAAAATTGCCAAACATTGGCTGGAGAGAACTTGAAGAAGAAGCAAACATCAAAGATATAAGCATCTTAAAAAATATAGATAAAATCAGTCAATTTTATTTCGTGCACAGTTATGCTCTTAAAAATTGCAATAAAGAAGTTAAAATACTTAATTCATCATATCAAAATATTAGATTTCCAGCTGTAGTAAATTTTAATAATATTTTTGGATGTCAATTTCATCCTGAAAAAAGCAGAGAGCAAGGTTTAAAAATTATTAAAAATTTTTTGGATTTATGAAAGTAAAAGTAATACTGTTGACAGGAAGTGAGCTGAGGCACAAATTTTTTGCAAGTTTTATGTCATCTTATCCTAATATTGACTTAAGATTAGTTATCCATGAGTCAAATAATAAATTAAAAAAAAATCCATTATACAAAAAATACAAAACAGTAAAAAAGCATGTAGATTTAAGAAATAAAGTAGAAAATTTTTTTTTTCAAAGTTTTGTTAAGAAAAATAAAAAATATAAATTTATACAAATAGAAAAATCAGAAATTAATGATAACAAAATTTTTCAGCTTATTAAAAAAGAAAAAGTAAATTTCTTAATATCATACGGGTGTTCGATAATTAGTGCAGAATTTATTAATTTATTCAGACCTAATTTTTTTAATATTCATTTGGGTTTATCACCATATTACAAAGGAGCGGGCACAAATTTTTTTCCTTTTGTAAATAAACAGCTTCAATTTTGTGGTTCAACAATTATGCAAATAGATAAAAAAATTGATGGTGGTAAAATTATACATCAATTACGCCCTGATTTTAATACTGAAGATAATATTCACACTATAGGAAATAAGATAATAAAAAAAACAGCATTTGATTTATGCAAAATTTTGACTACAAAAAAAAGAATAAAATTTTATAATTTAAAATCAGAATTTAAAACTAGAATTTATAAACAAAAAGATTTTAATCAGAAAAATTTAATGCTAGCTACAAGTAATTTAAAAAATAAATTAATTGATAAATATATTAAAAAAAAGAATAAAATGGAAAAAAAATACCCTATTGTTAGTCAATTATGAGTAAAGTAATAATGTATCATTATATAAGAAGTTTTGATGAAAACTTTCCATATTTTAAGTTTTTAGATTTAAAAGATTTTCAAAAACAAATTAAATTTTTTTCAAAGCATAAAGAGTTCATAAAATTAAATGACGATTTAAATAAAGAATATTATAAAAACAAATATTTACTGACTTTTGATGATGGACTAAAAGAACATCTTGAAATTGCAAAATTTCTTAATAAAAAAAATATTTCTGCATTATTTTTTATTTCAGGCTTGCCAATTGAAAAAAAAGAATTTCTACCCATCCATAAAATTCATTTAATATTTGGAAAACTTAATTCATCTGAAATACTTGATATCTTTAAAAAATTTAAGATAAAGTTTAATCAAAAAAACATCTTTTCTTTTTTTGAAAAACAAAAAAAATTTTTAGGAAAAGCAAAAAATACAAAAGAAGAAGATAAAAAAATTTTCCTTAAAACTTTTTTAAATAATATTGATCAAAAAAATAAAACTATTGTTAACAATATATTTAACCACTGTATTAGTAAAAAAAATCAAAAAAAAATTTTTAAAAACTATTACATGAATTCCAATGATATTTTAGAATTAGATAAGCTTGGTATGAAAATTGGAGGACATAGCTACCATCATAGAGTGCTATCTACGTTAACTTATGATCAGCAAAAAAAAGATATTAATAATACAACTAAAATATTGTCACAACTTATAAAAAAAAAAATTAAATATTTTTGTTATCCTTATGGTGGCCCCAAAGTATTTAATCAAAAAACTTTTGATATACTAGAGCAAGAAATAGAGTGGTCATTTAATGTCGAGTCAAAAGATTGGTCTAAGAGATCAAATAAATTACTAGTCCCACGATTTGATTGCAATGAGTTTAAATTTGGAAAGGTTTTTGAGATTAATGAAAAAAATTCTAATTATTTTAGCTGATAAACTAGATCAACACTGTATAAGAGCTTCTGGTGCGATATATCTTAAAAACTTTTTTAATATTGAATTTGTTATATGTAAAAGTTGGATTTGGAATTTAAACAATAAAGAATTAGATTTATATTATTCTCAGACCGACACTTCATATAAATATTATTTGTGTAAAGAATATAAAGAGTTAGAGGGAATTATTAAGAAATCAAATTCAGATTATATCTTTGATTTAACAAATAATGATTTCAGTGAAAAAATACAATCAATAGCAAGAAAGTTAAATCTAAAATATGCTCTAATAAGAAATGGACATCTAAGTTCAAGCTATATTACAAGATTTTTTTTAGTTTTAAAAAGATTAAAATACTATCTAAGAAAGAAAGTTGATCAAAATAAAAATATTTTACCAGCAAATATTTCATCTAAAATTATTAAGAAAAGACAAGTTCATTATCTAAAATCTTTTTTTATTAAAATCTTTAAAAAGTTTAGATATGAGACTCAAAATTTAAAGCCTGATATTGCTTTACTAGCTGGAACTGAAGTACTAAAAATCTTTGATAAAAGAACTAAAGATATAATTCATATTGGATCAAATGATTATTATATTTACAAAGAAAATACAAAAAAAATTGTTAATCAAAAAAAATATATTTTATTTATTGATACTCTTTTAGTCGATGAGCCAGAAAAGCAGTTTCAAGAAAATTTAGATCCATTATTCTCCTTTCCTGAATTTAAAAAATTTCATGAAATTGTTTTTAAAAAATTTGAAGAAAAATATAATTTGCCAGTAGTTATTTCTGGTCATAGAAGAGGTCAGGTTATCGATGGTTATGATGATCTTTTTTCTGGAAGAAAAGTTGTTTATCATGATACAGTAAATCTAGTTAAAAACTGTCAATTTATTATTGGATCCTTTAGTACTGCTATTTCATTTGCAGTATTAGATTATAAACCAATATTTTTTTATACAAATTACAATATGGACATCTCTCCTTGGGGCCCCATGCTATATCAAAGAGCTAAAGATTTAGGTACTTATGTTGTGGACTTTGAAAATAAAATACAATTACCATCTGAATATGATATTATTGATAAAGTAAAATATAACAGCTTTATAAAAAAATATCTTTACAGCAAAAGTTTTGAAGAAAATTATCCATTCGAAGAGTTTATTAAAAAATATGCATAAATTTTGTTATAATAAATTAAAAAAAAACCCAAAAAAACTGCAATTTTATGCTAAAAGTTTATTGCCTGGATTGTCCCAGTTATTTGGAAAAAGACCTGAGTTATATCTTCCAGGTGGAAATTGGCCCACATACTATTCTAAGTCAAAAGGAGTTAATGTTTGGGGAATTAATAATCAAAAATTCATAGATTTTACAATGGTTGGTGTTGGTACATCCGTATTGGGTTATTCAGACCCTGACGTTAATAAAGCAGGAATTGATGCGATCAAATCAGGAGTTAGCAACACGTTGAATTGCCCAGAAGATATAGAATTAGCAGAGCTACTTTTAAAACAACACTCATGGGCTGAAAATGTTAAATATTGTAGAACTGGAGGAGAAAGCATGTCGGTGGCTATTCGATTGTCCAGAGCTTACAACAAAAGAGATAAAATACTTTTTTGTGGATATCATGGTTGGCATGATTGGTATCTCTCTGCAAATTTAAAAAACAAAAAAATTTTATCTACGCATCTGTTAAGAGGATTGGACCCACTTGGTGTGCCAAATAATATGAAAAATTTAACAATCCCATTTCGGTTTAATAATTATGAGGATTTAGAAAAGATAGTTAAAAAAAATGCAAAAAATTCAGCTGCGATTGTATTGGAGCCATGTAGAGATACTTTGCCAGATAAAGAGTTTCTTAAATCATTAAGATCAATTGCAACTAAAAATAATTGTGTATTAATATTTGATGAAATCACAAGTGGGTGGCGAATAAATAATGGAGGTTCGCACTTAAGCTTTAATATTAATCCTGATATCGCAGTCTTTGGAAAAACAATAGCTAATGGTGCGGCAATGGGTGCAATTATTGGAAAAAAAAAGATTATGAAGAATATTACAAAAACTTTTATTAGCAGTGTTTTTTGGACCGAAAAAATAGGTCCTGCTTGTGCCGTAGCTTTTATAAAAAAGTATGAGAGGTTAGGATTGGAAAAAATTTTAATTAAAAAAGGAAAAAAAATTAAATCAATTTGGTCTGAAGCAGCAAAGTATTCCAATCTTGATATAAAAATATCTGGTATAGATCCTTTAGCTACATTTAAGTTAAATGTAAAGAATTGGCCTGCTTGTATTACTTATTTTATTCAAGAGATGTTAAAAAAAAATATCTTAGCTAGTGATAAATGTTATGCAAATTATATGCATTCAGATAAATATATTCAAAAATATAAAAAGGCATGTTTTGAAGTTTTTTATGAAATAGCAAAACTTAATAAAATGAATAATTTAGAAAAAAAATTAGAAGGACCAGTAAAACAAATAGATTTTAGTAGACTTACAGATGAAAAATAAAATTAAAACTCTTTGTTTTGACATTGATCAAGTGATTTGTGTTACAAAAAAAAATTATTATAAAATTTCTATACCTAAGAAAAATACAATTAAATATATAAACACTTTATACGACAATGGATATATAATTAAAATTTTTACAGCTAGGTACATGGGCACATATAAAGAAAATATTTCATTAATAAAAAAAAAATATTATAAAAAAACCTTTAATCAATTAAAAAAGTGGAGATTAAAATTTCACATGCTGTATATGGGCAAGCCAAGTTTTGATTTATTTATTGATGATAAATCCCTAGGTTACAACAAAGGTTGGATTAAAGATCTTAATAAGAAACTAAAGGAAGATAAATGAAAAAATGTATAGTTACAGGTGGAGCAGGATTTATTGGAAGTCACCTAGTTGAAAAATTAGTTAAAAAAAATTATTCAGTTATAGTAATTGATGATTTTTCAACTGGTCAATTAAAAAATTTAAAAAATGTTATAGGCAGAATTAAAGTTATTAAAAAAGACATCTCTGATAATAAAAATTTTGATCAATATTTTAAGAACGTAAAATATGTTTTTCACTTAGCTGCAAAAGCAGATATTGTACCAAGTATAGAACAGCCAAAAAAGTATTTTGATACTAACGTAGCAGGAACATTAAATGTTCTTGAAGCTTGTAGAGCACATAAAGTAAAAAAAATTATATATGCAGCCTCTTCGTCCTCTTATGGAATTGCAAAAGAATACCCAACCACAGAAAAAGCAAAAATTGATCCAGAATATCCCTATGCTATGACTAAATATATGGGTGAAGAGTTGATTATCCACTGGTCTAAAGTATATAAATTGAATTATATATCATTAAGATTGTTTAATGTTTACGGTCTTAGAGCCAGAACTACAGGTGCCTATGGTGCAATGTTTGGTGTTTTTTTAGCACAAAAACTAAATAATAAACCGTTAACGGTAGTTGGAAATGGCAAGCAATCACGAGATTTTACATATGTAACAGATATAGCGGAAGCTTTTTATATGGCTGCTATTTCAATAAGAAAAAATGAAGTGATCAATATTGGAACTGGCAAACCAACATCAGTAATTGATATAGTAAAAAAATTAAAATCTAAGTTTGAATTTATTAAAAAAAGACCTGGTGAGCCTGATAAAACACATTCATCTACCTCTAAATCAAAAAAACTATTAAATTGGACTTATAGAATTGGAATTTCAGAGGGTATTATGATTATGTTAAAAAATATCAACTTATGGAAAAATGCTCCTATTTGGACAAAATCTAAGATTAATGAATCTACAAAAACTTGGTTTAAGTATCTAAAATAATTTTATTAATTATTAATTAGTTATAAATAGTTGTGTAAATAATTAAATTAATATACCTCGGTAGCTGATAATGAAAAAAATATTTATAACTGGTGGTGCTGGATACGTTGGCTCTCAATTAGTACCTAAACTACTTGAATTAGGTTATTTTGTTACTGTTCTGGATTTAATGATATATGGCGAAAACATTTTGCCAGTCCATGAAAATTTGAAAACAATCAAAGGTGATATAAGAAATACCGAATTATTAGAAAAGAATATACCAGGTAATGAAATAGTTCTTCATTTAGCATGTATTTCAAATGACCCAAGTTTTGAGTTAAATCCAAGCCTTGGAAAATCAATTAATTTAGACGCTTTTGAACCCCTAGTAAAAGTTAGTTTAAAAAATGATGTAAATAGATTTATTTATGCTTCGTCTTCTTCTGTTTATGGAATTAAAAAAGAAAAAAATGTTACTGAAGATATGAAGCTTGAGCCCCTTACAGATTATTCTAAATTTAAAGGAGACTGTGAAAAAATTTTAAATAGCTATAAATCAGACAACTTTATAACAACAACCATACGACCTTCTACAGTATGTGGGTATGCTAAAAGACAAAGATTAGATTTGGTAGTAAATATTTTAACAAATCATGCATTTTATAATAGAGAAATAAAAGTATTTGGTGGTGATCAGTTAAGACCAAATGTTCATATTACAGATATGATTGACTCTTATTTAGCAGTTATAGATGCTGAGCCAAACATAGTTAATGGTGAGATATTTAATGTTGGTTTTAGAAACCAAACTGTCAATGAATTGGCCTCAGATGTAAAAAAGGTTATTGGAGAAGATGTTAAAATTGTCAATACAAAATCAGATGATAATCGTTCATATCACGTTAGTTCTGAAAAAATAAAAAATATTTTAGGTTTTTCCACCAAATATACAGTTAGAGATGCTGTGTTAGATTTACAAAATGCTTTTGAAAAAAAATTATTAACCAATACATTTGATAACGAATATTATTATAATATTAAAAGAATGAACAATATTAACTTAAAGTAAAAAATTGAAAGTTAGATACTCATATTTAAGTCAACAATTTTCAAATTGTGATGATCTTTGGAAAAATTTAAAAAATTTTGTCAAAACAGGTGATTTTACCTTAGGTAAAGAACTTACAAAGTTTGAAAAAAAATTTGCTAAACTAATAGGCACAAAATATGCTGTTGGTGTTAATTCTGGTACTGATGCAATTAAATTAAGTCTTAAAGTTATTGGAATTAAGCCTGGAGATGAAATAATTACTGCTGCAAATACATTTGTGGCAACTGTTGGAGCTATTTGTGAATTAGGTGCTAAACCTATTTTTGTAGATTGTGATGATAGTTTTTGCATGGACACAAGTTTAATAGAAAAAAAGATTACAAAAAAAACTAAAGCAATAGTTCCAGTTCATTTCACAGGCTACATGACAAATATGGTAAAATTGAACAAGATTTCAAAAAAATATAGAATTCCCGTGGTAGAAGATGCGTGTCAATCTATATTAGCCTCTATTAATAAAAAAAATTCTGGAACTTGGAGCGATTTTGGTGCTTTTTCTTTACACCCTCTTAAAAATATAAATGTTTGGTCTGATGGAGGAATAATTGTAACTAGCAACAAAAAACATTATGAACATTTAAAATTATTAAGAAATCATGGCCTTGTAGATAGAGATAATGTAAAAATTTCTGGTTATAACTCGAGATTAGATACTTTACAGGCAGTGGTTGGAAATTGGCTAATACCAAGTGCAAAATCAATTGCAAACAAGAGAATTAAAAATGCAAATTATTTTGATAAAAAGCTTAAAGATATAAAAGAAATATCTATTCCGCCAAGATTAAAAAATTATAAAATTGTTTATCATTTATATATTGTATTCGCAGAAAACAGAGACAAACTTTTAAAGTATTGTTTAAAAAAAGGCATTGAAGCAAAAATACATTATCCAATTCCAATGTATAGACAACCAGCAATGAAATTTTTAAACCACAAGATTGGGAATTTTCCAGTTACAGACAGGCACGCAAAATCAATTATTAGCTTTCCTTGTGATCAACATTTATCAAAAAAACAGATGGACTATATTGTGAAATGTGTAAAAGAGTTCTATAAAAAAAAATGAACATTCCATATGTAAATATCAAAAGACAATACCAGCAAGAAAAAAATAATTTATTACATATTATTGACAATGCCTTAAAAAAAGGGTCATGGGTTGGAGGAGATGAGATAGAAAAATTTGAAAAAAATATTGCTAAAATTTGTAATACTAAATACTGCGTAGCATTAAACAGTGGCACAGATGCTTTAACGTTAGCCCTCCATCTTCTTGGCGTTAGAAGAGGGGATGAGGTAATAACTCCATCAAATTCTTTTATTGCATCTACAGCAGTAATTACACATCTCGGTGCTAAGCCAGTATTTGTTGATGTTAAAAATGATCAAAGTATTGATGAAAACCAAATAGAAAAAAAAATAACAAAAAAAACTAAAGTAATCATGCCAGTTCATTTAACTGGCAGAATGTGTTCAATGGATAAAATTATGAGTATATCCAAAAAATATAATATTCCAGTAGTTGAAGATTGTGCTCAATCAATAATGTCTAAATATAAAAAAAAAATGTCAGGTGCGTGGGGTGATGTGGGTTGTTTTTCTGCTCACCCTTTAAAAAATTTAAATGCAGTTGGGGATTCAGGTTATCTAACGACTAATAGAAAAGATATTTTTGACAAGGTAAAAAGCTTAAGATCTCATGGAATGGAGGAAAGCAGAGATAACGTTAAAAGTTTTGGATTTGTATCAAGGATGGACAACTTACAAGCTGCAGTTTTAAATTATAGACTTAAAAGTCTTAGTAAAATTATTAAAATAAGACGTAGAAATGTTGAAATTTATCTCAAAAATTTAGATTTAAAGAAATTTTTTTTCCCCATTGAAAAAAAAAATGAATTTAATACATATCACACTTTTGTTATTCAAGTATCTAATAGAGATGAACTTAAGAAATATTTAAAAAAAAATGGAGTAGAAACAGCAATTCATTATCCTATGCCTATACATTTGCAAGATGCTTCAAAGAAGTTCGGATATAATAAAGCTTTTTTACCGAATACTGTAAGTCAATCAAAAAGGATATTAACTTTACCAGTAAATCAATATTTAAATAAAAAAGAAATACTCTATATATGTAGTTTGATTAATAAATTTTATTCATAAAATTATGAAAAATAGACCAGAGCAAAAAATCAAATTAGATAAAAGGTCACTTTTTTTAAGATCACTTGTGGTTGACTGTTTATTTGGTGGTGGTAGGGGGCATATGGGTTCAGCAATGTCATTGATTGAAATATTGAGAGTGCTTTATGATAAAATCTTAAATTTTAATCCAAAAAAACCAAAAGATGAAAATAGAGATAGAATGATATTAAGCAAAGGACATGGGTGTTTGGCGCTATATGCTTTATTAGCTGATAAAAAATTCTTTAATAAAAAAACACTTACAACGGCTAGTAGATTTAACTCTATTTTAGGTGGCCATCCAGAATATGGTAAAGTTCCTGGAGTTGAGGCGTCAACAGGGGCGTTAGGTCATGGACCAGCAATTGGTGCAGGTATGGCTATGGCAGCAAAATTGAAAAAACAAAAACACAAAATTTATGTGATAGTTGGCGATGGAGAAATAAATGAAGGTTCTTTTTGGGAAACATCCATGATTGCCTCAAAGCATAAGCTTGAAAATTTACATGTAATAATAGATTACAATAAAATCCAGTCTTACGGACGAACAAAAGAGGTTTTGGATTTAGAACCTTTAAAAGACAAGTTAAAATCATTTGGTTACAACGTTGCAGAATTAAATGGTCACAATGTCAGTAAATTATATAATTATTTTAAAAGAATTAAAAAAAATAAAAATAAACCCACAGCCTTAATATGTCACACAATTAAAGGTAAAGGTTTTCCATTTGCAGAAAATAATCCAAGATGGCATCATAAAAATTTTTTTACAAAAGAAGAAATTTTACTTATTAACAATTGTTTAGGAAAGTAATAACTATGAGACAAACTTGTTTAAACACTATTTTTGATATCGCAAAAAAAAATAAAAAAATTGTCTTTATAGGGTCTGATCTTGGTCCAGGAGTGCTTGATAATTTTAAAAGTATGTACCCAGAAAGATTTTTTATGGAAGGTGTTGCAGAGCAATCTATAGTTGGTTTAGCTGCAGGTTTTGCATTGGAAGGTTTAAGACCATATGTGAATACAATAGCAACATTTATTACTAGAAGGTGTTTTGAGCAAGTAGTTGTTGATTTATGTGTGCATAATTTACCAGTCACGCTAATTGGTAATGGTGCGGGATTAGTTTATGCTCCGTTAGGACCAACACATCAAGCAATAGAAGATATTACTATAATGAGGGCCCTTCCAAATTTAACAATTATCTCTCCTTGTGATGCACATGAAATGAAACATTTAATGAAACAATCTGTTAAAGTTAAAGGCCCTCTTTATGTGAGAATAGCAAGAGGAGGAGAAAATATAATTACCTCTAAATTTAACCCTAAAATTGGTAAAGCAATTGAATTAAAAAAATCAAAAGATTATTATTTTCTTACAACTGGTATAACCAGTCATATTGCAATTGAAGCGGCAGATATATTGAAAAAAAAATATAACATTAATTGTGGTGTTATGCATTTTTCTACAATTAAACCTTTAGATAAATCATCATTAAAAAAAATCCTTCAAAAAGCCAAAAAAATTATTACTATAGAAGAAAATGTAAAAGCAGGAGGATTTGGTTCTTCAATTCTAGAATCAGCTTCAGAAATAAATCATAAAACAAAAATCAAAATTATTGGATTAGAAGATAAATTTATAAACAAATATGGTTCTCAAGATGAATTATTGTCCTATTCTGGTTTGAGCTCTACTAAGTTATCAAGTACAATGATAAAGTTTTTAAAAGAAAAATGATGTTTCAAACTATTCAGGAAAAAAAAATTTCAAATGAATATTTAAGAAAAGGCTTCACTATTTTTGATGTTAAGGATAAAAAAAAATTAGATCTTTTAAAAAAAAATGTATCAATTTTTTTAAAAAAATATATTGGAGACAGTAAAAAGATAAATTCTGATGACGAAGTGCTTAATAATGCTCATAAATTCATTAAGAAAAACAATCTCAATAATTTTAGATTAAATTTAATTAATCATTTAAATTCAAAAAGTAATTTTAGGAAAATTTATTACAGTTTAGCTAAAGAATATCTTGATAAAATTGTTGGAAATGAGTTGGCAATGCAGCAAAAAATTAATTTGAGCATTCAACTTCCAAAAGATAGCTCATCTTTACTACCACTTCACTCGGATACATGGTCTGGAGACTCACCGTTTGAAACAGTTGTATGGTTGCCATTAGTTGATTGTTACAAAACTAAAACTATGTACATAATCCCCCCAAATAAAATGAGAGTAGTAAATGAAAAGATAAAAAAGAAAGTTTCAACTGATGCATTATTTTCGAAAATTAAAAAACATGTTCATTGGATAGATATTAAATATGGGCAAATGTTAATTTTTAATCAAAACTTACCCCACGGTAATGTTATTAACAAAGAAAATGAAACGAGATGGTCTTTTAATTGCAGGTTTAAAAGTATTTTTGCTCCTTATGGTGATAAGAAAATAGGAGAGTTTTTTGAACCCATAACTCTCAAGCCAGCATCAAAAATAGGAATGATCTACAAATATCCAAAAATTTAATTTTTTATGGGAAATAAACTTAAAGGATATGTTTTTAGCAGACCATTTATGGGTGAAAGAGTTCCACAAGGTGTTCAAAATTTATTTTTAAGGGATTACTGCAAAAAAAATAATTATAATTTTGATTTGAGTTCTGTTGAATACTGTATGGATAATTCATTTATCCATTTAAATAATTTACTTTTAAATTTAAAAAATTATGACGGGATCTTAGCCTACAGCCTTTTTCAAATGCCGACAGACCCTGATGTAAGAAAAAAATTTATGTTAAAGGTGATTAAATCAAAAAAAAGCTTTCACTTTGCAATTGAAAATATTGTAGTGAGAGATACTACATCTCTGCAAAAAATAGATGATATATGGGCCATCAAACAATCCATTTAAAATATGAAAATATTTATAATTGGATCATCAGGTGCAATAGGTTTTAACTTATATAGATTTTTAAAAAAAAAAAAATTAAATGTAATAGGTACTTATAATAAAAACAAAAAACCAAATTTAATTCATTTTTCCCTTGGAAATACAGAATCTGAAAATAAATTACTTAATAAAATTAACAAAAATGATTTAATTTTTTTTCTTTCATCTTATACAGATGTCTCATGGATAAGAAAAAATAAAAAAAAATCTGAGAAATTAAATATTGTTTTAACTAAAAAATTTCTTTTTAAATTAATAAAAAAAAAGATTAAATTTTTTTATTTTTCATCAGCAGAAATATTTAATGGAAAAAAAGGATTCTATAATGAAAATAGCAAAACTAATCCTGTAAATTTTTATGGTAAACTTAAATTTAATATTGAAAATTATCTAAAAGATACAAAATACGCAAACTATCACATAATTAGAACTGGTCGAAATATAGAAATGTCAGATGAGTATAGTTGTATGATTAAGGATTGTTATTTAACATTAATGAAAAGCGATGCCAAAATGGCTGAAGATAATTTATTTACAATTACCCATCAAGTAGATTTCTGTAGAGCAATTTATAAAATAATTAAGTTAGTAAAAGTGCCAAAAATACTACATGTTGTTTCTAGCCATGTAATATCAAGAATTAATTTTGCTAATATAATAATTAAATCAAGCTTAAATTCAAAACATATGTCTTATAAAAAATGTAAGTTCAAAGATATAGATTATGGAGAAAAAAGAGCCGCAAAAAATAATTTAGATGGAACTTTTACAAGTGAAGTATTAAATATTAAGTATACAAAACCTGAAAAAATAATAAAAGAAAAAGTAAAATTAATTGATAAAAAATATTTTAAATGAAAATAAAACCAAATATTATTCAGAACAAAAAAACTATATGTTTTTATGATAAAAATTTGATTAGTGTATTGAAAAAAAAAGCTAAAAAAGCAAAAAATAAAAGATCAAGAATACTACTTCACACATCCTCAAAAGCCCAAGTACAGGAAATGATTATTGCCCTTCACAAATCAAGTGACGTTCCAGCTCATCAACATCCATCCAATAAAAGTGAATCTTATTTTATAATAGAGGGTAAAATGCAACTAGAAATTTATGACAAATCAGGAAAAGTAAAAAAAGTTGTTCAAATGGGATCAGTAAATTCTGGAAAACCTTTTTATTATAGAATGTCAAAAGGAAATTCATGGCACAAGCCTTCAGCAACTTCTGAGTTTTGTATTTATCACGAAACTTTTGCAGGACCCTTTATTAAGTCAAAAGATGTTAAATTAAAAAATAATAATTAGTTAATTATGAAAGTTAAGTTTTTTGACCTTAAAATAACAGATAAAAAAATTAAACAAAGTTTGATTAAAAGATTTTCTTCATTTCTTGATAAAGGAAATTTTTTTATTGGTCCAGAGGTATTTAGATTAGAAAAACTGTTAGCAAAAAAAAATAATTCAAAATATTGCGTTTGTTTAAGTTCAGGATCTAGTGCTTTGTATTTAGCGTTAAAAGCAGCAGGTGTTAAACGTGGAGATGAAGTTATAACGACTCCTTTATCATGGATAATAACATCTAATGCAATAATGGAATGTGGTGCGGTACCTGTATTTGTAGATATAGACGACTCTTTAAATATGAATGCAAATTTAATTGAAAAAAAAATAACTAAAAAAACGTCAGTAATTTTGGCTATGCATTATTCAGGATTAATGTGTGACATGATAAAAATTAATAAGATTGCTAAAAAAAATAATTTAAAAGTTGTTGAAGATGCAGCCCAATCATTTGGTGCAAAATTGAATAATGATTTTTCAGGAAATTTTTCTGATGTGTCATCTTTTAGCTTAAATCCAATGAAACCTTTGGCAGGTTATGGTGAGGCAGGCTTTATAACCACAAGCTCAAAAAAAATATATTCTAAAATTCTAAAATTGAGACATGCAGGAACTGTATTTGATAAAAAAAAGACCAACATGAATCTTTGTTATGAAATATCTTTAAATCATAAAATTGATAATATTAATGCTTCACTACTATTAGAATCACTAAAAAATTTTGACAAAAAATATGCACGTATTGAAAAATTATCAAAAATCTATGAGGAAAATTTGCCAAACTATATTGTATTACAAAAAATAAGTAAAAATAAGAAACATGCGAGATATGTTTTTCCTATTTTAGCTGAAAATAGAGATAGATTAAGAGATTACCTTAATAAAAAAAACATAGAAACAAAAATTTTTAATAAACCGCTCATACCAGATGCCCCTGCTTATAAACATTTATCTAAAAAAAATAATCTAACCAATGCAAGGAATATTTTAAAGAGAAATTTAATTCTACCATGTCATGAAAAGATGAGTGTGAAGCAAGTTTTTTTTGTAATCGATCAGATAAAAAAATTTTATGAAAAAAATAATTAAAAAAAATAACTGTAGAGCCTGTAAAAGTTATAATTTAAAAAAAATATTAAAATATAACGACTCACCGATTGGCGATGATTACAGAATGTATGCCCATAATCATGAAAAGTATCCGATAGAAGTTTATTTATGTAAAAGCTGCGGACTGACACAGCTTCTTCATGTTATTAGCCCTAAAATATTATATTCAAATTATATATATAAAACACAAGATTCACCTGGATTAACTGAGCACTTTATAGATTTTGCACGTAAAGTTTCTAAAAAATTAAATATAAAAAAAAAAGCAAAATTTTAGATATTGGTAGCAATGACGGAGTTTTGCTAAAAGAGTTTAAAAAAAGAAATAATGTTGTTTGTGGAATAGAGCCAGCAAAAAAAATAAGCGATCTTGCAAACAAAAATAATATAAAAACTTATAATGATTTTTTAAATAGAAAGTTATCAAATAAAATAATTAAAAATGAAGGTAAATTTGATTTAATTATTTCAAATAATGTTTTTGCAAATGTAGATGACATCAACGAATGGATAGTAAATATCAAAGCTATGTTAAAAAAAGATGGTACTTATATTTTTGAAACATATTATTTATATAAGCTTATGAAAAATAAAGTTTTTGATTTTATTTATCATGAGCATTTAAGTTCATTTTCTATTAAGCCATTAAAGAAATTTTTTAGTAGACATGATCTAGTCCTTTATAATGTTGATTTAATAAATACAAAAGGGGGATCCATAAGATGTTATGTGGCGCACAAAAATCAAAAAAAAATTTCAAATGTTATTAACAGTTTGATTAAAAAAGAAATAAAATACGGATTATATAGTGAAAATAAGTTTAAAGAGTTTCAAAAAGAAATAGATAACTTAGCAAATAAAACACATAATTATTTTTTAAATTTAAAATTAAAAAAAAACAACTTAGTAATTGGTTATGGTGCGTCTATTTCTTGTACAACGCTTTTATATCATTTTAATATCAAAAAATTTATAGATATACTTGTGGACGATAATAAAGTTAAATTAAATAGATTCCTACCAGGGTCAGAATTAAAAGTTTATAAGAGTACAGAAATATCTAAACCCAAAATTGAATATATTATAATTTTAGCTTGGAGATTTTCTGATATGATTTTAAAAAAAATAAAAAAATTAAAAAGGAAGAATAAAATAAAGGTTATTATTCCTTGTCCAAAATTTAAAATAATTACTTTATGATTGATAAAGTTGATTTATGGAACATAGATTTTAATGCAAAGTACATAATCAGAAAATTGAGCTATGCTCTTAAAAATCGATTAATTAGCCAAGGAAAATTGACACTTGAATTTGAAAAGAAATTATCAAAAACAGTAGGTTTACCTTATGCCGTTTGCACAAATAGTGGAAGCTCAGCATTTTTATTATTATTAATTACTCTAAACTTAAAAAAAGGTGATGAAATTATTATACCAGATAGAACATGGATTTCAGACCTTCATGCTCCTAAAATATTAGGACTGAAAATTAAATTAGTGGATGTCGAAGATGAGAGACCTGTAATTAATCTCCAGGCATTAACTAAAAAGATTACAAAAAAAACAAAAGTTATAGTAGCTGTTCATTTGGGGGGCAGACTAGTAAATATAAATCAAGTTATGAAGATAGCAAAAAAAAGAAATATAATAATAATTGAAGATAGCTCACAAGTATTTGGAACAAAGAATAAAAATTTTGGTTTAGGCCGTAATTCCTTAGCTAGCTTCTTTTCTTTTTCTGTGGCTAAAATTGTTTCTAGTGGTCAAGGTGGTTTTATTGCAACAAAAAGTAGAAGTTTGTATAAAAAACTTATTCTTAATAGATCTCATGGTGTAAAATTAGAAAATAATCGTGAAAAATGGTCTAATGTTGCATTTAATTTTAAATTTACAGATATCCAGGCATGCCTTGGAATTGGAGAATTGATTAAAATTAATGAAAAAAAGAAAAAGTTACAAAGAATTTATAATAAATATTTTAATGAAATTAAAAATTTAGCTCATATTAAAATTATACCTATCAATCTTAAAATAGATGAAGTACCGCTTTATATAGATGTCGTAACAAAATATAGAAAAAAATTATTTGACTATCTTAAAAAAAAGAATATTCAGACTAGACCATTTTATCCAAGTATGTCTGAGGCTAAATATAACAAAACAAAAGGAAATTTTAGAAATTCTATTTATTTTTCAAATAATGGCTTGTTTTTACCAAGTGGTCCAGATTTAAAAATGGAAAAAATTAATAAAGTTATTAGAACCCTCAAAGAGTTTGAAGCTAAAATAAAATGAAATCAAAATTTTTTTTTGTTTCTGTTACTTTGATTATATTTTTAATAACTTCAACTTTTTTTTTGTTTTCTAATTCAAATATTGCACAACAAATTAAATCTTATGTTCCACTAGAAATTAAAATATTTTTAAAAAAAAATTTCTTTTACTTTCCCAATCTCGTTAAAGAAAATCAAGAATTAGAAAATAACAATAATGAATTATATATTCGAATTTCTAAATTAGAAAACTTAACAAATTTTGAAAATGAAAAATTTTTTCCTAAGACTCAATTTTTAGACTTAAATTATCAAGAGATTCCACTTGATTTGAAAGGAGATATTATTTTTGAGAGATATGGTTCATACGCAGTTCCTTTTTATATTGATGTTTATAAAAATGATTTAATAATTACCAACAAGGAGGGTAATTTTTTTTATGAAAAAATAGATAATTTATTAAGTGCTAATTTTAATTTACGTGAAGTGGAGACAAATCTACCATCTGGTGAAATTTTGGATATTCTAGTATTTGAAAATCAATTATTTGTTTCTCAAGCAACTAAAGATGAAAAAGGATGTCATACTAACAATATTAGTATTTATAGTGCCATTGTAAGTTTGAGATATTTAGATTTTTCAGAATTTTATGCAAACCCACTAAATAATAACAAAAATAAAGTAGATAAATATTGTGATAATAAAATGTCACCTGTAGGTGGAGCCCTAGAAATTGACACTATCAATAATACAATTTTAATTACAGGTACTATTTTTGATAATAAATTTGAAAAATTTAAATCAAATGAAATTGATGGAAATTTTCTTAAAACAAACAAATTTGCTTCTATCTTTTCAATTGATCTCATAACAAAGGAAAAAAAAATAATTTCAATAGGTCACAGAAATCCTCTAGGCTTAATTAAGAATAAAGAGGGTTATATCTTATCTACAGAACACGGACCCAGAGGAGGAGATGAAATAAACAAGATTATAGAAAATAAAAATTATGGCTGGCCAATTGTTTCTGCTGGCGAACCTTATGTAACTAAAGCGAATGATATTTATTTTTATAAAAAAAACCACGAGAAAAATGGTTTTGAAGAACCTATATATTCATTTGTTCCATCAATAGGTATCTCAAGAATAATTGAAATAAATGACAATTTTTCAAGTAAATGGCAAAATAATTATTTTATAACATCGCTAAGAAATAAATCGTTATATAGGGTTGAGTTTGACAATAAATTTACAAAGGTTAAAACTATTGAAAAAATTAATGTTGGAAAAAGAATTAGAGATATATCTTATTCAAGCACAAAAAAACTATTTTTTTTAGCATTAGAAAGCAAGCAAGCTAATTTAGGAATATTATACAAAAAATAAAATGGAAAAATTTTTTATTAGCAAGGTGCACAATTCCACAAAAAGAAATTATGTGGAAAGAATGATTAATAACAAAATTCAATGCATGAAAGTAGCAAAAAAGTATAGCTATGATTATTGGGATGGAAATAGAATGTATGGGTATGGTGGATATAAGTTTATTCCTGGAAGATGGACACCAATCGCAAAGAAAATAATTAAAGATTACAAATTAACTAATAGATCTAGTATTTTAGATTTAGGCTGTGGAAAAGGTTATTTGTTATTTGAAATAAAAAAAATTTTACCTAAAATTAATATATTAGGTTATGATTATTCTAAATACGCAATTATAAATTCAAAAAAAGAGATTAAAAAATATTTAAAAGTTAAAGATATTAGGAATAAGTTTAGTTTCAAAAATAATCAATTTGATTTAGTTTTATCACTAGGAACATTACATAATTTTGAATTAAGTGATTTATATAAAACAATTAAAGAAATAAATAGAATTGCTAAAAGAAAATATATTATGGTAGAATCGTTCAGAAACGATACAGAGCAATTTAACCTTCAGTGTTGGGCATTAACATGTCAAACATTCTTGTCTAAAAAAGAATGGATAAATTTATATAAATTTTTAGATTATAAAGGTGATTTTGAATTTATTTATTTTAAATAATGAAAATCAAACTCTCAAAAAAATATATCCTATATGAAGATAAAAAAAGTAAATCTAAGTCATTTTATCTTAAAAATCCTTACCAAAAAATTGATGATAAAATCATCGAATTTCTAAAAAATTTTTCGAAAAAGAATGATAATTCTGATGTTCGAGTTTGCCTGCATGAAAGTAATAAAAGCCTTCACCACGACATGGTAGTACTTCAAAATAAAAATAATTTTTATAAACCTCACATGCACACAAAATGTGGAGACACCATAATGTGCATTGATGGAAAAATGGGATGTTTTATATTTAATAAATTTGGAAAAATAACTACAAAAACAGTAATAAAAAAAGGTGAATTTTTTAAGGTTAAAGAAAAAATTTACCATACATTTATTCCATTAAGCTCAAAAGCTATTTTTTTTGAAACGAGATCGGGTCCTTTTGATCCCCGAAAAAAACAATTAATACCATCTTGGTCTCCATCAAGTGAAAAAGAAAAAATTAAATTTAAATCTTTTTTATACTCATTGATTATATGAAAAAAAAAATAAATGTTTTTATATCAGGTAATTTTAACATAGTTCACCCTGGACACATTAGATTATTTAAATTTGCAAAAAAAATAGGTAACAACTTAACAGTAGCAATAAAATCAGATAACCTTGCAAAATCTGACGCTTATATAAACGAAAAACTTAGATTTGATGCTTTAAAAAATATATCCTTAATAGACAATCTTTATATTGAAAAAAAAAATATCAATAAGCTAATTTTAAAATTGAAGCCAGACATAATATTAAAGGGCAAAGAGTACAAAAAACAAAAAAATTTAGAAGAAGATGTTCTAAAAAAAGTTAAAGCAAAAATAGTATTTAGTAAAGATAATGTAATTTTTTCATCTTCTGATTTAATTTCAAAAGAGATAGATAACACAAATGAAAGTAATCAGATCATATCTGATTATTTTTTAAGAAATTCAATTAAAAAAAGTAATCTTAAAAAATTAATTTCAAACTTTAAAAAATTAAATGTATGTGTAATTGGAGACCTTATAATCGATGAATATAATTACTGTGAACCATTGGGAATGTCACGAGAAGAGTCCGTAATAGTAGTTAAGTTTAATGATAAAAAAACTTTTTTAGGTGGGGCTGGAGCAGTAGCATCTTATGCAAAAAAATTGTGCAATAACGTATATTTTTTTTCTGTAATGGGAAAAGATAAAATAAATAAATTTGCAAATAGCGAGTTAAAAAAAAGAAAAATCTTTAATAATATATTAGTTGATAATACTAGACCTACAACTGTTAAGGTAAGATTTAGAGATGAACAAAAAAGCTTACTAAGAGTTAGTTATTTGGACTCATCCCAAATTGACATTTCACTTCAAGATAAACTTTATAATGATTTTAAAAAAATAAGTAATAAATTAGATTTAGTAATCTTTTCTGATTTTAATTATGGCTGCCTACCTAAGAAATTAATTGATAGAATTTTTGATTTATGTAAAAAAAAAAATATTATGATGTCAGCGGATAGCCAATCTTCCTCTCAAGATGGTGATATTTCTAGATTCCAAAGTATGAATCTAATTACACCAACAGAAAAAGAAGCCAGATTATGTATTCTAGATAATGAAATAGGTATTGAAAATTTAATAAAAAAGATAATGTTGAAATCTAAATCAAAAAATACAATTTTAAAGTTAGGTTCTGAAGGTTTAATTGTTTCTAAGTTTTCAAATAGTAAATTTTCTAAAGTAGATAGATTACCTGCAATTAATAAAAATAAAATTATTGATGTATCAGGAGCAGGCGATGCGATGCTTACAATTGCGTCCTTAAGCTTAGCTTCTAATTCAAGCATATGGGAAGCTTCATACCTTGGTTCGATTGCATCAAGTATAGCAATAACAAAATATGGTAATATTCCAATTTTATATAGTGATCTAGTAAAAGAAATTAAAGATTAAATGAAGGCATTTATACTTGCTGCTGGAATTGGTAAAAGATTAAGACCGTATACAAAAAACATACCAAAATGTTTAATTAAAATTAAAGGTGTTCCTTTATTAGACATCTGGGTAGATAAACTATTAAACGCAGGTATTAAAAAAATATATATTAATACTTTTTATCTTAGTGATAAACTGGAAGGTCATATTAATAAATCTACATATAAAAAAAAAATTAGATTAATAAAAGAAACAAAATTATATGGAACAGCTGGATCACTATATCGAAATATTAAATATTTTTTAAAAGAAGAAAAGATTATTTTATTACATGGTGATAATTACTCACTTGAACCAATAGAAAATTTTATAAATTTTCATAATAAATATTCAAAAAATAAAGATTTAACACTCATGTCATTTAAAACAAAATATCCAAGCCAATGTGGAATAATAAAAAAAAATAAGAAAAATTCTATGATTGCGTATTATGAAAAAAAAAAAACATTTCATGGATATTTTGCCAATTCAGCAATTTATGTTTTAAACAAAAAATTTATTGTTAATTATAAAAAAAAACATAGTACTGCTTTTGATTTTTCAAATGATATTATTCCTCATTACATTAATAAAGCTAACGTCTTTCACTCAAAAAAAAAATTTGATGATATAGGCACGGTACAGATTTATAAGAAATATATTTAAATTTATGAAGTACATTAAAATAATATTTTTAGAACCAATAATTATAATTACTTTTGTACCATCAATTCTTTTCTTATTAATTATGATTCTTTTTAAAAATATATTTCCAATTAAAATTGGATTTCTTCATTCAAATCGATTGGGACATTTTGCTGCAAATACAGAATTATATATATTAAAAAAAAAAAATTTAAGATCAAATCTTTAGACTTATTTTATTTAGGTAGAAAAGAAATATCTAATATGTATTTAAAAAAATTATGGGAAAAAGAATTAAATATCTTACCATATTCGCTATTAAGAGCTCTAGATCTAATCATAAGATCTAGTCCATTAAAAAAAATATTTAGTTGTAACTATATTTCTAACACAGATAGGGATTTACATAGTTTGTATGAAAATTATTCTCCTAAAATCTCAATATCAAAAAATGACAAAAAAAAATTATTACAGAAATTCAATTTAAAAGATGATGACAAGATAGTATGTGTTAATGTTAGAGATGGTGCATATTTAAAAACTATTTATGATCCAAAGCATCATAATTTAAACCATCATAATTATAGAGATTGTAAGATTGAAAACTTCAAAGAAACCATAAATTATCTTTTAGATTTAAATTATAAGGTTTTTAGAGTTGGTGTGAAGAAAGAAAATTTTCTCGACATAAATCATAAAAACTATTTTGATAGATCTTACACTCTTAATAGAGAGGATTATATTGATGTTTTGCTAGCTGAAAATTGTCAATTTTGCATATCTACAGGCTCAGGTTTTGATGCATTACCAAGAATATTTAGAAAACCTATACTTTTTGTAAATCTTTTACCAATCATAAATTATCACTCTTTTTGCAAAAAGGATTTAACTATTTGTAAGCATCTTTATGATAGTAAAAAACTATCTATACAGGATATATTTTATCAAAAATTTTATAATGGGCTAGATACTGATTTTTATCTTAAAAATGGCTTACAGGTCGTTGAAAATTCTTCAAATGAAATTTTAATCGTTACTAAGGAGATGATTGCAAGATTAAATAATGAATTTATTTTAACTAAGGATAATTTAGATCTTCAAAAACTTATAAAGAATAAAATTCAAAATCTAAGTAAAGATAAATTTAAACATGGAAAACTTTTATCTGATTTTGGGGAAGATTATTTAAGAAAAAATTTTTATGATTAGTTTTTAATTAAAAAAAGAAAAAATATTAGAATATTTCTTATGAACAATATATAGTGGCTAAGTTAAGTTATGGAAACATTAAATAGAATATATCAAGTATTGAATAAAAAAGAAAAAAGAGATTTCAAATTTCTTTTCATGATTTCATTTATTACAATGTTTTTGGAAACTTTAAGTATATCCATGTTAATACCCCTTTTAAATTTAGTTTTAGCTAGTGATGTTGATAATAGTATTATCTCTAATTTTCTTTTAAAATTTGAGGGTATTGATCTTTTAAATTATCCCTTTATTTTATTAATATTAATTTTATGTGTTTTCTTTTTTAAAACAATTGTATTGATATATTTCACATATTTTAAAAATAAGTTTATTTATAATTTTAGAGCATCATTATCCAGTAGAATATATGAAAATTTAACCTATTCTGATTATGATTATTTTCTTAATACAAATTCATCAATAATTATAAACTATTTATCAAAAGAGATTGATGAATTTATATCTTTAGTAGATTCAGGAATAACCTTTTTTACAGAAGCAATTATTATTACTGGGTTATTAGTTTTTATAATTTTATATGAACCACTATCTATTTATGCAATGTTATTTTTTGCGTTATTTGCAATATCAATTTATTTAATTACAAAAAATAGAATAGAAAATTGGGGCAATAAAAGACAGCACCATGATGGCTTAAGAGCAAAAGCAATTACCGAAATAGTAGACGGAATAAAAGAAATTAAACTTTCACAAAAAGAAGAGTATTTTTTAAAGAAATTTAATGTACATAATTTTGGTTCATCTATGATAGGAAAAAAAATTAGTACGGTAGTTCAAATTCCCCGTATTTTGTTAGAATTTATGGGTGTTTTTGCATTAATAATTTTGATTTTTAGCCTTAAACTATACGGTGTAAGCAATGAAGAAACATTAGTAATATTAGGAATATTAGCTGCAATCTCATTTAGAATATTGCCATCATTGAATAGGATTTTGAATACCAGTCAGGCTTTGAAATTTGGAAAAACTGTAGTTTATTTAGTTTATAAATTAATCTTTGAGATGAAACCAAGGATTAAAATCAAAAATAATAATATTTTTAATTTTAAAAATTTCAGAGAAATAAATCTAAAAAATATTATTTTTTCTTACGGTTCTAGTAAAAATAAAATTATAGATAACCTCTCACTTAAAATTAAATCAGGAGAAATGATAGGCATTAAAGGCAAAACGGGGGGTGGGAAAACCACCTTCCTAAATATTTTGTGTGGAATAATTTTTCCAAAAAGTGGAAAAATATTAGTAGATGATCAAAATATTTTGGAAAATGTAGCTGAATGGCAAAATATGGTTTCTTATGTTCCTCAAAATACATTTTTAATTGATGACACAATAAAAAAAAACATAGCCTTGGGTATTGAGGATATGGAAATGAATATTGAAAAAATAGATCATGCAATCGAACAAGCTGGTTTAAAATTATTTGTAAATAGCTTAGATCATAAATCAAACACTATAATTGGCGAGAGAGGTATAAAATTGTCTGGTGGTCAGAAGCAGAGATTGGGAATAGCAAGAGCTTTATATAGGGATTCTGAAATTTTGATCTTAGATGAAATTACAAGTTCATTGGATGAAAAAACAGAAAATGAAATTATAGAAGAAATAAAAAATTTTGTACCTAGAAAAACAATAATCATGGTTTCTCATAAAAATACATCATTAAAATACTGTAAGAATATTTATGAATTTTATAATGGAAATTTAAATTTAGCCATAAAATGATAAATTTTTTAATTAAAGAAATATTAAAAAAAAATCACAAACTTAGAGATAAATATAAAGATCAAGAGTGCTATATTTTAGGTAATGGTGCATCAATTAAAAATTATAATTTGAATCTTTTAAAAGATAAAAATGTTATAATATGCAATTGGATGTCTCTTCATAAAGATATTATCAATTTAAAAAATATTATTGCTTATATAGAGTGTACACCTTTTTGGTTTTTTCCTTATTTTAGACACCCCTATACAAAGAAATTAAGACCAAGTTTTCATAAAAAATTATTTCTTGAAAATTATAGTAAATTAAATTGTCCATTATTTCCCTCCGTATCTAACTTTTTTTTTTTAAATAAAAGTACAACATTTTTTTTACACGACTTTGGTAATAAAGATTTGAATTTTAAAAATTTTGATATTTGTAATAAATTTTCTTTATTGGGTGGAGCTTCATATACAATGTTAGCTATAGCAAAATACATGGGATTTAAAAAAATAAACCTAATAGGGCTTGATTACTGGATGACTGAACCAATTATTGGCCATTTTTACGAAAAAACTATAACAAAAAACGAAAAAAATATTAATTCTATAAAAGATACCAAACACAACAATGACCGTTTGTTTTTAAACCAAGTGACTTCAGAAATTGACACATTAATGATTTGCCCAAATGGGTTTAAGAGTGAATTGGTTAAAAGTGTCAATTACAGTGATTTTTTCCAAACGAAAGAAGAAAAAAATGAAAATAATGAAATTGTAAGTTTCAAAAACTTGGAAGCATTATCAAAATGTGGGTGGCAATATGATCTTTTTTAGATTAAAAGATTTTACAATTCATAATTCATTATGCATATATTAGTTACAGGTTCGGAAGGTTTCATTGGTTCACATTTAGTTGAGAAATTAATACAAAAAAAAGCAAAAGTCACAGTTCTCGTTAAATATAATTTCCAAAGCGATACTGGTTGGTTAAGTAATGATATTTTAAAAAAATGCAAAATAGTTTTTGGAGATATTGAAGATTTAAATTTTATAAATAGTCTTCTCAAAGGGGTTGACATTGTAGTAAACTTAGCTGCACTTATATCCATACCTTATTCTTATGTTTCAGCAAAATCATACATAACGACTAATATTTTAGGAACATACAATATTCTTGAGGCTTCTAAACAGAATAAAATTAAAAAGATCATTTTAACTTCTACTAGTGAAGTCTATGGTTCTGCAAAATATGTACCAATCGACGAAAACCATATTTTACAACCACAATCACCATATTCAGCAAGCAAAATAGCAGCAGACCAAATAGGCTTATCTTACTTTAATTCATTTAATTTGCCTGTAGTTATTGCTCGCCCATTCAATACTTTTGGGCCCAGACAGTCTACAAGAGCTGTTATCCCATCAATAATTACTCAAATGCTTTCCAATTCTAAATTTATAAAAATTGGAGACACTAAAACTAAAAGAGATTTTAGCTATGTTGAAGATACGGCAGAATTCTTTATGAAAATCATATATTCAAAAAAAAATTTAAATGGTGAAATTTTAAACTATGGGAGCGGTCACTCCGTAACAATAAGTAGAGTATATGAAATTATTAAATCAATAACGAACTCAAAAAGTGTAATAAGTTATGAAAAGAAAAGATTTAGACCAAAAAATAGCGAGGTAAGAGAATTGTTATGTGATAATAAAAAAGCTATCAAGATGTTAGGAATTCAAAATTTAAAAAATAAAGAAGCTCAACTCATAAAAGGTTTAAAAAAAACAGTCGATTGGTATAGTAAAAAAGAAAACTTAGATAAATTTAGAGTAGGAGAATACAATCTTTAAATGGAATTTAAAATTGAAGAAAGAATTATTAGTGAAAAAAAAAGTCCTTTAATAATCCCAGAGGTAGGAATTAATCATGAAGGATCAATTCAAAAAGCATTCAGGCTTATAGATTCAGCTAAAAATAGTGGAGCAGAAATAATCAAATTTCAATGCCACATAACTGATAAAGAAATGATTAAAACTGCTGATAAGCCAGGAAAAATTTCTAATGAGACATTGTGGGACATAGTAAAAAGGTGTGAACTTACAATGGAAGAAGAGTATAAAATAAAAAAATATGCAGAAAAAAATAAATTAATATATTTATCAACACCATTTTCAAAAGAAGCTGTAGATAGATTGATGAGGTTAAAAGTTTCTGCTTTTAAAATTGGATCAGGTGAATGTAATAATTATCCATTAATTGAATATATCGCAAAAATAAAATTGCCCGTAATTTTATCAACAGGAATGAATAATATCAATTCTATAAAAAAATCTGTTTCAATTTTTAAGAAATTTAAAACTCCATATTCACTTTTGCATTGTACAAGCATGTACCCAACACCATATGAAAAAGTTAGACTAGGAGGTATTACAGAGTTGAAAAAAAATTTTAGAAAGATTGAAGTTGGATTATCAGACCACAGCAAAAACATTTGGACATGTTTAGGTGCCGTAGCAGTTGGAGCAAGTATTCTTGAAAAGCATTTTACAATTTCAAGAAAATGGAAAGGTCCTGATATGCCTGTTTCAATTGAACCAAGTGAGCTAAGAGATTTAATTGTTGGTTCTGATGCAATTTGGAAAGCTGCAGGGGGTAAAAAGGGAATTCTAAAAGAAGAAATTCCAGTTATAAAATTTGCATATGCAAGTGTGGTATCCACAAGAGATATTAAAAAAGGCGAGAAATTAACCAAAGAAAATATTTGGGTTAAAAGACCAGGTA
This sequence comes from Candidatus Pelagibacter sp. Uisw_106, assembly GCF_047724975.1. Classification (GTDB taxonomy): domain Bacteria; phylum Pseudomonadota; class Alphaproteobacteria; order Pelagibacterales; family Pelagibacteraceae; genus Pelagibacter. Next base: position 156,772 of record NZ_CP159819.1, read on the forward strand.
AAGGAGAGTTTATGAGCAAAGATTTTAAAAAATTACTAGGAAAAAAAGCTATAAGAAATATATTTAATAATAGGTATATATCATCTAAAGATCTAAAAATTTAGTGATAGATAATGATATTGTAATCACTGGAGCCGCAGGTTTTATAGGTCAAAATTTAACCAAATTTTTAAAAAAAAAAAAAATTAAATTTAGAGCATACTCAAGAAAAAAAAATAATTTATCAAAATTAATAAAAAAATATACTTCAATAAAACCTATTGGAAAGTCAACATTAATATATCTTTCACAATCAAACGGAGCTAGATCAAAAATAAATGATGAATTAAATATATTAAAAAAAATAATTAAATATGAATGGAATTATATTATTTTTCTTTCCTCAGCTAAGGTATATAAAAAAGATAAGCATAAATTGAATGAGCTTTCTAAAATTGACCTAGGTAATAATTATAGTAAATTAAAGATTAATTCAGAAAAAATTATTGAGACAAGTAAGAAAGGTATATCTCTAAGAATTTCAAATATTTATGGGCCATTTTATAATAAAAAAACTCTTATCGATGATATTCTTAAAAATATTTTTAATAAAAAAATAATTTCTATAAAAAATAAAAATGAATATGTGGATCTTTTAAATATTGAGGATTTAAATGATTTAATTTTGTCATTACTAAAGAATAAAAAGTATGGAATTTTTAATGTCGCTAGTGGATCTGTTGTTAAAATTGAGTCTCTTATTAATCAAATTTTAAATTTATTAAATTTGAAGATAAAAATTAATAGTTTATCTAGCATTAAAAATAAAATGAAAAATAAAATAGATATATCACTAATAAAAAAAATTACTGGATGGAAACCCAAAATAACAATAAGAAAAGGAATAAATGAAATATATAAAAAAAATTTGTATCTTCACAGGAAACAGGGCTGAATATGGGTTGTTAAGACCTTTAATAATAAAAATAAACAAGCAAAAAAATTTTTTAACAAGTGTGCTAATTTCTGGAGCCCATCTTCAAAATGAATTTGGTAAAACTATCATAGAGATAAAAAAAGATAAAATTAAGAATTATAAGCTTGTCAATATTAATGGGAATTTTAAAAAAGATGATAATTTTAATTCTATGATTATAGGTAATGCCATTATGAAAATTTCCAAAGAGTTAAATAAATTTAAACCTGACATTTTTGTTGTTTATGCAGATCGTTTTGAAGGATTTGCTGCAATGATAGCTAGCACACAAATGAATATTCCAACCATACATGTGGAAGGTGGAGATATTACTGAAGGTGGTGCATTAGATGATAATGTTAGACATGCAATGACAAAGCTTGCACATTTTCATTTGACTACTAATTACGAAGCAACAAAAAGAATTATAGCAATGGGTGAAGAAAAATGGAGAGTAAAAACCATAGGATACCCAACTGTAGATTTAATTAAACAAAAAAACTATGCAACTGAAAGTGAATTGAAAAAAAAATTTAACTTGAAATATGATGATAAAATTGTCATCTTCACTCAACACTCTGTTACGACGGAGTATGAAGACTCATTAAATCAACTAAAAAAATCTCTTAAAGCTTTAGAAAAAGTATCAAAAGAAGGAATTAAAATTATAATCACTTATCCTAATAATGATATTGGAAGTGACTTAATTTTAAAATCTTTAAAAAATAAGAAATATAAAAATAATAATAATATTTCTATATATAAGTCGATTGGAAGATATTTTTATCATGGAATATTAGCCTTAGGAAAAAACAATAAATTTAAGGTATGCTGTGTTGGAAACTCATCTTCAGGAATAAAAGAAACGCCAATATTTAATTGTCCGACGGTCAATATTGGTAGTAGACAATTAGGGAGATTAAGATCAGAAAATATAATTGATGTAGATTATAACGATAAAAAGATATATCTAGCAATTAGAAAAGCATTTGATGATAAAAAATTTATTAAACAATGTCTTAAATGCTCTAATCCATATGGAATTGGAAATTCAGCAGTAAAGATGATCAATTTTTTAAACAAAATACATTACTCAAAATCAAAAATACTTAAAAAGAAGATGACACTTGATAGCAAAAAATTAAATAAGATTAATATTTAAAAATATGTCAATTAAAAATAAAAAAATTTTATTGTTTGGTTGTACAGGTGTTTTGGGGACAGCGTTTGTTGAATATTTAATTGAGTGTGGTTGTAAAGTAATTCTTGCTGACAATAATAAAATTAAACTTAAAAAGATATGCTTAAAGTACGATTTAAAAGGCTATTTAATTGATGCTAATAAAGAAAAAAGCATACAAAAAAATATAAAAAAAATAGCACAAGATAATAAATACAAAATTGATTGTGCTATTTATAATGTTGCAATTACCTCTGAGTCATTACAAAAAACAAATATTACAAGGGAATTTACTAAATATAATTTAAAAAACTGGAAAAAAACAATTAATGTTAATCTTACAGGATCTTTTATTTTTGCAAGAGAAATTGGAAAAATATTTTATAAACAAAAAAAAGGTAATCTAATAAACATCTCTAGTATTTATGGTAATTTAAGCCCTAACCACAAAATTTATGAAAAAGAAAAATTCTATTCTTTTCCTGACTATGCAGCAAGTAAATCAGGTATAATTGGCTTTTCAAAATGGTTGTCTACACTATGGGCAAAAAAAAATATTAAAGTGAACTGTATTTCACCTGGTGGCATTTACAATAGTCATTCTAAAAATTTTTTTAAAGCTTACTCTAAAAGAGTACCGATGAACAGAATGGGTGACAAAAAAGATATCAATGGAATTTTATATTATTTAATAAGTGACGAGTCTAATTACTGCACAGGGCAAAACTTTCTTATTGATGGTGGATTATCGGCCTGGTAATATATGAAAATTATAAAATCAAAAATTATTATTGAAAATATATCTATTAATAAATTTTCAAAAATAATTGATGCAGTTTCAAGATTAGAGAAAACTAAATTTAAGTTCTTAATAGTAGTAGATAAAAATAATTTTTTTTTAGGAGTTCTTAACGATGGTGACATAAGAAGAGGCCTGTTAAGCGGATATACCATAGAAGACAAAATAAAAAAAATTTTTAATAAAAACCCAGTCTATTTAAAAAAAATGATTGATGAAGTAGAGATAGAAAAATTGATCATTAAAAAAGATGTTAACTTCATTCCAATTATTAAAAATAAAAAAGTAGAAAGAGTCTTTGTTGGTAATAATGATGATCATACAAAGATTAAAAATAAATTAGTAATTATGGCAGGTGGTAAAGGAACAAGATTAGGGAAATTCACAAAGAAAACTCCAAAGCCAATGCTTAAAATTAAAGGTAGACCTATCATGGATCATTTAATTGAAAATTCAAAAAAACAAGGGGTTTTTAATTTTATTATTTCAGTTAATTATTTAGGATCTGTAATTTCAAATTATTTTAAAAATGGAAAATCTAGAAATATAAATATTAAATATATTAAAGAAAAATTACCCTTAGGAACTGCTGGCTCTCTTTATTTTTTAAAGAATGAAAAAAATGATTTATTAGTAACTAATGCTGACTTAATAACAAATGTTGATTTTTCTGATTTGCTCAAATTTCATAAAGATCATAAATCTGATTTTACTGTAGTTATTAAAAAAATTAATTGGTCATTTCCTTACGGTGCAATTAAATATAAAAATTTTAAGTTAATAGAGCTAAATGAGAAACCAATGTATAAATCAGAAGTAATAGCTGGTGTATATGCATTAAATCCTAGAGTTTTAAAAGAGATAAAAAAACCTTCTTTTTTAAATATAACTGATCTTATAAATAAATTGATAAGTTTAAAAAAGAACGTCTATGTTTATCCAATATACGAAGAATGGACAGATATTGGCAGTTATAATGATTATCTTAAGATGAAATAAAAAAATATGTTCAAAAAAAAAAAATTATTGCTGTAATTCTAGCCAGAAGTGGTTCAAAAAGAGTAAAAGATAAGAATATTAAATTATTAAATAAAAAACCACTAATTTATTGGACTATAAAAGAAGCAAAAAAGTCAAAATTAATTGACAGATTGGTGTTAAGTAGTGATTCATTGAAATATTTTAAAGTTGCAAAAAAATGTGGACTTAATGATTTTGTAAAAAGGCCTAAAAGATTATCTGAATCAAATACAACATCTATAGATTCTTTAATCTTTACTTTAAATCAGATTATTTCAACAGTAGAAAATTATGATTATTGTTTATTGCTAGAGCCCACTTCGCCACTCAGAGTGGTAGATGATATAGACAGATCAATTAAAAAGATAGTATCAAGCAATAAAGCTGAGGCCTTGGTAAGCCTTTCAAAAGTTGGAAATGTGCATCCTCAATTTATGTATGAAATTCAAAATGATAATTTTATTAAAAGATTTGCTAAAAAATTAAAGAAAGTGACGTTACACAGTGAGTCAAAAAAATTATTCTTCCTAGATGGAAGTATCTATATTTCTAAAATAAAATCACTTTATAAGAGAAAAAGTTTTTATCACGAAAAAACAATGTCATTTATTTTACCTAAATGGAAATCTTATGAAATAGATGATTTTATAGACTTTAAAATTATCGAAATGATAATGAAATTAAAGATCAAATGATAAAAAAAAAATTACTACTTTTAGGAAATGGCAAGATAGGATTTCAAATTGATAGATTTGATATTATGAATCTAAAAAAATATTTTCAAATTTATTTCTTTGATTGTTCAGAGATACTTTATAAAAATAAAATTTTACCGCAAAAAAAAAAAATATAAATTTAAAAGAGATATTTATAAAAAAAATCATAAAGAAAGCAGAGTTAATCAATCAAATCAATTTAATTAGACCTGATTTTGTAATTGATGGTATTCAATCAGATTTTACAAAAACATTAAAAAAAAAAACAAAGTTTAAGTTTAAGTTTATTATTTGGCTTGATGGACTAGTTAATTGGAATAAATCATTTTTTTACATAATCAATTTTTATTCTTTAAAAAGTAAAATTAAATTATTTTTAAATAAAATTTATAAATTAATTAATTACACAGATAAACTATATATTTATGATATTGGTTTCTTTGCAGGTGATGAAAGTAAAAAATTAATTGATTTTCAAAATACTAAAAAGATCTACTGGATAGGCTCTAATGATTTTTATAAAAATATAAATAAAAAAAAAGTTAAAAATGAAAAAAAATATGTAACTTATATTGATAGTAATTTGTACCTTGGTGGAGAGATGCAATTTAACTCAATGAATAAAGTACCCAAGCTTATTGATTTAAAGAGTCATTTAGATAATACTTTTAATAAAATTGAGGAGTTAACAAACATTGAAGTTAAAATTTTAGCCCATCCAAATCCTAAATTATTAAAAACTTATAACTACAGTGATTTATATGGTAATCGAAAAGTGTATGAAAATAAAACAGTGGAATTAATCAAAAAAAGTAAATTAATTTTATCTGATTATTCTACAGCAATAAATTTTGCTGTATTAAATTATAAACCTCTTATCCTTATGTATAGCAACCAATTAAATTACCCACAATATCAAAAAATGCTAATTGCTAATTATCAATTGTTAAATGCTAATTTATTTAATTCAGATGAAATTAATGAGAATTTTAAGATTAATTATGATGTAAATTATAAAAAATACAATAGTTTCATAAAATTATTTATAAATAATTTTAATTCGGCGAATAAGTATAAAACTTCTAAATTTATAAAAGAATATTGTTAATATGATAAAAAGATTATTAGTTTTTAAGGGAAAAAAAGTATTGGTAACTGGTCATACAGGTTTTAAAGGATCATGGCTTTGCATTTGGCTAAAAATTCTGGGAGCTAAAGTGTATGGAATTAGCTTAGAACCAACCACACAAACGTCTCACTATAAGGCAACAAATTTAAAAAAGTATTTGGAAAAATCTTTTATCTTTAATATCAATAATATGAAAAAACTCAAAAACACAATTTATAATATAAAACCTGATTTTGTTTTTCATTTAGCAGGCCAATCAATCGTAAAATTATCTTATCTTAATCCAATGTTAACTTGGAATACAAATCTAATTGGTACAATTAATATTTTAGAATCATTAAGAAAATTAAACAAATGTACTGTAATTTTTATTACAAGTGACAAATGTTATAAAAATACAGAGAATCTTAAAGGTTATTTGGAAAAGGACTATCTTGGAGGTGATGATCCCTATAGCGCATCAAAAGCTTCGGCAGAAATTGCAATTCATTCTTATTATAAAACTTTTTTTAAAAAATCAAATATCTTAATATGCTCTGTGAGAGCTGGTAATGTTATTGGCGGTGGTGATTGGTCTCCAGATAGAATTATCCCTGATTTTTTTAAGGCGTATTTAAATAAAAAAAAATTAGTTATTCGAAACCCTAATTCTATAAGGCCTTGGCAGCATGTTTTGGATGCATTACATGGTTATTTAATTTTAGCACAAAAATTACACTTTGATAAAAAATTATCTGGCGAAGCCTTTAATTTTGGACCAAAAAAAATTAAGAATTTCAAAGTAAAAAATCTGATTAAATATTTAAATAATGACAAAATTGTAGAAAAAAAATTAATTTTATACAAAAAAAGCAAAAATTTTAAGGAAACTAATATTTTAAAACTTAATGTCAAAAAATCACAAAATAAATTAAACTGGTCATGCATTTTAGATATTAAAAAAAGTTTAGATATGACTAAAGAATGGTTTGTAAAATATAAACCAAAAAAATTTGAATATAATTATAACTTATCCAAATCTCAAATTTTAGATTTTATTAAATTAAAATAAAATAAAATGATTGAAAAAATTAAAGAATTTAAACTTAAAAAATACAAATTGTCAAAAGGTGATGTTTTAAAGGGCTTAAATAAAAATGATAAATGCTTTTATGGTTTGGGTGAAGTATATTTTTCTTTTATAAAAAAAAATCAGATTAAGGGATGGAAAAAACACACAAAAATGAAAATGAATCTTTTTGTTCCCATAGGAAAAGTTGAATTTAGATTTTATTCTGAGAAACAAAAAAAATTTAAAAAAATAATAATTGGTGAAAAAAGATATTTTAGAATTTCAGTGCCTAATAATATATGTTTTGCATTTAAAGGTCTTGGTAAGACTAATTTAATCATGAATGTAAGTAATATAATACACACAAAAAATGAAGCCATTAAAATGAAACCGAATAGCATAAAATTTAATGATTAAACCAGATGTTGTAATTTTATGTGGTGGTCTAGGAACTAGGATTACAGAACTAACCAAACAAATCCCGAAACCAATGATCAAAATTGGAAAAAAACCTATCTTCATGCATATTATTGATATTTATGTGCATTATAATATTAAAAATTTTCACTTAGCATTAGGCTATAAATACGAAGAATTTATTAAGTTTTTTTTTAAAAAAGCACACTCTGAAAACTTAAAAAAATTTAGAAAGAATAATCACCTTCAAATAACAAGAAAAATTGGTAATAAAAAAGTTAATATTAACCTTCATTATACTGGAAGAAATACTTTAACTGGTGGAAGGCTAAAAAGACTTACAAATTACCTAAATGATACGTTTTTTTTAACTTATGGTGATGGATTAGCTAACGTTAATATTAATAGATTATTTAGTTTTCACAAAAAAGGAAAAAAACAAGTTACTATTACAGCTGTAAGACCTGGTGCAAGATTCGGTGTTTTAAGTATTAAAGGAAATCAGGTAATTAATTTCAAAGAAAAACCTCAAGTAAGTTCTGGATGGATCAATGGTGGATTTTTTGTAATTGAGCCTAGCTTTTTAAAATTGATTAAAGATGACTCAACAATACTAGAAAAAGAACCTTTAGAAATAGTTGCTAAAAAAAAATCAATGCAAGCTTATAAGCATAAAGGTTTTTGGCATTGCATTGATACCTTGAGAGATAAAATTCATATAGAGAAGATAGTTAAAGAAGATGGAAAAGTATGGATAAAATAAATATTTTAGTTTTAGGAGGAAATGGTTTTATTGGAAAAAACATATTAAAAAAATTATTAGAAAAAAAATCTTTTTTTAATTTATCAGCAACAATTTATAGTAAAGAAAAGTCATTTCCTAACGTAAATTATTATGAAATAAACAATGTTAAAGATTTTGAAAACAAAAAAAATAAAATTTATAAACAATATTATGATTACATAATAAATGCGCATGGGTATGTTAGTACAAATGATTTTGAAGTAGATGCAAAAGATGTGTTTAATCAACATGTATCTAGTTTGATTTATCTTTTATCAAATATAAAAAAAGATAAAAAAACAACAACCTTAATTAACTTGGGAACCTCACATGAGTATACACCAAGTAGTAATTTATTAGCTGAAGATGAAACTAACCCAGTATCATTTTATGGATATTGTAAAAATTTTTTTTCTAATTTACATCAAATAATAAATGTAAAATCTGGGTTAAGGATAATACATATAAGATTGTTTCAAATTTATGGAGAAAATCAAAGAACTCCAAGAATAATACCGTATATATTTAACACCTTAGTAAAGAATAAATCAGTTAGATTAATTAGCCCTTCAGCAGAAAGAGATTTTCTCCACATAGAAGATTTTGTAAATTTTATTGAAAAATTAATTTTTTTTAAGGGTAAACTAAGATTTACAAACATAAATGTTGGAAGTGGAAAAAAATTAAAAATAGAAGATCTTTATCAAAAAATTAATTCACTTTTAAATTTGAAAAAGAATTATAAGAAACTATCGAATAAAAAATATCTAAGTTTAAACCCATCCTTAACAAGATTAAATCAAAGCATTAAATGGAAACCATCTATAATAATAGATGAAGGATTGCTGAGATTTATTTTATATGAGCGTGCAAGAAAAGATAAAAACTATAATTTATTAGATTTCAAAAAAGCTAGCAAAGTCAGCATCATCATGAATTGTTATAATGGTGCAAAATATCTAACAGAAGCATTAAACTCTGTGATTAATCAAAGCTATCAAAATTGGGAACTAATATTTTGGGATAATAATTCTTCAGATAATTCAGAATCAATAGTAAAATCGTTTAAAGATAAAAGAATAAAATTTTTTAGATCACCAAAAAAAGATTCTTTAGCTAATGCAAGAAATAAAGCATTAAAAAAAATTAATGGAAGTTATGTTGCTTTTTTAGATGTCGATGATTATTGGCTTGATGATAAGCTAATTTTACAAATTGCTAATATGGTCAAATATAAAACAAAAGCATCATATACTAACTTTTATGTAAAAAGAAATCACTTTCCAATTCTTACAAAATTTACAAATAGAAATTTAAATTTTAATTATGTATACAAAGATTTTTTAAAATCATATGACGTAGGATTTTTATCATTTATTGTTTCTGCTGACATAATAAAAAAACATAATATTAAATTTAATAATAAATTTGAGATTATTTCAGATTTTGAGTTTATTATGAAAATATCAAGAAAATTTAAATTTTCTGTTTGTCAAAAACCTCTAGGAGTTTACAGAATGCATGGTCAGAGTTATAGCTTTTTAAATATTTCAAGACATATTAGTGAATTAAGAAAATGGATATCAATCGAAAAATTTAAAAAAAATATAAGCACAAATACGAATCTGCAAGAAATTGAAAAAAAAATTCTTTATTTAGAATACAAAAACTACCTAATTGATAAAAATAAATTTGAGAATAATTCAAAATTTAATGATATTTCTTTTTCAAGTAAACTTAAAATTAGTTTAAAAAATGTGTTGGGATACTTATGAGATTAATTAATTATTATATAAAAAAAAAATTTAATCCAGTTCCAATAAAAACAAATAATAAGTTAAATTTATTAAAACATGTAAAACTAAGAAAAAATTTAATCCAAAATCATTTGAAAATACCTTTAAATTTATTAAAAGATAAAGATATTTTAGAATTTGGCCCAAATAGAGGTGAAAATTCTTTTATTTATGCATTAAATAAAGCAAATCTATTTTTTGTTGAACCGGTACCATATAGCGCAAAGCAATTAAAGGCAAAATACAAACACTACAACCTAAATAAATTTGTAAAAAAAATTGATAATAAGAGTTTAGAAAAATTTAATACTAAACAAAAGTTTGATTTAGTTATTGCAGAGGGTTTTTTGAACACGCTAGATGAAAGAGATCAATATCTAACAAAAATTTTAAAATTTGTAAAAGACTCAGGATTAGTTATATTAAATTATGACGATTATTTTGGTAGTCTCATTGAATTGATAAAGTCTGCAATTTTAAAAAAATATTGTATTAAAAGGAAAATTAGACTCGATAGTGAGGCCTCATTAAAATTATCAAAACAGTTATATTATCAAGATTTTAGAAAGTTAAAAAATACAAGGCCTTTTAAAGCTTATTGGCTAGACCAATTGTCATGTGAATTTGCTGAAGATGTTTGGAAATTTGAGAAATTATTAGATTTAGCATATAGAAAAAACTTTTATTTTTATTCCTCATCTCCTATGTGGTCAGTATCTGAAAATAAAATATGGTATAAAAATATTAATCTTAAATCGAAAAATAACTCAAATAAAAAAATTTTTAATGAATGGAAAAAAAATCTTGCTTATTTTGTTACAGGTAATGAAAAAATTAAGTTTCCTGGAAATCAAAAAATAATTTTTCAAGAATTTGATTTTTTAATTAAGCAAATAATAAATTTCCTTAAAAATAAAAAAACTACTTTTAAAAAATTAAAAAATAAAAAAAGTCTATTTTTTAATGAAATAAACTCAATTTTAAGCTTCTTAAATGATAAAAGTAAAAATTTAAATTATAAAAAACTTAAAACATTTAGATCGTACACAGGAACCAATCTTCATTATTTATGTTTAAAGAAAAATGAAAAAAATTTTTAATAAGTTGGTAGAAGAACCAACACTTTTTTTCACCATTCCTTTTTTTTTACCATTAATTATAGCTATAATAATTTTAAAGCCTTTAGTAAAAATTAGATTTGGATTAATTAATTCTGATAGAATTGGACACTTAGCTGCAAATACTGAACTTTATTTATGTCGAAAGAAATATAAAGAAAAAGAATTTTTAGATTTATTTTATTTTCCAACCATTCCATGCAACCTTCAATTAGCTAAAATGATTAAACGTAAAATTATTATATTTCCAAAGTTTGTACTTAGACCTTTTGATTTAGTTTTTAGAACTTTTGACTGCTTAAAAAGTTTCAATGCAATTAAGACTAGTTATGGAGATCATGACACACTTAACTATTTAGATAGTAAAAAAAATCAAATTGTATTTTCTCACGAAGAAAAAATAGATGGTAAAAAATTTTTAAAAAAATTTAATCTTATTAACAATAAATATATTTGTTTAACAGTTAGAGATGAAAAATATGTTGAAAATAATTGGAAAAATAAAAAAACTATGAATTATCACAAACATAGAAATATGGAGATAGATGATTTTATACCTACCTGTAAATATTTAAATGAAAAAGGGTACTATGTAATAAGAATGGGATCTGATGTTAAAAAGAAAATGTCATATAAAAACTCAAAATTCATAGATTATGCAGCCAGCAATGTGAGAACTGATTTTTTAGATATTTATATACTATCAAATTGCTATTTTAATATTTCAAGCGTAATGGGCTTAGACGCTGTTCCATTTATATTTAGAAAACCAATTCTTTATTTATCTTCCATACCAATTGGACACTTTTCAACTTCAAGTAAAAAATTCATTAATGTAACGGTTAATCATTATGATAGAGAAAATAAAAGATTTTTATCTACTTCTGAAATTTTTAATAAAAATTGTGCTTTTGTTTATTCTAAAAATGATTTTATTAAAAAAAATATTGACTTAATTCCTTTAACAAAATTAGAAATAAAAAAATATTCTATTGAAATGCTTCAGTTTGTTAAAAATAATTTTAAAATTTCAAATAAAGCTAAAAAGATTAATAATTTTTATTGGAAAAATTATATTAAAGTTAACCAAGACTATCCGTTATTTAAGTTTCTCCATGGTAAAATTAAATGTGTATATTCAACAATTAACTTAAATAGAAATAAGCATTTTTTAAAATAAAATGATTTTAACAATCGGTGTTCCAACATATAATAGATCAAAAAAACTATCAGTATTATTTGAATGTTTAAAAAAACAAGAATTTAATGACTTTGAGATAATAGTTTCTGATAATTGTTCAACAGATAATACAAAAGAAATTTGTGATATATATAAGACGCAATTCAAAAAATTTAGATACATAAAACAAACCCAAACAATTCATGTTCTAGATAACTACAAATATTTATTTGATACTTGTTCTACTAAATATTTTATGTGGCTTCCAGATGATGATATAATAGATAATTCTTATATTAAAAGATGTTATGATTTTATTATTAAAAATAAGGATTATGTTTTAGTGTCTGGTCTATCAAAATACTATTCTGGTAATAAATTTATCTTTAAAGGGAAAGAGATTAATATTTCAGATGATAATGTGAATAAAAGGGTTTATAAATTATATGGATCTGCTCGAGATAACGGAAATTTTTATGGGATTTACAATAAGGAAATAATTTTAGACTATCTATATCCTAAAAAATATAGTGGAGATTTAATTTTTTTAGCAAATACAATTTTATTTGGAAAATTTAAGTGCTTGAATTCAACTTGCATTCATAGAGATCTAGGGGGTGGGACATCTGGATCCCTAAAAGGTCTCATTAAAAATTTAAACTTATCAAAATGGCATTTTTATTTTTTTCATTATATTTCAGCCTATGACATTTTTAAAAATTCTACCTATATAAAAAAAAAATATGTTAATCAAATTAACATTGATATTTTTTTCAATATTTTTTGCTTTATTTATTACTTAAAAAAGAATTTATTTGAAAGTGTAATCCATTTAATAAAAATATTATTTACTAATAGAAAATGAATTTACATAAAAAAATATCTTTAATAAAGTTAGAAATTATTGGATCATTTATATTATTAATATTATTTTTAATTTCTCAAATCCATTACAATTATTTTGAAATATATGATTTTATTGTAATTCTAACTTTCTTTTTAAGTTATTATTTGCTCTCCTTTTTAGAGCACGTATATAAAAATATATTTTTAAGACTATTGAATTTTTTTTTTATATTATTTTTTATCCTTAGGATGAGCACAATTCCATTTGATTTTATTAATGATTATTCAATTTTTTTTTCAGATAGAATACATCCTAGTAATCTGATCATAAATAAATTTGCTAATACAGAAAGTATTACAAAATATTTAATATTTCTGAATCTGCATTATTTATCATTTGGTTTTTCATTATTAGTATTAAGGCCTTTAAATCGAAAATTAGATTTTAATTTTATCAATATAAATAGTATAAAACTGATATTATTACTTCTATTAATTCAATTACTACTGTTAATTATTAATTATATTATTTTCCCTGTCACAAATCTCCCTGAACAGAATGTAGCCATAATAAAGATTTTTTTTCATTTATTTAATCTGGATAAAATTTATATTCTTTTGGCTTTTTTATTATTTTTAACCTGGAGATTAAATTATGATTTTATTATTAAAAAACAAATAATTTTAATTTTAGTACCTTCTATTCTTTTTCCAATATTTATGTTTTCTTCAAAATCAAGTTTATTGGAATTTTCACTTTATCTTTTTTTATTTCAATTTTTATTACAAAAAGATTTTTTTTTAAAAGCAAAACATCTTAAATATTTAGTCCTATACATAATTGGTATTTTTTTGTTTTTTAGTATCGCAAAATTAAGCAAAATTTTTTTATATGGAGATGCATATTCAATTGCGAATTTTTTTGAAGAAAATTCTAAAACAGCTGACTCCTTTTTTACAAATTTAAGAGCACTGCAATCTGTTGGATATGTTTTTATGGAAAGAATTGGCTTCTTTGATTATTATTTATTTACTGTTTCAAACGAAAAATATTTATCAACTTTATTTGTGTTTGAAAATTATATCAAAATTATAATAGATAAAATTACTCCTTTTTTTGATTTATTTAATAGCATGTTTTTAAGCAGAGAAATTCCAACTCTTCTTTTTGGATCGAATGAAAAAGTTTTACAATCTAGTCAAATTACATTATTTGCTGAAGTATATTTACTATTTGGAAACTTTTTTTTTCTTTTTTACTTCATATTTTCGTATGTATTAAAAATATCACTTAATTTTTTATATAAAGTTCAAATAAATCAAAACATAAAAATTTTGTTAAGCTTTTTTCTACTTAAATCATATTTCTTTTATCTTATTGGTTATGGAATGGATACTTTTATTGTAAATGTAATTTATGATTCAATTTTTATTTTATCTATTTTAGTTGGTTTAAAAATTTATAATTATATCTCTAAGAAGTATGCCACATAAAATTAAAATTTTACATTTAATTTCTAAAATTGATTTATCTCAAGGAGGACCACCAAGGATGGTACTAAAAACATTTCAAGCACAAAGAAAACTTGGATATCAGTCAAAAATTTTAACAACATCCAAGTATTTAATAAAAAAAAATAAATTTATTTATAAAGGAACGTTATTTAATAAAAGATTTGCCATACCTAATTTAAGCTTAGTAATTAAAATTTTTAATGAAATAAAAAAAAATGATGTCATACATATTCATAACTTTTGGAATGTATTTGTAACTATTTCAATAATTTTTTCTAGATATCATAAAAAAAAAATTATTCTTTCTCCACATGGTTCAATGCATAAAGATAATTTAAAAAAAAACTATTTATTAAAATTGATATACTATTATTTAGTAGAAAAAAAAAATTTAGATCAAGTTCATAAATTTCATTTTTTAAATAAAAAAGAGAAAATAAACTTCAGTTATAAAAATTATATAAAAAAAAATAACAGTATAATTATTCCAAATTCAGTCGACATAATTAATAGAAAGTATAAAAATATAAAAAAAATAATCACTAACAAATATAATTTTTCATATATAGGTAGAATTGCTAAAAATAAGGGTATTGAGATTATGATTGAAAGCTATCTAATGTTTAAAAAAAAAAATTTTGATATTTCTTTACATATAATTGGTCCAAATAGCACTTATAAGAAATTTTTACAAAACAAGTATAATAATGTTATTTTAAAAAAAAATATTTATTTTCACAAACCGATATATTCAAATATCAGATTTAATATTATGAATATTTCAACAGCTTTATTTTTACTATCTGATCTAGAATGTGATTCAATTTTAGCCAAAGAAGTCTGGGCATCTAAAGGATTATTAATTACAACTAAAATGTCTTACAATGAAGATTATTATCAAAAAAAGATAGCTTTAATAGTTAATCAAAATATCAATTCAATTTTGAAAGCTATGACGAAAACAATAGATGACCGAAAAAAAATGGATATAATAAAAGAAAATGGATATAAATATTCATTATTAAGTTTAAATATTATAAAAAATACTAAAAAATTAACAACATCATATTAGCTCTTATGAAAGAATTTAAAAATAAGAAAATATTAATAACAGGTGGTACTGGCTCATTTGGAAATGCTTTAGTTAAAAAGTTAATAAATGAAAAAGTAGAAATAAGAATCTTCTCTAGAGATGAACTAAAGCAACATCAAATGAGAAATAAATATAATAATTCTAAATTAAAGTTTTATATTGGTGATGTCAGAGATAAAACTTCTCTCCAAATTCCATGTAAAAACATTGATTACATTTTTCACGCAGCAGCATTAAAGCAAGTTCCTTCTTGCGAATTTTTTCCTGAACAAGCTGTTAAAACAAATATTATTGGTAGTGAAAATGTTATTAATGTTGGTATAGAAAATAATGTTAGTAATATAATTGGTTTATCAACAGACAAGGCAGTATATCCTATAAATGCAATGGGGATGTGTAAAGCATTAATGGAAAAAGTTTTTTTAGCTAATGCCAGGAAGGTTCCAAACCATAAAACTATTATTTCAATTGTAAGATATGGAAATGTTTTAATGAGTAGAGGTTCTGTAATACCTCTTTTTATTGATCAAATTAAAAAAGAAATTTCACCAACAATTACTACAAGTGATATGACAAGGTTTTTACTGCCGTTAGAAGAAGCAATTAATATGGTTGTGGATAGTATTAAATTTGCAAAACAAGGTGATATTTTTATAAAAAAATCAAAATCATGCTCAGTCGAGTTAATTGCCTTAACTTTATTAAAAATTTATAAAAAAGGTACAAAACTTAAATATATTGGGAAAAGGCACGGAGAAAAAATTCATGAAGTCTTAGCCTCGAGGGACGAGATTGCAAATTCAAAAAATTTTAATGATTATTTTGTTATAAAGATGGATGGAAGAGATTTAAATTACAATGATTATTATAATTCAGGAAAAAAAATAAAACAATCTAGTGATTACGCATCTGATATTGCTGAGAAGATAAAACAAAGTGAATTAGAAAAGATCTTGCGAAAAGTAGTTAATGAATAAAATTTGTTTAATAGGATCAGATGGTTTTATATCAAAAAACTTTTTAACTCAAGATTATCTTAATAATTACAATGTTATAGCAATTAATAAAAAAAATTTATTAAAAAAAACCAAACATATTAATGATACAAACTTCTTACTTCACTTTGCAGGCACCAATAGATCTTCAATAAAAAAAGATTTTTTAGATTCAAATATAGAGTTGACAAAAACTTTATTAAAAAACATTAATGTATCTAAAAAGCCTATTATTATTTACTTATCTACAATTAAGATTAATGAAAAAAATATTTATGGAATAACAAAAAAAAAAGGTGAAAAATTATTAATAGATTTTTGTAAAAAAGAAAAATTATCTATTTATATATACAGACTTCCAAATACTTTTGGTAAATGGTCAAAACCATTTTACAATTCAGTAGTTTCAACTTTCTGCTATTCAATTATAAATAATATAAACTATGAAAATAAAGACCCTAACAAGGTCATTACCATGTCATATGTTGGTGATATAATAAATTCTATCAATAAAGTTGTTAATAAAAAAAAACATCAATACAAAGTATCATTTAAAAATGATTACAAGAAGTATCACGTTAAGCTTAAAAAATTAGAAGAAATAATTTTATCATTTAAAGATATTAGAAATAATAAAAGTATTGATATTTTTAATTCATCTTTCAATCGTAAACTTTATTCAGTCTACGTTAGTTATTTTAAAAAAAATAATTTTTTTTATAAAGTTGAAAGTAATGAAGATGACAGAGGAAGATTTTCTGAATTTTTAAAATCAAAAAACTTAGGTCAAGTAAGTGCTTTTACGATAAAATCAAAAAAAATAAGAGGGTGTCACTACCATCACTACAAAACAGAAAAATTTTTAATAATAAAGGGAAATTACGAAGTCACTTATATTGATATCTCAGATAGAAAAAATAAGTTTAAGAAAATATTTAATGATGCTAGTAGTAATGTTGTGGAAACTATACCTGGTTATTATCATGAAATAAAAAATATTGGTAAACAAGATATTTGTGTTTTATTATGGTCAAATGAAGTTTTTAATCCACTAAAACCAGATACATACAGCTTAAATGAAAAAATATAAGATCATTACATTATTTGGAACCAGACCTGAGATTATAAGATTGTCTTCTATAATTAAAGATTTTGACAAAAAATTTAATCATATAATGATTAATACTATGCAAAATTATGACACCAATCTAAATAAAATATTTTTTAAAGATTTAAATTTAAGAAAACCAAATTATGAAATTAAAATTAAAGAAAAGAATGCAATACAATTTATTTCCAGCGTGTTGATAGAAGCAGATAAGATCTTTTTAAAGGAAAAACCCGATGCTGTATTTATTTTGGGTGATACAAATTCAGCTTTAGCTGCAATATCTGCAAAAAGAAATAAGATACCCATATTTCATTATGAGGCAGGTAATAGATCTTTTGATCAAAGAGTTCCCGAGGAAATAAATAGAAAAGTAGTAGATCATTTATCTGATATCAATCTTACTTATAGTGAAGAATCTAGAAATAATTTAATTAGAGAAAATGTAGATCCAAATAAAATTTTTAATGTTGGTAATCCACTTCCTGAGGTATATGAAAATAATAAAGAAAAAGTAATTAATTCAGATATAATGAATTCATTATTATTAACTAAAAATCAATTTTTTCTAGTAAGTTTTCATAGACAAGAAAATTTAGAAGATTTGAAAATAATAAATAATTTTTGTAATTTTTTGTTGCACCTTGTAAAAAAATACAAATTAAAAGTGATTTTTAGCGTACATCCTAGAGCTTTAGAAAAATTTAAAAGAATAAAAAGTATTAAAAAATCCACCTTAATAAAGTTGTTAAAACCACTTTCTTATACAGATTATTTAAATTTACAAATAAGTGCTAAATTAGTTTTTTCAGATAGTGGAACAATTAATGAAGAAGCAGATTTATTAAATTTTAAAGCAATAAATGTAAGAGAAAATCATGAAAGACATGAAGCTATGACAAAAGGTTCAACAATAATGTCTGGTCTTAATTTAGATGACTTAATCAGATGTACTGAATTTATGATCAATGAAAAAAATTACTTTCAAAATTATAACCCAGTGCAAGATTACAAATTTAATAAAGTTTCTCAAAATATATCAAGAATAGTCGTAAGTTACATAAATAATGTTAATAGAAATACGTGGAAAAAAAATTGAGTGAAAATATTAATATTTAGTCAGTATTTTTGGCCAGAAAACTTCAGGATAAATGATATCGCAACCTTTTTTTCATCCAAAGGTAACCAAGTCACTGTTATAACTGGCTACCCAAATTACCCAAATGGAAAAATTTTTGAAAATTTTAATAAAGATAAAAAAAAATATCTAAAATATAAAAAAATTAATATTATAAGAGTACCAATAATTCCTCGTGGTACCACACGCATACAATTATTTTTTAATTATATTAGTTTTATAATTTCAGGAATTTTTTATGCTATTTTTTTTAAACATAAAAAGTATGACAAAATATTATTTTATGGAACCTCACCGATTACATCTGCAATACCTGCACTTATATTAAGCAAAATTAAGAAAATACCAATCTGTTTATGGTTGCTTGATTATTGGCCTTACACATTAAAAGATCTTGGCATCATCAAATCAAGATATTTGTTTGCGGTATCAAAATTTTTTACATTTTTAATATATAAATCATTTGATTTAATACTTTGTCAGTCAAAAGGTTTTGAGAATCATTTGTCTAAAAAAATAACTACAAAAATATCTCATCTTTATTCTTGGCCTGAAAAAGTTTTTTTAGAGGATACGAAAAGAAATAAACTTCAAAAATATAAAAAAAATTTCAAAGTATTATTTGCAGGAAATATTGGTAAAGCTCAAAATTTAGAGAATTTATTTAAAACAATTTATCTATTAAAAAAAAATGAACATATAAAATTTTTTTTTATTGGTGATGGAAGTGAAAAAAAAAAATATGAATTTTTTGTAAAAAAAAAAATTTAACAAATGTTATTTTTTTAGGAAAAAAGAAATTATCGCAAGTTCCAAGCTACTATAATTCATCAGATTGTTTGTTATTAAGTCTTTCTGATAAATTTTCATTTAATAAAACAATTCCAGCAAAACTTCAGACATATTTGGCCTCAAAGAAACCGATTTTAGCTTTATCATCTGGAGAAATTGAAAATATAATAAAAAAAGCAAAATGTGGATATGTTTCTAAATCTAATAATGTTGATGATTTTCAAAAAAAAATTTTAAAATTATCAAAAATCAATAAAAGCAAACTTAATATATTAGGAAACAACGGGTTTATATATTTGAATAAAAAATTTAATAGAAAAATACAATTGAATAGATTGTTAAATTCTATATTAAGAATGTAAAATTATGTATATTAGTAAAAACTTACACGCTTCTAGCAAAATCAGAAAGTTTCCAAAATTTCTTCACCCTGCTCTTTTTTTATTAAGAGAACTTTTAACAAGAATTTTTTATTATTTTAAAATACAAAACCAAACTAAGAGATTTGATGGTATAGAAACATGTCACAACCTCCCATTTTTGACTGAAAATTTTTTAAAATGCTATAATCACGCAGAAACTAAAATTGGAGAGGAGACTACTTTACCAAAAAACAGAATTTATTATAGATGTCATCAATTATGCTACTTATTAGAGCAAACAAGTGAAATAAAAGGTGATATTATTGAATTAGGTGTAGCAAAGGGATTTCAATTTTTATTTGCAAAAAACTTTCTAAAAGAAAAATTAAATAAAAAAGTTTACTTAGTTGATACCTTTTCTCCAAATGCGATTGACCCCATAACTGGAGCACAAGATAATCCTGAACTATTAAGCCAAGGAATAAAATTAGGATACGCAAAATCTTTTATAAATACAAAAAAAAATTTTGAAGAATTTGAACAATTTAATTTTATTAAGGGAAAAGTACCTGAAATCTTAAATAATATTTCATTGGATAGGTTATCTTTTATTCATATGGATTTAAATCATCCTAATGTTGAATATCAGGCATATGAATATCTTTGGGATAAACTTTCCACCGGAGGAATGATCCTATCAGATGATTTTGCTTATATAGGTCATGATAATCAAATGAATAAAACAATTGAATTTTTTAAAGCAAAAAAACATCAAATTCTTACATTGGCAACTGGTCAAGGTCTAATAATAAAAAAATAAATGAAGATAATTATTTTTTGTGGTGGCAAAGGTACAAGAATTAACAAAAGCCTAAAAAAAAAATTCTAAAACCTCTTTTGATTGTCAAAAAAAAACCTTTACTTAAATATATAATGGAGGTTTATTCTAAACATAATTTTAATCATTTTATTCTTTTGGGAGGATATAAAATTAAAGAATTATTAAAGTTTAAAGATAAGTATAGTGGAAAATTAAAAATAGACGTAGTTAATACGGGATTAAATACAAATACGGGTGGTAGATTACTTAAAATTAAAAATTTAATAAAAAATGAACCTTTTTTTTTAACATATGGAGATAGTTTAATTGATTATAATCCTAATAATGCATTAAAAAAATGGAATAGATCTAAGGATTTATCAATCTCTGCTTATTCTTATATGTTTCCATATGGACAATTAGATGTGATTAATAATGGTGAGTTAAAAAATTTTAATGAAAAAAAGGAATTTTTAATTAATGCAGGTTATTATCTTTTAGACAAAAGAATATTTCGATATATAAAAGGAGATGAGTCTTTTGAAAAAAAAACATTACCTAGAATTTTAAAATCGAAAAAAATTAATTTTAAAATTCAAAAAACTTACAATTGGTTTCCAATTGATACAATTGAAGATAAAAATAAACTAAAAAAAAGTTTAGATGAAACCTAAAAAGAAAGTTTTAATAACCGGCAACTTGGGTTACATAGGGAGTGTACTCTCAGGATATTTAATAAAAAAAAATTTCATAGTTAAAGGACTTGATGTTGGTTATTTTAAAAAATGTAATTTTAATTTCTATAAAAATGATAAAATCTCCCAAAGCATAAAAGATATAAGAGATGTAAATTTTAATGATTTAAAAAATGTCGATATCGTAGTTCACCTCGCAGGATTGTCTAACGATCCCTTGGGTGAGTTAGCCAAAAATATAACTAATGAAATTAACTATAAAGCTACGGTAAAACTTGCAAATCTAGCAAAAAAATCAGGAGTACAAAGATTTATTTTTACATCATCTCAAAGTATTTATGGAATATCAAAAATAAGTAAAGAATTAGATGAGTATAAAAGCGTAAAAAATCCTATTACGCAATATGCAAAAAGTAAAATGAAATCAGAAAAATATCTATTAAGGATAAATTCACCTAAATTTAATGTTATTATATTTAGACCTTCAACAGTTTTTGGAGTTAGCAACCGATTTAGAAGTGACATTGTTTTTAACAACTTAATGGCTTCAGGTTTTGTTAAAAATGAAATTACAATTAATACTGATGGTAAACCTTGGAGACCAGTAATTCATGTAAAAGATGTTTGTAATGCATTATATGCAGGAATTGTAGCTCCATCTAAAAAAGTAAATGGACAAATTTATAACCTAGGAATAGTTGGTGGAAACTACACCGTAAAACAAATCGCATTAAATGCTAAAAAAGCAATGAATAATTGTAAATTAAAAATAATTAATGATCACAAAGACCCCCGAAGCTATAAAGTATCATTTAATAAGATATATAAGGATTTAAAACCATACTATGCACCAAAATATACCCTGAAAGAAGGTGGAAAAGAAATTCTCAGTTTTTTTAAAAAAATAAAATTTTCAAACATCCATTTTAAAGGTCAAAAAACTAATAGACTTGTAAGATTAAAATATTTAATAGAAACAAAGCAAATTAATAAAAAATTAAGATTTAATACAAAATAAAATTTTATGCATAAATGTTTAATCTGCAATAATGTAAAGTTTAATCAGATATTAGATTTACAGAAACAGCCACTAGCAAATTCACTAAGAAAAGAAAAAAAAATTAAACAAATCAAATATCCATTAAACTTAGTACAATGTAAAAAATGCACTACAGTTCAGCTTGACCATGTTGTTAATCCAAAAAAATTATTTGAAAATTATGTATGGACAACAAATTCATCAGTATCTGTTAATATTTATGCAAAATATTTTTTTAATAAATTCAATAAGCAACTGAAAGCAAAATCTAAAATATTAGAAATTGCCTCAAATGATGGCACTTTTTTAAAATACTTTGATAAGAAAGGACACACAGTAATTGGTATAGACCCAGCAAAAAATATAGCAAAAATTGCAAATAAACAAAAAATAAAGACTTTACCTGAATTTTTTAACTACTCTACATCAACGAAGATTAAAAAAGATAATGGAAAATTTGATTTTGTGTTCGCTAGAAATGTATTACCACACGTAAAAGAAATAAATAGTATAATTAAGGGCATAGACAACATATTAGAAGACTCAGGCAGTTGTGCTATAGAGTTTCATTATGCAGGTAAAATACTAAAGGAACTTCATTACGATTCAATTTATCATGAGCATTTACATTATTTTACAATTAAAACAATCTCAACAGCATTTGCCAAGTTTAATTTATATCCTTATGATATTTTTAAAAGTCCAATAAGTGGAGGGTCACTTGTTATATCTTTTTCAAAAAAACACATAAAAAAAACATTGAATTTTAAAAAATTAATTAAAGAAGAAAATATTAAAAAATATAATAGTTTTAAAAAATGGAAAGATTTTGGAATTAAATCTGAAAATCACAAAAATAACTTAATCAAAGTGATAGAAGAATGTCAAAATGAAAAATACGAAATTATAGGATATGGTGCTTCAGCAAGAAGCAGTACAGTAATTAATTATGCTGGCTTTAATCATCGAACTATAAAATATATTATAGATAATAATCCATTAAAAATAAAAAAATTCTCTCCAGGAAGTGATATCCAAATTAGAAAAATTTCTAAAAAAACAAAACTTATTAATAAACTTTGTATAGTTTTATTTGCTTGGAATTTTAAAGATGAAATTATTAAGAGTCTTAAATCTTTTAAAATTAAAGCAAAGATAATAATTCCATTTCCAAAAAAAATAACAATTAATGAAATTTAAAAGATTTAAAAAAATAAAGGATTTAACTTTAATCAATAATGAATCTTTTAAAGATGATAGAGGAGCATTTTCAAGAATTTTTTGCTTAAAGGAATTTAAAAAATTCAAATTTAATGTTGCTCAAGGAAATTTATCCTTTAATGAAAAAAAGCATACAATGAGAGGATTTCATTATCAGAAAGGCATGAGCTCTGAGAAAAAAATTTTAACACCTGTTAAAGGTAAAATTTTTAACATAGTTATAGATCTTAGAAAAAAGTCAAATTCCTTTTTAAAGTATGAGAAAGTCATTTTGAGTTCATCAAATTATCAGTCTTTATATGTGCCAGAAGGTTGTGCAAATGCATATTTAACATTAGAAAATGACACTATCGTACATTATTACATGGGCAATTTTTATAACAAAAATTCTTATTCTGGATTTAGATATAACGACAAATTTTTCAAAATAGATTGGCCATTCAAACCAAAAGTTATTTCTCAAAAAGATAATGAATATGAAGATTTTAATCCAAAAAGAATATGACAACATTAATTACTGGCGCTTCAGGATTTGTTGGCAGTTATTTAGCTTCAAAATTTTTAGAAAAAAAACATAATTTAATTTTAATTAATAAAAAAAAAATTTTTTCAATTAATAAAAATTTAATCGATCAAGTTGATATTACTGATTTAAATAAACTAGAGAGATTGTTCAAAAAAAAAATTGATTATGTTATTCACTGTGCTTCTTTAAATGAAAAATTAACAAATAAATATAAAGACCTTGCTTATAAAACAGCTATTAAGGGAACAGAGAATCTTTTAAAGTTATCAGTAAAATATAAAGTTAAAAAATTTTTTTATTTTTCAGTGTTACAAGTGTATGGCAAAGAAATTTTTGGAAACATAAAATCAAAAAACTTTTTAAATATAGAGAATGATTATGCTCAAAGTCATTATCTTGCAGAAGAAATTATTAAAAAATATAACATAAAATATAAATTAAACGTTAATATATTAAGATTATCTTATAGTTTCTCGAATCCTATTAATAGTAATATACAAAGACCTGACTTAATACCAATTAATTTTTGCCTGGATGCAATTAATAAAAATGAAATCATTCTTGATTCGAACGGTGCATCTCGTAGAGATTTCATTTTTTTAAAAGATGTTTTTTTAAAAATTAACCAAATTTTATATAAAAATAATAAAAAAGATATTTATTACAATTTTTCATCAGGAAAAACATTTAAAATAATTGAAATAGCCAAAATTGTTCAAGAAGAAGCAAGCAAAATTTTAAAAAAAAAGATAAAATTGAAAGTTAATTTAAAAAATAAAGTTAAAGAAAACAAATTTACAGTGTTAAGTGATATTTATGCTAAAAGAATTAATAAAAAAAAAATAGAAAATAAATTAAGAAATGAAATTAAAAAAATTATAAAAAATTATAATAATTTATGAAAGTTTTAATTACTGGTTCTAATGGTTTTTTAGGCTCTATCTTAAAAAAAAAACTAAAAAAACATACAATTATTGGAAACGATATAAATATTTACAACAAAAGAATTAATTTTAATAATTCTTTTAACAATATTAAATCTAAAAAATTAAGAGAAATTGATGTTCTAGTGCACCTTGCAGGCGTTTCCACCAATTATGATCCACCAGACAATATCTATAAAAAGATTGCTCTTAAAATAAATTCAGTAGATACGATTAAGTTAGCTGCGAAGGCAAAAAAAAATGGTGTAAAAAAATTTATTTTTGCGTCTAGTGCTAGCGTTTATGGTGCTTTTAAAGGGAAACTTGCTGTTGAAAGTTCAGCTTCAAGCCCATCTACATCATATGCAATTTCAAAAAAAAGAGCTGAAAAAGAAATTTTAAAACTAGCAGATAAAAATTTTAAAGTAATTATTTTTAGAATGGTAACACTCTATGGGCTTTCATCGAGAATGAGATTTGATGTTCTTATTAACAATTTAGCTATAAATTATATTAAAAATAAAGAAATAGTTTTGAGAAGTAATGGAAGGTTAATTAGGCCACAGATACATGTTTTAGATGTTGTTCAGTTTTACCAACAGGCAATAGATAACAATTCAATAAAATCACAGATAATAAATATTGGCAGATCTGATTATAATATTAACATTTTAAGTTTAGCAAAACAAATCACAAATAGTTTGAAATGTTCACTTAGTATTGGACAACAAGATACAGATGAAAGATCTTATAAAGTTTGTTTTAAAAAACAAAATAAAATTTTCAAAAATATAAAATTTAAAAAAAATTTATTATTTTCATTTAAGGAGATTATTAAAAATTATAAGAAGAACCATAATTTTAACAAATATAAATATTACAATTTATCAACATTAGAAAATTTGAAAGAAAAAAAATTAATCACCACACTACTAAAATGAAAATAGCATTAACAGGAAATACAGGGTTTATTGGTAAAAATTTAGAAAATTTCTTCAGTGAGAAAAATTATGAAATAATCACACTCGGTAGACATAAATTTAATGATATAAAATTTGATATACTTGATGAAAAAAATATTAAATGTTCAAAAAAAACCAAAAATATTGATGTTCTAATACATTCAGCATCAGTTTCTGTGAATGAGTTTTTTAGAAAAAAAAAATAACTCACAATAAAATTATAAAAATACTTAATTATGAGCTAAAATCCTTAGAAAAAATAATTACTTTTAGTAAAATAAACAAAATAAAGAAAATTATTTTTATAAGTTCATCATCGGTATATGGAATGAACTCAAAAAAAAAACCTTTTAAAACAAATGAAATTGCAAATCCATCAAATTTATATGGAGCATTAAAACTTGCTATGGAAGTTATGGGTTCAAAATTATTTAATAATTTTATTAGCCTAAGGCTATTTCAAGTTTACGGATTGAATGATCTAAAATTTAGATTAGTACCAAGTATAATTAATTCACAAAAAATTAAACTTAAAAACTGTTGCCAAATAACTGATATGATTTTTTATAAAGACTTAAATAATTTAGTAAATAAACTAATTTTATCAAAAAAAATTCACAAAGGTGTTTTTAATGCTGGCAACGGCCACCCAATATATTTAAGAAATGTTGTAAAAAAAATTATTGCACTTAAAAAAAAAAAACTTATGTAACATTTGATAAAAAATTACCCAAAATATCTAATTTTTCTTATGCAGACAAAAATGAAATATTAATTAATCTTAATTGGAAACCAAAGTATGATATAAACCGGGGTTTAAAAGAATTAATCGATGAATACAAAGTATAATAACATTATTAACGAATTAGTCTCTATTGAAAAAAAATATCTTAAATATTTTTTTAAATCCGATTTTGACTTCAGGGAAAATATCACAATTAGAACATTTGATTTATTAATCAAAAGAAATAAAGTATTTAATAAAACCATAAATAATTTAAAAATTCATTTTCCTAATTCTTCAAAAATAGCTAAAGAATTTTTGCTTACACACGAAAAATCACCAAATCATATTTGGGAACCACAGACGCATAAATTACTTAAGATTCTTTGTAAAAAAAAAAAAATATTTTTTTTGGAGGAGCTTTTTTTGGAGATCACTCATGTTTGATAGCTAATAAGTTTCCTGCTAGCGAGATATATTGCTTTGAACCTGTTAAAAAACAAAGGTTTTATTTACAAAAAAATAAAAAAGCTAATAAGTTAAATAATTTATATATATCAAAAAAAGCTTTATTTAGTACTCATAATAAACAACTTTTTATTAAAGAAGAAAAAAAAGATGATGGAGATATTTCTTTATCTATAAAAAAAAAATTTAATAGTCCCTTTTTTCTTACAGATAGTTTAGATAACTTTACTGAAAAAAAAAAAATTAAAAATATCGATGTTTTAATGATGGACGTAGAAGGTAATGAATTGAATATTTTATTAGGTGCTAAAAATTTGTTAAAAACTAACTCTTTAAATAGTATTATTTTTGAAATTCATTCTAAATATGTTAACTGGAGAAATGGCCTGGAAAAAACACCTATCATAAAACTACTATTGAGTAATAAATTTAATATATATGCTATAAGAGATTGTCATTCTAATAAAAATTTAAGAAACAAAATAGAATTGTTGGATATTAAAAATACATACTTAAATGGACCAAAACATGGCTTTAATATGATTGCCACTAAGGATAAAAATTTATTAATAAATAAAAATATTTTGTTGAGTAAAAAAAATTATTCACCAAAATATTTATTCCACAAATCATCTAATAAATTTCATTACATTTAGTCACTATGAAAAATATAAAAAGTTCAGTCCTTAAAAAATTCAAAAAAACAGTTGATAAAAATATTAACTTGATGGCACTAGATAAAGGTTTAAAGGCAAAATCTATTGACTGGATGCTTCATGCAGATAAATATAAATATACGTATAATTATAGGTGGATGGGCATTCCCATAATTAAATTTCCAAATGATATTTTAGCATTACAGGAAATAATATGGAAAGTTAAACCAGATATAATTATTGAAACAGGAATAGCCCATGGTGGAAGCATTATTTTTTCTGCAACAATGATGGAACTTATAGGAAATAATGGTCTAGTAATAGGTGTTGATATTGATATTAGAAAACATAATAAAATTGAAATTGAAAAAAGTAAATTTTCAAAACGTATTAAAATGCTAGAGGGGTCGTCAGTATCAAAAAAAATTTTAAAAGAAATCAAAAAATCTATAAAACCAAATAGTAAAGTAATGGTATTTTTAGATTCTAATCATACCTATTCTCATGTTAAAAAAGAAATGGAAATATACTCTAAATTGGTTACAAAAAATTCTTATCTAGTCGTTGAAGATACTTTCACAGAATTTTTTCCAAAAAATTATTTTAATAATAGGCCATGGGATGTTGGCAATAATCCTTTAATCGCTATAAAGGAATTTTTAAATAATAATAAGAATTTTAAAATTGATAAAAATTTGAATGAAAAACTATCAATTACAGAAACTTTTGATGGTTATTTAAAAAAGATTAAATAAGTATGATTATTACAAGAACTCCTTATAGAATCAGTTTTGTTGGGGGTGGGACGGATATTAAATCATACTATGCAAAATTTGGTGGAAAAGTTTTAAGCGCATCAATTAACAAATTTTTATATGTAATTGTAAAAAAACAAATTGGTTTTGTTGAATATAAGTACAGGGTAAATTGGAGTAAAGTTGAATTTGCAGATAAGATTGATGATATTAAAAACCCAATTGCAAGAGAAGCCCTGAGATATTTTAAAATAAATTTTCCTATAGAAATTACAACAATTGCAGATATTCCAGCCAATACCGGTCTTGGCTCTTCTAGTGCTTTCGCAGTTGGTTTGGTGAACGCTTTGTTCAGTCTAAAAAATATAAGAGCTACAAAGTATGAAATAGCGACAGTAGCCGCTAAAATTGAGATTGAAATTTTAAAAAGAAATATTGGCAAGCAAGATCATTTTGCTTCATCTTACGGGGGTTTAAATGTATTTGAATTCAAAAAAAATGATATTGTTGAAATTAATCCACTTCCAATCAGTCTTCAAAATATAGAAAAACTTCAAAATAATCTAATTTTTTTTTATACAAATCTAACAAGAGATGCGTCAAAAATTTTGAAACAACAAATAAAACTTGATTTCAATAAAAATTTATATTTACAAAAAATAAAAGATTTGGTTGATAAATTTGAAGATATTTTAATAACAGGAAAAAATTTTAACAAGCTAGGGGAACTCTTGCATTTAAATTGGAAATATAAAAAAAAGATTAATTCTGAGGCAACATCACAAGAAATAAATAAACTTTATAATCAAACACTTAAATTAGGTGCAGATGGTGGCAAGATTTTAGGTGCTGGTGGAGGCGGTTTCTTGATGTTATATGCTAATCAAAAAATACAAAATAGACTAAAAAAAAAGTTGAAATATAAAAATTCTTTTAATATCAAAATCGATACAGTTGGCACGAGATTAACTTATTACGATCAGAGTCTATAATTAAAAATATGAAAATTCTAATAACTGGTGGTTTAGGCTATATTGGGTATTTTACAGTAAAAGAGTTGAAGAAAAATATAACTAATGATATTACAATTATTGATAATTTTAGTAACAATCAACATTTAAAATATTTCGAAAAATTTAAGATAAAAATTATTAATTCAGATTATTGCTCAAAAAAAATTTTACAAAAAATATTTAAACAAAAAATTGATATTGTTATACATTTAGCATCTTTTAAAAAAGTTCAAGAATCTTTAGCAAGACCTGAAAAATATCATTTTAATAATGTTGTTAAAACTAAAAGATTAGTTGAAACTTGTATTTCAAATGGTGTGAAAAAAATTATTTTTGCATCATCTGCTTCTGTATATGGCAAACAAAATAAAGTAAGAGTTAAAGAAAATTTTTTAACTTCTCCGATGAGCCCATATGCTAAAAATAAAATAGATATTGAAAATTATTTAAAAAATATTGCAAAACAAAAAAAAATTAAATTTGTAATTTTACGATATTTTAATATTGCTGGTAGCGATATCAATAAAGGCTCAATTAAACTTATTAAAATTAATAATTTTATTCACAAGTCGATAAAATATCTAGAAAATGGAAGAAAAATTCCTATATATGGAGGAAACTATAAGACAAAAGATGGCACAACATTAAGAGATTATATACATGTGGAAGATATTGCTAAAATAAATTCTAGAATAACTAGTAATTTTAACTTGTTTCAAAATGATATTTTTAATGTTGGTAGTGGCAAAGGTAATACACTTTTGGATGTTTTAAAAAAATTTAAAAATAATAATTTAAAAACAATCATGTACCCTAAAAAAAAGGGGGATATAGAGGCCATTATTGCTGATAATAGCAAAATTAAGAAATACCTTAATTTTAAAAGCTTCTTATCAGTGGCCAAAATATTGGACTCATTAAAATGAATAGATTAAATAATATTTCCTATTATTTATTTTCATTAATCCCTATTTTTTTTGTTAGTGGACCTTTTTTAATAGATTTATCACTTTTTTTACTAACAGTAATTTTCTTGATTAATTTAAAAAAAGAAAAAAATTTTAATTATCTGAATAATACTTATTTTTGGTTTATGATATTTTTTTTTTGTTATATAATATTTAATAGTTTACTTAACCTAGATAATATTGGGAAAGATAATTATTACTTTTATTTTAGATTTATCTTATATGCCTTTACAATAAGTTACTTTTTAAAAGATGTAAAATTTATTGAAACATTCATTTTTTATAGTGTTGTAATAATATTTTTATTCACTGTAGATTCCTTTATAGCTAAATTTTATCAAAAAGGATTATTTTCTATTCCTCATTTTAACAAATATAGATTAAGTAGTTTTTTTTATGATGAATTAATCATGGGTAGCTTCTTTTTAAGAATACTAATAATTTTAAACCCATTATATTTATTTTTATATAAAAGTAAGCAAAGTTTAGCTTTTTTATTAATTTTAAATATTATGGGAATGTTTTTAATAATTTTATCTGGTGAAAGAGCATCTTTATTTTTATTTTTAATATATATTTTGTTAAATTGTTTAATACTTAATTTTAATATAAAAAAAAAAATAGGTATCTTCAGTGTTTTATCCTCGATTGTTATTATTTTTTTAATAATTTCTCCTGAAATTAAAGAAAGATTTATTATTCAAACATTTTTACAAGAAGAAAATTTTTTAGGAAATCATATAGATTTATTTAAAGTTTCTTGGAAAATGTTTGAAGCATCTCCAATTTTTGGCAATGGATATAGAAGCTTCCAATTTTTATGTTATGATGAGCAATTCTATATTAATGGTAAACAGTTTTGTTCAACACATCCTCATAATATTTACTTACAACTTTTAGCTGAACTTGGAATTATTGGATTTATTTTTATTATGACAATTTTTTTATTTTTTTTCTATCTTTTTTTAAAATCTCTGCATTATTCTTTTTTTAAAATGCAATATATACATAGTAATTCTTTAAATTTTTGTATTACAGGTATTATGATTAATATTTTTCCTCTTACAACTAGTGGAAATTTTTTCCATAATTGGCTTAACTGTTTGTATTTCTTTCCTGTGGGTATTTATTTTTATCTTAAAAAAAATAATCAATGATCTTCTCTTCAATTATATTATTAATGATAAATTTCATTTTATGGAAAAATTATGAATTTATTACTTTAAAATTGAATTTATACGATACACCAAATGACACCCTTAAACCCCATAAAAAAAAAATTTCTATAATAACTGGTTCTTTTATTTTAATAAACATCTTCATAATTTTTTTAACTTCTATTTTTACCACTGAGATTATTAATATATTTATTTTATCAAATTATAAGGTTATTTATTTATGTTTAGCTATATTTTTATTAGGATATATTGATGACAATATTTCGTTGAATCCTAGTATAAGAATTTTATTTTTTTTTACTTTTTTTTATTTTTTTTTATATTTTGATAATGATTACTTAATTGAAAATATTGAAATTAATGGATATGATTTTACTTTCAAGCATAGTCATGCGATGATTTTTTCTACCTTATGTTTTTTGATTTATATAAATGCCTTTAATTTCTTTGATGGAATCAACTTTCAATCTGGTTTTCATGTTGTATTCATTTATTTAGTTTTTTTATTTAAGTTAAATTTTAGTTATGAAATTTTTAGCTTATTATTTTTTTATATAATTTTTTTATACTTTAATGGAAAAAATATGGTTTTTCTTGGCAATTCAGGTGCTTATTTATCTGCAACATTAATATCTATTTTTTTAATATATTATTATAAAAAGCATATCTTCTCAGCAGCAGAAATATTTGTTTTAATGTCTTTACCTGGTCTTGATATGCTTAGAATTTTTATTTCAAGGTTATCTAAATTGAAAAACCCCTTTAATGGAGACTTAAATCACATTCATCATTTGTCAGTCAATAAATTAGGGTTAATTAAATCTAATATATTAATTTCATTTATACAAATTCTGAACTATGCTTTTTTTTTGATTTCTAAAAATGAAATATTATCTATTTGCTTCACAATTATGGTGTATATACTTTTAATTAATTTCACTAAACATCGTAAAATCAATGAATAAATTTTTTATTAGATATGGAAATATATATATAATTTTAAGTTTTGTATTAATTCTACTATTGATAAATATAGAAAATTTTTTTAAAGATAGATATGGAGAAAGCTCTCTACTTTCTAAATTTAATGATAAAAAAAATAACTCTTTTAATTTTATTGCTCATGCTGGTGGTGGATTTAAAAGTAAAACTTATACAAATTCAAAACCGGCAGTATTAAATGCAGTAAAGAATGGTTTTAAGCTTATAGAATTAGATCTTTTAGTTACTCCAGATAAGGACATAATAGCTGCTCATGATTGGAATTCTTTTTATAATCTGTGTAGAAAAATTCTTAACCCTAGTGAGTTAATAAGTGTAAGTTCATATGAAGAATTTCATAAATGTAGTAGTCAATCAGAAATGAAATTAATAAATCAGTGGTGGCTAAAGAATTTTTTAGATAAAAATCAAGATATATTAATTGTTACAGACCAAATTCAAGACTTTAAGTTTTTACATACAAAATTTAGTGAATACGATGATCGATTCATTGTGGAAGCTCATAGTATATTGGGTTATTTAACAGCAAAACAATACTTTCCATATGCAGCATTAACATTCAACGATGGGCGAAGGTATAAATATTTTACAAATTTTTTTAATATTAAATATGTTATTATTAAATCTGGCTTACTTAGCAAATACAAATCACACTTAAATAAACTTATTAAAAAAGGTACAATTGTTATGATGCATACATCAAATGATGAAAAGTTTATTAATGAAAATTTAGATGTATACGTCAGTATTTTTTATACAGATTTCTGGGACTTTAATAATAATAAATGTACAGAAAATATTATTGATAAAATAAATAATTCACCCTGTCATACTTATTAATTTATAATTAAAATTTTTTAAAAATTAGCGTAAAAGTATTATTAACTCTATTTTTTTTAGGTAAATTTTTCATATCGTAAAATTTGAATTCTCCTTTTATGAGTGGTAAAAATGAAGTTTTATGGATTAATTCATATCTATTTTTTTTCATAAATTTTTGCAAATTTTTAATTTTATGAAACTTTACTGGAATTTTATATTCAAAAAATTGCTGATAAGTTACAAAAGACTTATTTTTAGTTGCATGAAAATCCTCAAAAATAATAAAGTCTGGTTTTAAATATAATATTTCTTTTATTTTTGAACTAAGATTTTCAATATATTGAGCCACAGAACTAAATAATAAAAAATTAATTTTTTTA
The DNA here is from genome assembly GCF_047724975.1 of Candidatus Pelagibacter sp. Uisw_106. Classification (GTDB taxonomy): domain Bacteria; phylum Pseudomonadota; class Alphaproteobacteria; order Pelagibacterales; family Pelagibacteraceae; genus Pelagibacter. The sequence continues at coordinate 190,918 of NZ_CP159819.1, forward strand.
TATTTAATTTCTTTTATATTGTTGATGAACTTTAAATTACTAAATTTATTTATTTTTTTACCAATATTTGTTATTATAGGATTATCATAAATTATAACTTTATTATTAGTTTGATTGTTAAAATAGAGTTTATAAAAATATTCGCCTGCACCACCACCATAATCTAGTGTAATAATTTCTTTTTTTTTTAAAAAAAAAGTAAGAATATTTAAAATTGAAAAAAAATGATTATGATTAATTCTACTTTTTAATTTTTTTTTAATATGATTGTTATATTTTTCTGATAGCCACACATTTTCTTTAGTATTAATATCTCTAAATCTACTTTTTATTGTGTGAAAGATTTTCATTAAAAAATCTCTTTAAGATTTGATATTAACTTATATTTTTTTCCTTTTTCTAAAAAAAAGATCCCATTATCATTAATATGTGTGGCTCTTAGAATATTAAAAAGTTTTTTTATTTTAATACTTCTGTTCATCTTTAAGTTTACCTCTTTATCAATATCTTTTTTAAAATATATTTTACTGGACTTATTTTGATACTTTTCTACTTTGCCTTGCCATATTTTTTTAAGGTTTTTTTTTAATAAATATTTTAAAGCTTTCCTTGATTGACTAAAAACTTCATCTGCTAAAATTAAACCTTTTAATTTAATTATATGAGTGTCTATTATTGCCCCAGAGTCTATTTTTGAATTTAAAAAATGTATAGAGCAACCAATTTTTCTTTCTTTAAATATTGTCCAAAAAGCTGAGTGTGACCCTTTAATATCTGAGATAATTGCTGGATGACAATTTATTAATCCAAATTTAAATTTTTTAATGAATGTTTTATTTAATATAAATGGATAGCTGAAAATAAAGCCAGTGGTAATTTTATATTTTTTTGTTAATAAGTTTATTTTTTTATTTTGTTCAGGCTTATTTTCAAAAAAAATATTACTTGTAATTTTAAGAGAACTTAGCTTCTTAATCATCAAGTTTTTTGGAGTTTTTTTTCTACAAATGATTACTCTTGGAAAAAAAAGTTTACTCTTTACAAGTTGTTTTAAAAGTTCAAAAGAATGATCTTCAAAATAGTCTATAAATACTATGGTGTTTTTTTTTTCATTTTAACTTCGCTTTTACTGACATACACGGTAAAATATTTAATACTAAATATAATATTTATAGTACTTTACAAAACATTAATTTAATGTATAAAAACTTCGCCTGGTGATTATTGCGAAGGGGCAATACCCGATCCCATTCCGAACTCGGAAGTCAAGCCCTTCAGCGCCAATGGTACTTTGTCTTAAGACACGGAAGAGTAGGACATTGCCAGGCTATAAAAGCTCTAATGGAAAATTATATAGTAGTTACTGGTGGAGCTGGATTCGTTGGATCTAATTTAATTGAACATTTAATATTAAAAACTAGTAAAAAAATTTTAAGTATAGATAACTATTCTAGTGGCTTAATAAAAAATCATATCAAGAATCCTAAAGTAAAATATCTTAATGCTAATACTAGAGATATAAACAAAGTTTTATCAAAATATAAAAATCAAATTCATTCATTGTTTCATTTTGGTGAGTTTTCAAGAATTTTTCAAAGTTTTAATAACTTTAATGATTGCTTTACTTCAAACTCAACAGGTACGCAGGCTGTATTTAAGTTTTGCTTAGACAATAAAATTAAATTAATTTATTCAGCTACATCAGCTAGTCTTGGTAATAATGGCCTAGATAAAAACCTTTCTCCATATGCATTTACAAAATCAAAGAATTTAGAATTATTAGAAAATTTAAAAAAATGGTTTAATCTTAAATTTGAAGTAATTTATTTCTACAACGTTTATGGTTCAAGGCAAATAAAATTAGGAAAAATGGCAACTGTAATTGGAATATTTGAAGACCAATATAAAAAAAATAAACCATTAACCATTGTAAAGCCTGGTAATCAAACTAGAAGATTTACACATATTAAGGATACAATTGAAGTTTGCTATGAAGCTTGGATTAAAAATAAATGTGATCATTACAGTATAACTAGTAAAAAATCCCATAGCATCAAAGAGGTGGCAAAAATGTTTAATGGTAAAATAAAGCTCTTAAAAGCAAGGGCTGGTGAGAGATATGCATCATCTTTAACCAATATGTCCCTAAATAATAAGATTATTAGAAGATATGGAAAAATACATTTGAAAGATTACATAACTTCGTTTATTAAAGGTTAAATTATTATGAAAATTAAAAGTTCTTTAAAGTCATTAAAAAAAAGAGATCTCAATTCTAAATTGGTCAGAAGAAGAGGCAGAGTTTATATAATTAATAAAACAAACCCAAAATTTAAAGCAAGACAGAAATAGTTTTTATGGACAATCAAAACCATAAGAATACATGGAATAATTTCACAAAATTCGTGTTGTGGGGAACTGTCGCTGTTATAGGTGTTTTAGTTTTAATGGCAATATTCTTGCTGTAGAGTTCTCTTATGAGAATCGCTTCAATTTTAGAAAATCAGAAAATAGAAAAAAGAGTTGCAATCACTCCTGATATTGCAAAAAAATATATAGCTCTTGGTTTTGAAGTTTCTATAGTTGAAAATTATGCTGAACATTTAGGGTTTAAGGATAATCAATATGAAGAGTTAGGTGTGAAAATTTATAAGGATACAAAGAAAGTTATAAGTGGTGCTGATATCATTATTCAATTAGGTTTATTATCAGATGAAAATATTTCAAACTTAAAAGAAAACCAAACTCTAGTTGGGGTGTTTAATCCCTATGCTAATAAAGAAAAAATAGAAAATTTATCTAAAAGAAATATTAATGTTTTTTCTTTAGAAATGCTGCCTAGAATAACTAGAGCTCAATCAATGGATATTCTTTCTTCACAAGCCAATCTAGCTGGTTACAAAGCAGTAATTGAGTCATTCGCAAATTTTGAAAAAGCAATACCAATGATGATGACTGCAGCTGGCACAATACCTGCGGCAAAAGTTTTAGTGGTTGGTGCAGGTGTGGCTGGTCTTCAAGCTATTGCAACAGCAAAAAGAATGGGCGCTATCGTATTTGCAACAGATGTAAGAATTGCCTCAAAAGAACAAGTTGAAAGCTTAGGTGGAAAATTTTTAACTGTTGAAGGATCTGAAAATCTTGAAACAGAGGGTGGTTATGCAAAAGAAACCTCTGAAGAATTTAAAAAAAAACAAGAAGACTTGTTAGCAGAAACTTTAAAAAAAATTGATATTGTAATATGTACAGCTTTAATTCCAGGTAAAAAAGCTCCATTAATAATTAAAGGTTCTATGATTGATAATATGCAATCAGGGTCTGTTATTTATGACTTAGCTGCAGTTCAGGGTGGAAATGCTGAATTTACCGAAGTTGATAAAATTGTGATTAAAAATGGAGTAAAAATTATGGGTGAAACAAATATCCTTAATAAACTTTCCGTTTCAGCCTCAAATTTATATTCAAAAAATGTATTTAATTTTGTGTCCAATTTATATGATATGGAAAATAAAAAGATTAATATTAATTTAGAAGACGAGATAATTGAAAAAACGTTAAATAAATAGATTTATGGAAATAGACCCTTTTATATTTAGATTAAGCATATTCATTTTATCAATTTTTATTGGATATTATGTTGTGTGGAGCGTAACTCCATCTTTGCACACGCCATTAATGTCAGTTACCAATGCTATATCGTCAGTAATTATTGTTGGTGCAATAATTGCAGGTTTGGCAGGAAGTTCAGATAGTATCTTTACGGTTTCTAATATTTTAGGATTTTTAGCAATATCACTTGCAGCTGTTAATATATTTGGTGGGTTTTTAGTCACTCAAAGAATGCTTCAAATGTACAAAAAGAAGAAGAAGGATAAATAATTATGTCGGCAAATTTATCAGCAATATTTTATTTAATTTCAGGTGTTTTATTTATATTAGCGTTAAGAGGGCTTTCATCACCTGAAACCTCAAGACAAGGTAATTTTTTTGGAATTTTAGGAATGGTGATAGCAATTACTGTTACTTTTTTATCTGTTGGAAGTTTTTCTGCTGGTCTGATTTATGTATTAATTTTTTTACTTGTAGGAGGTCTTATAGGTGCTTTCATAGCTTATAAGATACCAATGACTGCTATGCCAGAATTGGTAGCTGGCTTCCATAGCTTAGTAGGGCTATCAGCAGTATTTGTTGCAATCTCAGCCTTTTTAAATCCAGAAGCTTTTAATCTTGGATCACCTGGAGATATTAAGCTTGCAAGTTTAATTGAAATGTCAATTGGAGCCGCAGTTGGTGCTATAACATTCTCAGGCTCAATAATTGCTTTTTTAAAACTTCAAGGAATAATGTCGGGGTCACCAATCACTTTTAAGGGGCAACACTATCTTAATGCTTTATTATTAATTTCAATTCTAATTTTAACTTACTTACTTTGCTCATCACAGTCATCTAACTTTTTTTGGATATTAATAGCAGTTTCATTTTTGATAGGATTTTTATTAATCATCCCAATTGGTGGAGCAGATATGCCTGTGGTGATTTCAATGTTAAATTCATACTCTGGTTGGGCTGCTGCAGGAATAGGTTTTACTTTAGAAAATACTGCATTAATTATAACTGGTGCACTTGTTGGATCTTCTGGGGCAATTTTATCTTATATAATGTGTAAAGGTATGAACCGTTCTTTCTTTAATGTAATTTTAGGAGGATTTGGTGCAATAGAACAGTCTGCATCAACAGGAAATAAAGAGCAAAGACCAGTTAAAAGTGGTAATGCGGAAGATGCAGCCTTCTTAATGAAAAATGCATCATCCGTTATAATTGTTCCAGGTTACGGTATGGCAGTAGCTCAAGCTCAACATGCACTAAGAGAGATGGTAGATACGCTAAAAAAAAATGATATTAAAGTTACTTATGCAATTCATCCTGTTGCAGGAAGAATGCCAGGGCATATGAATGTATTATTAGCTGAAGCAAATGTACCTTATGATGAAGTTTTTGAACTTGAAGAAATCAACAATGATTTTGCTAATGCAGATGTAGCATTTGTAATTGGGGCAAATGATGTAACAAATCCAGTTGCAAAAACTGACCCTCAAAGTCCAATTTATGGAATGCCAGTGTTAGATGTTGAAAAATGTAAGTCAGTATTATTTGTAAAAAGAAGCTTGTCACCCGGTTATGCTGGAATTGACAATGAATTGTTCTATAAAGATAACACTCTAATGTTATTTGCAGATGCAAAAAAAATGACTGAGGATATAACTAAAAACCTTTAAAATTAATGACTACAAAAATATTTTGTGACATTGCAGAGTTAGATAAAATAAAAAAGTTTAATAAGAAAAAAATTGTTAAAGGTTTTACGACCAATCCTAGTTTAATGAGAAAAGCTGGAGCAAAAGATTATAAATCTTATGCAAAGAAAATATTAAAAATTTGTGACAATAAACCTGTTTCACTAGAAGTATTTGCTGATGAATATAAAGAGATGAAAAAACAAGCTCTTCAGATCAATACTTGGGGAAAAAACGTTTATGTAAAAGTACCAGTTGCCAATTCTAAAGGTATTTTTATGGGTAAAATTATTAAAGAACTTAATAACTTAGATATTAAACTTAATATCACAGCAATATATAGTGCCAAACAAACAGAAAAAATTCTAAAATTAGTTAACAAAAAAACTAAAATTATAATTTCAATATTTGCTGGTAGAGCAGGGGACGCTGGCAAAGATCCAGTTCCAGAGTTTAAAAAAAGTATAATAAGGGCAAAAAAATTTAAAAATGTAGAGATACTTTGGGCAAGCGTCAGAGAGCCCTATAATTACTTACAAGCAAAACAATTAGGTTGTCACATTATTACAATTCCACCATCAACTATTGAAAAAATTGAAAATTTTGGAAAAACATTTGATCAACTTACCAAAGAAACTGTTAAAGCATTTTTAGTTGATAGTAAAAAATCTAGGTTTAAAATTTAATTAACTTGTTACTGGAATTGGTTGCGGGGGACGGATTTGAACCGCCGACCTTCAGGTTATGAGCCTGACGAGCTACCAGACTGCTCCACCCCGCGCTATGGGGGTCTTATACATCAAATATAAATCTAATAAAGAAAAAATATACAATTTTTCGTAAATAAGTTTATAAAGTTATGAAAAATATATTCTTACAAAAATGAACAATTTTAAATTTTTTTTACAGAGCTATATAAGCAATCTTTCAAATTCTATACTTTCAGCTGATATAGAAAGCATGGATAAGGCAGCTAAATTAATATTCTCAACAATAAAAAAAAGAAAAACTATATATGTCTGTGGAAATGGTGGATCTGCTGCAATTGCAAATCATTACGTGTGTGATTTCTTAAAATTTTTCAGACAAAAAACAAAATATATGCCAAAAATAATTAGTCTTTCTAATAGTATAGAAACAATTACTGCCATTGCTAATGATATTGATTACAGTAAAGTTTTTAGTTATCAGGCAGAAAGTCTTTGTGAAAAAAATGACTTAATTATAATTATAAGCTCATCAGGAAATTCTAAAAATATAATTGAAATTATAAAAACAGCAAAAAAAAAAGGAATTACAACGTTAGGTTTTAGTGGTTTTAAAGGAGGGTATTTAAAAAAAGAATCTGATATTTCAGTGCATATTGCAGCAGAAAATTATGGTATCTCTGAAGATTCGCATCATGTACTTATGCATGTTTTGCTACAATACTTAATAAAGTTTTTTGAAAAAAAAATTTAAATTCTATTCTTTAGCTTATTAAGCTTTTTAACTCTTTTAATATTTTCTTGTAGAATTCTTTTTTTCTTTTCAGAGGGTTTTTCATAAACGCTTTTTAATTTTACTACTTTAAAAAAACCATCTCTTTGTAATTTCCTTTTAAGAACTCTAAGTGCTTGTTCAATATTGTTATCTTTGACTTCTATTTTCATAAATATTTTTTAAGAATGTTTAAATACCATTATATAATTTTGGTGTCTATTAAAATTATTCAATATTCGAAACTTCTCTTGTTAGTTTTGCCTTCTCTTTTTCTTTTTTTTCTCTTTTTATTCTTCTTTCAGCTTTTTCAATAGTTTCAACCAGATCCTTTTGAGAAAATAATCCCAATGCTACAGGATCTTTAGGATTTAAATTGTTATAATTCCAATAACTTTTATTTTTAATTGCAGTTACAGAAGCTTTAGTTATTCCAACTAGTTTTGCTATTTGTGAATCTTTTAGTAGTGAATGATGTTTGATTAACCATAAAGCTGAATCTGGTTTATCTTGTCTTTTAGATAAAGGAATATATTTTTTAATTCTTTTGTCTTCAGTTGAAATTTCAATATCAGTATTTTTTATCTGTAATTCTTTATTTTCATCTTTAGATGCTAGTTCAATTTCTTCTCTAGTAAGTTGACCTGATATAATGGGATTATAAGCCATTATTCCTTTTGCAACTTCACCATCCGCAATACCTTGCACTTCAACTTCATGTAAATTACAAAATTTTGAAATTTGTTTGAAAGTAAGTGTTGTATTTTCTACTAACCAAACAGCTGTTGCCATTGGCATTAATGGTACGTTTGACATTTAATCTTTCTTTTCTGATCTGAAGTTTTGGAATTTTTTATTGAATTTGCTTACACGGCCCTTGTCCATTAGTTTTTGTTTTCCACCAGTCCAAGCAGCATGAGATTTTGGATCAATTTCTAATTTTAAAACTTCTCCCTCTTTTCCCCAGGTTGATCTTGTTTCAAATTGAGTTCCATCAGTCATTTCTACTTTAATTGTATGGTAGTTTGGGTGTATGTCTTTTTTCATATCGAGACTTATAGCAAAAGAATTTTATAAAACAATTAAAAGTTCTTTAATTTTTCGAGCATTTTATCGTTAATTGCCATGCTGGAAGCTCTTATTTTGATGCTTTTATTTTGTGACAGGTCAATTTCATTAATTAAGCCACCAGCTTCTTTTACTAATATTATGCCAGCAGCTATATCCCATAAATTTAGATCATTTTGAAAATAACCATCGTATCTCCCAGCTGCAACGTAGGCAATGTCAAGTGCTGCACTTCCAGACTTTCTTAAAGGTAAGTCGACTTCATTTTTAGTTACACCTCCTGTCGCAAACAAACAGCTACTAAGCTCTCTTTTTTTTGACACTCTAATTCTTTGATTATTAAAGAACGCACCACTTTCTTTTTCAGCATAAAACATTTCATCTTTTATTGGATCATAAATTAACCCCGAAACTATTTCATCACCAGATTTTAAAGCAATTGATATTGCAAAATGAGGAACGCCATGTAAAAAATTTGTAGTGCCATCTATAGGATCTATTATCCATGTGTGTTCTTTATCTTTATTAGTTTCAGAACCATCTTCTTCACTAATAATAGAATAGTAGGGTCTTGCTTTTTTTAACTCTTCTATAATTATTTTCTCAGCTTTTAAATCGGCATTTGATACAAAATCAGCAGGTCCCTTGATTGAAACTTGTAGTTTTTCTATTTCTCCAAAATCTCTAATTAAAGCTCTAGATGCTTTTTCTGCAGCCTTTATCATGATATTTAGATTGGCTGATATTGATTGCATATAATTTATATTTTTTTAACATATTCCATAGTTCTAGTATCAACTATGATTTTATCTCCACTTTCAATAAATGGAGGGACTTGAATATTTACCCCATTATCTAAAGTTGCAGGCTTGTAAGAAGAGGAAACTGTTTGCCCCTTTAAAGCAACATCAGTTGTATCAATCGTGCATGTTACTTGATTAGGCAGCTCAACGGTTAAAGGTTTTTCATTATAGAAACTTATACTAACCTCTAAGTTTTCTATCAACATTTTACCTTTTTCACCAATTGTTTCTTTTTTTATATTAATTTGTTCATAAGATTTTGGGTCCATGAAATAAAAATCAGTTTCATCACCATAAAGATAATTAAACTTTATTTCATCTAACGAAGCTTTTTCAACAGACTCACTTGATCTAAATCTTTCATTTAATTTTGTATTTTTATTCACACTTTTCATCTCAACTTGAGCAAAAGCACCACCTTTGCCAGGTTTCACATGTTGTGTTTTTAAGACTTGCCAAAGGTCATCTTTATATTCAATTAACATTCCAACTCTAATTTCACTTGCGTATAATTTCATTTTAATTTTTTAATAGCTTCTAATGGTTTGTATTTTTTATTATTCCAAATGTAGCCTGAAATAGCTAAAAAGTTAGCTTTATTCAATAAAAGTTTTTTATAATTGCTTAGCTTTATGCCACCAATAGCCACAATTGGTATGGACGTTATTTTTTTAATAGATTTTAGTACAGTTAAATTAGCTCTATATTTAACTATCTTGGTTTTGGTTGTATAAAATGCACCAAAAGCTAAATAATCAGCACCAGCTTCAATAGCCCTCTTTGCTAGATTAATAGAATTATGACAGGTCACACCAATAATTTTGTTCTTTAATATTTTCCTAGCTTTTATTAAGTCCATATCTTTTTGACCTAGATGACAACCGTCTGCATTCAGTTTTTTAGCAAGTAGGGGTTCGTCGTTGATTAAAAATTTAACTTTGTATTTATAGCAAATTTTCTTAATTTTTTTTCCAATAATTAATTTATTTGAATTTGTTTCATTTTTAAGCCTTAGTTGAAAAAAACTTATTTTTTTTGAACTTAATACAAGAGCCAAATCATTATAAAAATTTATATCAATAATTTTATTTGGAGAAATTAGATAAACAAATTTCTTATTTATCTTATTTTGCTTCAAGTTCTTTTGACCATTTGCCTTGAGCTGCAAGTGTGCACATATTTGCTCTGTGGTTAAAGACTTTTTGAGTACCACTAGTATTATTAATATCTTTTGACCAAAATTTAAGTGCACTTTGTTGTAAGGCTCTTCCATATGAGTAGGTCATAATAAAATTTGTGTCATTATACTTATTAATTAGGTTTAAATTTTCTGCTGCTTCCACTTCTGTTTGCCCGCCAGATAAAAAAGCAATTCCAGGAACATCAGTTGGTACATTTTCTTTTAGACATTTTAAAGTAAGCTTTGCAATCTTTTCACTTGATATCTTCTTGCAAGAAGTGGTTCCTGCTAAAATCATATTAGGTTTTAAAATCATTCCACTTAAATCTATCTTATTAATCATTAATTCTTCAAAGCATTTTTTAATAACTTCAGAGGTTTTATTAAAACATATTTCAGAAGAATGATCTCCATCCATTAGAACTTCAGGTTCTACAATTGGAACCATTCCACATTCTTGGACTAAAGCTGAATATCTTGCAAGTGCATGAGCATTAGCGTTTATAGATAGTTTACTTGGATATTTATCTGAAATGTTATAAACGCCTCTCCACTTTGTAAATCTTGCTCCAAGTTTGTAATAGTTTTTTAGTCTTTCTCGTAAGCCATCCAGACCTTCTGTAATTTTTTCTTCATTAGACCCTGCTAAAATTTTTGCACCTGTATCAACTTTAATTCCAGGGACTGCTCCAGACTTAGAAATTAATTCTGGAATAGTCTGCTTTGAGCTAGATATTTGGTTAATCGTTTCATCATATAAAATAACACCACCAATAAAATCTTTCATTCCACTTGCTGAAAAAAGAGTTTCTCTGAATAGAAGTCTATTTTCTGGGCTAGAGGGCACATTAACCGACTCTAATCTTTTAGTCATGGTTCCGTTGCTTTCGTCAGCAGCAAGGATTCCTTTGCCAGCTGAAAGTATTTTTAATGCAATTTTATTGAGTTCTGACATGTTAATTAAGAGCCTTTATACCAGGAAGTTCTTTTCCCTCAAGGTATTCTAAAAAAGCACCACCTGCAGTTGAAACAAAATTAAAATTGTCAGTTGCTCCAATATTATTTAATAGGGAAACTGTATCACCGCCACCAGCAACAGAGTAAATTGTATTATTCTTATTTTTTTCAATAATTTTTTTTGCTATCTCAATACTTCCTTTGGCAAAATTTGGATTTTCAAAATAACCTGCAGGGCCATTCCATAAAATAGTACTACTTTCCTCAATTAAAAGATTAATAGCCTTAATTGTTTTAGGCCCAATATCTAAAATTAATTCATCTTTAGAAATATTATTCAGCTCTTTTATTTCAGCCGATCCATCTAAGCCTTTACCAACTGTAACATCTTCAGGATAAGTTATCTTACAATTTTCTTTTTCTGATAGAGAGAATATTTCTTCAATAATTTTATCACAATTATCTTGTTGAACAGATTTTCCAATTTCATACCCTTTATACTTGAGTATATTATTTGCCATTCCACCAACTATTATAATATTATCAAATTTAGCAATTAAATTCTTAATGATATTAATTTTAGAAGATATCTTAGAACCACCGATAATACATGTTATAGGTCTTTTAATTTCAGATGTAATTTTAGTGAGAGCATCAATTTCTAAATTTAATTGAAGACCAGCATACGAAGGAATTAATTTAGTGATTTCAAAAATTGAAGTATGAGCCCTATGTGAACATGAGAAAGCATCATTAACATAAATATCAGCTAGACTTGCCAAATGTTTTGCAAAACTAGTATCATTTTTTTCTTCTTCTTCATAAAATCTAATATTTTCAAGCATTACAATTTTTTCATCATGCTTATTAAATAGATCAGTAGATTTAATTTCTTTTATATTTTTTGAAACTAGTCTTATATTTTCGTTTATTTTATTTTTTAAATTTTCACATATTGGTTTAAGGGAGAGTTCATTTACAACTTTACCTTTCGGTCTGCCCACGTGGGATAATATTATAATTTTTGCTTCACTTTTTAATAAAAAATTAATAGTAGGTAAAATTTTATCTATCCGAGTAGTGTCAGTAATTTTTTGATTATCTAATGGTACATTTAAATCCAATCTAAGTAATACTTTTTTTTGATTGAGATTGGTCTCGTCTTTAATACTTCTCATTAAGAGATTTGATGAAGGTGTTCTGCTATGTCACACATCCTATTTGAAAAACCCCATTCATTATCGTACCACGCTGAAATCTTTCCCATATTTTTACCAACTACATTTGTTAAAGATAAATCAACAATTGCTGAAGCCGAATTGTGATTGAAATCAATTGAGACTAATTTTTCTAGCGTAACTTCTAATACTTTTTTTGATTGACCTTTAGAGGCGATAGTAAATGCATCATTAATTGCCTCTTTACTCATCTCTTTTTTTGAACAAAAAACTAGCTCTATAAGCGAAACATTAGGAGTTGGTACTCTCATTGCGATGCCTTCAAGTTTTCCTTTTAATGAAGGTATAATTTCACCAATTGCTTTTGAAGCACCTGTGGAAGTTGGCACAATAGATTGGCTGGCAGATCTTGCTCTTCTGGGATCTTTATGGGAATTGTCTAGAATTCTTTGATCACTAGTGAAAGCATGAATAGTTGTCATAAATCCTCTTTCAATTCCAAAAGTTTCATTTAAAATATTAGCAACAGGTGCAAGGCAGTTAGTTGTACAAGAGGCTGCAGAAATAATTTGATCATCTTTTGTCAAAATATTTTCATTTACTCCATAGACTATTGTCTTATCTGCATTTTTGCATGGAGCAGAAACTATAACTTTTTTAGCTCCATTTTTAATATGAGCTAATAATTTTTCTTTTGAGTTGAATTTTCCAGTACATTCAAAAACATAGTCAACATCAAATTTTTTCCATTTGATATCTTGAATATTGGATTCTTGTGAAAATGTTATTTTATTATTATTAATAATTAAATGTTTTTCATCATAATTTAAATCTGCATTGAATTTACCATGAATAGAATCATACTTAATTAAAGAACAACTTACTTCAGAATTCGATCGGTTATTGATATGTTTGATTTCTATGTTTTTGTTTTGGCTTTCAATTATAGCTCTAATCACCATTCTGCCAATTCTTCCCATTCCATTGATACCAATTTTTATTGACATATCTAACTCTTTATTAGTTTCTTAGTTTTTTGCAAAATATTTTGAACTGTCAATCCAAAATATCTATAAATTTCTTTGTATGGTGCGCTTTTACCAAATGCATCAATTCCAAAAGTTAAACCCTCTGTTCCAATATATTTTTTCCAACAATCTGTTGAAGCAGCTTCAATAGATATCTTAAATTTGGCTTCATCAAGAATTTTTTTCTTATAGGATTTTGACTGCAAATCAAAAATATCTTGGCATGGTACTGACACAACTTTAGAATATATCTTATCTTTGGCTAATTTATGGCTAATCTCAATTGCTAAATTAACCTCAGAACCACTAGCAAATATCGTTAAATTAATTTTTCTATTAGTTCTTAAAACCTCGTAAGCACCCAAAGAACATTTATTTATATTTGAATATTTTTTTCTAATAGGTTCAAGATTTTGTCTTGTTAAAGATAACACACTTGGCGTCTTCGAGTTTTTTAATGCTAACTCCCAACACTCGATAGTTTCCATTCTGTCTGCTGGTCTAAAAACATTTAAATTAGGAATAGATCTTAATCCAGACAGTTGTTCTATAGGTTGGTGTGTTGGTCCGTCCTCACCTAAGCCGATTGAGTCATGGGTCATTACATAAATAACTTGCTGTTGCATCAAAGCAGATAAACGAATGGAAGGTTTACAGTAATCAGAAAATATTAAAAAAGTTCCCCCATATGGAATAAATTTACTATGAAGTGCTAGCCCATTCATTATTCCAGACATGGCATGCTCTCTAACTCCATAGTGAATATAATCACCATTAAAATTACTAGAATTAATAGCATTATGATGTTTTGTTTTGGTGTTATTGGATCCCGCTAAGTCAGCTGAACCACCAATTAAGTTATTATTTTGTTTTGTAAGAGCATTAAGGGTTAATTCAGAAGACTTTCTTGAGGCTAGACTTTTGTTTTCTTTAAGAGAGTTTTGTTTTTCATTTTTTAAAGTTTTAGAAAAATTATTTTTAAAGACTTTATCTACTAAATTTTTTTTTCTTTTATAAATTTTATTCCATGTAGAATCTAGCTTTGCACCCTTGTTACCAATCTTTCTCCACTCATTTAAAATACTTTTAGGAATTTCAAAAGGTTTATATTTCCAATCTAGACTTTTTCTAACTAATTTGATTTCATCTAAACCAATCGGACTACCGTGCGAAGAGGCTTTACCAGATTTATTAGGTGAGCCATAACCAATTTTTGTTTTGCATGAAATAACAGTTGGTCTTTTTGCATTTTGAACTTTTTTTAATGCTATAAAAATTTCTTTTTCATTATGACCATTAATGAGTATGTAATCCCAACCGTAACTTTCAAATCTCTTTTTGAAATTATCTGAAACTGCCAAGCTAGTTGGTCCATCAATTGATATTGAGTTATTATCAAAAAGCATAACTAAATTTTTCAATTTTAAGTGCCCAGCTAAACTCATTGCTTCATGACTAATGCCTTCCATTAAGCATCCATCTCCAGCTACAACATAAGTTTTATGATTTATTATTTCTTTACCTAGTTTTTTTTTTAAAATCTCTTCTGCAATAGCAAATCCAACTGAATTAGCAATTCCTTGCCCAAGTGGACCCGTTGTAGTTTCAATACCGCTACCAGAGTGGTATTCAGGGTGACCTGCGCAAATAGATTTTAATTGTCTAAAATTTTTAATGTCGTTCAAGGAAATACTTTTGTATCCAGTTAAATGCAATAAAGAGTAAAGAAGCATAGATCCATGACCAGCAGACAAGACAAGCCTGTCTCTATTTAACCAGTTAGGATTCTTCGGATTAAATTTAAGAAAATTTTTAAATAAGACAGTTGCTACATCTGCCATACCCATCGGCATCCCAGGATGGCCTGAATTTGCTTTTTGCACAGCATCTATTGACAAAAACCTTATTGCGTTTGATAAATCTTTATGTAGTTTGTTCAAAAATATCCTATCTAGACTTAGAAGACTCAATTTAATAATATAAATATATATATATGAAAACAGACAGTGAAAAAGAAAAAAAGCTCAGTTTTGCACTTAATAAATTGAAGAGTTTGAATTTGGAGAACCCAACATTAAAGTCCAATTTGGAAAACTTAAACATTCAAAAAAATCAATTAGAAATTGAAAAAAAACAAATAGAAGAAAAATATCAAAATTTAGAAAGTGAATACAAAGCTCTTAATCAAAAGTTAGAAGATATTAACCAGCAAAAAACAGAAGAACAAAAAAAAGAGACAGAATTTTCAGAAAAAATAGATGAATTAAATCAAGAAACAGATACTTTATTAGAAGAAATAGATAAATGGCAAATGTAAATATTAAATTTAATGGTAAAGAATTTCTATTATCATGTGATGATGGGCAAGAAGAACATTTAGAAGAATTGTTAACTCATATTAATGAAAAATTTAGCAATTTGAAGAATGAGCTAGGAAATATAGGAGAAAATAAACTTCTATTAATCACTTCAGTTCAAATAATGGATGAATATTTTGAAACTAAAAAAAAAGTAGAACAAAAAAAAATTGAGTTACAAAATTTATCAAATAAGTTTAGAGAATTGAAATCTTTGGTTTACAATTATAGAGATACAAAAGAAGAAGAGATGAAAGAATTACAGCAAGATCATGAAAGTTTTAAAAAAGAAATAGAAAAAAATAAAGAAGATTATGAAAAAATAATCGAAGCAGCTGCAGATGAAATTGAAAATTTTGTTGAAAAAGCAAATTTAGAAAATCCAGTTCAGTAGATTTGTGTTAAAGTCTAAATTAAGAAAGAAAATTCTTAAAGTTAGGCAAAAATTTAATACAAAAAATATTCAAATCAATTTTAATCAAATCATAAAAATTCTTAAAAAAGAAAAGATAATAAATAAGATTATAGGTGGATATTATCCGGTAAACTTTGAGATAGATAGCTTGACACTATTAAAAAAATTTAAAAAAAAAAATTTTAATATTTCTTTGCCAGTGATTAAGAAAAACTTTCAAATGGATTTTCATTCATGGTCATTCTCTGAGCCTTTAAGAATAAATAAATATGGGATACCTGAACCACAAAATAAAAATATAGTTTACCCTGATGTTTTATTGATTCCCTTGGTAGCATTTGATAAAAATTTGAACAGACTTGGATATGGTGGTGGATATTATGATCGATTAATTAAAAAATTATCAAAAAAAAAGAATATTATAAAGATAGGTTTAGCTTTTTCAGTTCAAGAAATTGATAAAGTGCCAATTAACATATATGATCAAAAACTAGATTATATTGTAATAAATAAAAATATTATAAAATGAAAATACTTTTCTTAGGTGATGTAGTTGGCATTTCAGGGCGATCAATGGTTCTGAATAATTTACTCTCAAAAATTACAAATGAAAAAATCGATTTTGTTGTTGTTAATGGTGAGAATGCAGCTGACTCAGGCGTTGGTCTTACAGAGGAAATATGTAAAGATTTTTTTAATTGTGGAGTAGATGTTATTACAACAGGTAATCATGTGTGGGATCAAAAAGAAACAATGTCTCATATTGAAAAAGAAAATCGACTTCTTAGACCTAAAAATTTATTTGAACCATCACCAGGAAAGGGCTTTGGAATATTTACTGCTAAAAATGATGTGAGAGTGGGAGTACTTAATTTGATGGGAAATGTTTTTATGAAGAAATGTGAAGATGTATTTGAAGCAGCTGAAAAATTTATGAAAAAATATAAGCTTAAAGAAGATTATGATTTTTTATTAGTCGATTTTCATGGAGAAATAACAAGTGAAAAGGCAGCTATGGGTCATTTTTTTGATGGTAAAGCAACATTGGTTGTTGGAACTCACACACATATTCCAACAAATGATACTAGAATATTAAAAGGTGGTACTGCTTATCAAACAGATGCAGGAATGTGTGGTGACTACGATTCAGTTATTGGAATGAATAAAGAGAATTCAATTAATAGGTTTTTAAAAAAAAAGTCTACAAAACACTTTCCATCAATTGGTGAGGCTAGTTTGTGTGGTGTCATTGTTGAATGTGATATAGAAACTGGGTTAGCTAAAAATGTGGAAAATTTTATATATGGAGGAGAATTAAAAAATTCTCAATAATTATTATGTCGGGTCATTCAAAATGGGCAAGTATAAAACACTCTAAGGGAAAAGCAGACAAACAGAGATCTAAAGTATTTTCAAAATTATCTAAAGAGATAAGTGTAGCAGCAAAACTAGGTGATAAAGATCCTGCGATGAACCCAAGACTTAGGTCTGCAATTCAAGCAGCAAAGTCAGCCAACATGCCAAAAGATAATATTGAAAGAGCTATTGCCAAATCTTCTGCTAACTCTGAAACAAATTATGAAAATTTAAGATATGAAGGATTTGGTCCAGATAAAATAGCAGTGATTGTAGAAGCGTTAACTGACAATAAAAACAGAACAGCTTCTAATGTTAGATCTATATTTGTAAAAAGTGGTGGCAATTTAGGGACTCTAGGCTCTGCTTCACATAACTTTAATCAGTTAGGCATTATCAAAATTGATAAAAAAGAAATATCAGATGAACAAATTTTTGAACTAGCAATTGAATCTGGTGCAGATGAGTGTATTTCAAATGATGAATTCCATGAAATTCAATGTCCTATGAGCAAAATTTATAATGTGAAAAAAAACTTAGAAAAAATAATTGCAAATTTTATTTCAACTGAGATTGAATGGGTTCCTTTAAATAGTGTAGATGTTGAAAAAGATAAAGTGGAAACTGCAATAGAATTTTTAGAAACATTAGAAGATGATGATGATGTTCAAAGTGTTTATTCAAATATAAATTTTAAGAACAGTTAATGCTTATTATTGGAATAGATCCAGGAATAACAGGTTCTATTTGTTTTTTTCAAGATGGTAAAATAATTGATGTTATTGAAATGCCAAACATGCCAGAAGGGAAAAAAAATAAAAAACAAGTTAATGGTGCTCAAATTTATTATGAAATCTCTTCAAGAATTAAAGACATAAAAAAGGAAGACATTAAAGTTATAATTGAACAAGTATCAGCCATGCCAGGTCAAGGCGTTACTAGCATGTTTAATTTTGGACAATCATTTGGTATTTTAAAAGGAATCTGTTCTGCAATGCAATTACCAATGTACTTTGTAAGACCAACAAAATGGAAAAAGTATTTTAATCTTATTAATTCAGAAAAAGACGCCAGTAGAACAAAAGCAATAGAGGTATTTCCTTATTTTTCATCAGAGTTATCAAGAAAAAAAGACTCAAATAAAGCTGATGCAATATTAATTGCTAGCTTTTATTACGAAACTTACAAATTAGAAGAATAAATAAAGATTTTAAAAGTCAAATTCATGACACATTTAAGTGTGAAACCTTAAATATGGAAGCGGATATTACATCTCAAGCAGTGGGCCTTGCCTCAAATACAGACTTTTCTTTATGGAGTTTATTTTTAAGAGCAGACTTTGTTGTTAAGTCAGTAATACTTATGTTGATTGGTTGCTCTATATACTCTTGGGCAGTCATTATTGAAAAACTTAGGTTATTTAAAAAAATCAATCTAGAATCTGAAGAATTCGAAGAAAAATTTTGGAAATCAAAATCGGCAGAAACTTTTTACAATAGTTTGCCAGCTGATGTAGAGAACCCAACAGCCTCATTGTTTAAAGATACAATGCAAAGTTTATTAAAAGCCAAAAGTAAAACTAACCTAAATGAAAGAATGGCAAGCATACTTGAGGTTAATATTGAAAAACAAATTTCAAAAATAGACAAAGGTTTTACTTTTTTGGCAACAGTTGGTTCAACAGCACCTTTTATTGGTTTGTTTGGAACTGTATGGGGAATAATGAACTCATTTCAATCTATAGCAATCTCAAGAAATACAAGTTTAGCGATTGTGGCGCCAGGAATAGCAGAAGCGTTATTTGCAACTGCTCTTGGGTTATTGGCTGCGATACCTGCAGTTGTTGCTTACAATAAATTTAATAACGATTCAAAAAAATATTCACAAAGATTAGAAAATTTTTCTAAAAGATTTTTATCAATAATATAAAATGGCTTTTAAACTCAATCGTTCATCCAAAGAACCTATGAGTGAAATAAATGTTACTCCTTTTGTAGATGTAATGTTGGTATTATTAATTATATTTATGGTAACAGCACCATTATTGACAGTTGGAATACAAGTTGATTTACCTGAAAGCTCAGCAGACTCATTACCTGAAGAATTAGAACCATTAACATTATCTATAAATTCTAAAGGAGAAATATTTATTCAAGAGTCTAAAGTTGAGTATAATAAAATAATAGCAAAAATTTTAGCTGTATCTAAAAATAGAACAGATACTAGAATTTATGTCCGAGGAGATAAATCAATAAACTATGGTAGAGTTTTAGAAATAATGGGTATGCTATCTGGTTCTGGCTTTACTAAAGTAGCATTAATTTCTGAGCCATACAAAGAAAGGTAACTAAAGTGAATAGAAATATTGCCATTTCTTTTGGGCTTCATATATTTCTTGTGATAATTACAGCTATGAGCTTACCATTCCTTGCTAAAAAACCGATTGATCTTCCCCCAATTATATCAGTTGAGCTAATTCAGATCACAGACAAAACTAACATTCCTTTTGCACCTAAGGCAAAAAAGATAATAGAGAAAGTTAAAGAAAAAGAAAAAAAATTAGTTTCTGAACAGGCACCACCAAAAAAAATAAAAAAACAAAAGCCAGATGCCGTTCCATTACCAGATGAAAAAATAGAAAAAATAAAGAAAATTAAAGATGAAAAACAAAATCCCAAAAAAGAAGAGACAGAAATTAAACAAATTTCAGAATTTGAAAAAAAAGAACTATTTGATACCAATAGTATTGCGGCATTAATTGATAAGTCTAAGACTGAAAGTGCAGAAACAAACAAAAAACTAGATAAAGTTACTCAAAATCAAGATAAAGAAATGGATTTTGCTGGATTAACCCTAAGTGAAGAAGATGCACTAAAAGCTCAAATTTTTGGATGTTGGAGTATTCCGCTAGGGTTACCTTTTAACGAAGACTTATTAGTTAGAATTAAGTTACAATTAAAGCCAGATGGCTCTATTATAAAAACTGAGATTCTTGATCATGTTAGGATGAATAGGCCTGGACAGGAATTTTATAAAGTATTAGCTGAAAGTGCATTAAGAGCTATAAAACTTTGCCAACCTCTTAGAGTGCCTAGCACAGGTTATGAAAGATGGAAAGATATGCAGCTAAACTTTGATGCTAGAGAAATGTTAGAAGGATAAAAATGTTACTAAGATATTTATTTATATTACTTATTATTATTCCTATTAAAGCTTTTGCTTTAATTGAAGTTGATATTACTAGAGGAAATTTAAATCCGCTACCAGTTGCTGTATCCCCTTTATCAATAGACAATGAATCAAAAGAAAATTTTAAGAAAATTTTAAAACAAGAAGATCTTGGATCAGAAATTTCAATAGTTGTTGAAAATAATTTAAGACAATCTGGTCTATTTAATCCACTAGACAAAAATGCATTTCTTCAAGAGCCAGATGTGGCCAATTTAAAACCAAGGTTTGAGGATTGGAATTTAATTAAAGCACAAGCTTTAGTAACAGGCAAGGTTACGTTTGTAGATGAAAAGCTAAGAGTAGAATTTAGATTGTGGGATGTTTTAGCTGGAAAAGAAATGATGGCTTTAGCATTTACTACTGTTCCCAGTAATTGGAGAAGAGTAGGTCATATTATTACAGATAAGGTGTATGAACGCTTAACTGGAGAAAAAGGTTATTTTGATACTAGAATAATATATGTTTCTGAAGAAGGTCCCAAAACTAAAAGAATAAAGAAATTAGCAATAATGGATCAAGACGGTTTTAATAATAAATATTTAACACTTGGAAATGAATTAGTTTTAACACCAAGATTTAGCCCAACAAATCAGATGGTTACATACCTTTCTTATTTTAGAAATTTACCTAGGGTATATTTATTGGATATAGAAACTGGAATGCAAGAAGTAGTAGGAGACTTTCCTGGTATGACATTTGCTCCTAGGTTTTCACCTGATGGAAAAAAAATTATAATGAGTTTTGCTAAAGATGGCAATTCTGATATTTATACTATGGATCTTGAAAATAGAATTGTTGAAAGAATTACCAACCATCCATCAATTGATACATCACCTTCTTATTCACCAGATGGAAAGCGAATTACTTTCAACTCAGATAGAAGTGGCTACCAACAAATTTATGTAATGGATAGTAATGGAAAAAACGTTAAGAGAATTTCATTTGGAAATGGTTTGTACGGAACTCCAGTATGGTCTCCAAGAGGTGATTTAATTGCATTTACTAAGCTTCATAAGGGAAAATTTTATATTGGAGTAATGAGAACGGATGGAACCGGTGAAAGACTATTGACAGAAAATTTTTACCAAGAAGCTCCATCATGGTCTCCAAATGGAAGAGTGCTTATTTTTTATAGAGAGACTAAGACCAACTCAAAAGGAGAGGGATTTTCAGCTAAATTGTGGTCTATTGATTTAACAGGGTATAATGAAAAGATGGTTGAAACAGAAACAGACGCATCTGACCCATCATGGTCATCATTATTAAGTAATTAATGGTTAAATCACTTGATTTTTTAACTTGAAACATCTAGTTAGTTGTGAAAAAGTAAGTAATTCAAATAAGGATTAAGGAGCAAAAATGAACTTAAGTAAACTTTTAAAAAATGTATTTCTAATTATATTAGCAAGTTTAGTATTAACAGCTTGTGCAACAAAAAAAACAGGCACAACCGGACAAATTCAAGGTGATGTTTACACAGGAACTGATTCTGTTGAATATTTAGCTTCTGGTGTTCCAGATAGAGTTTTCTTTGCAACAAACGAAACTGTACTTACAACAGCTTCAAGAGAAACTTTAAGAAAACAAGCCGCATGGTTAAGAAAAAATTCAAATATTAATGTTGTTTTAGAAGGTCACGCTGATGAAAGAGGTACAAGAGAGTACAACTTAGCATTAGGTGAAAGAAGAGCTAATTCAGCAAAAGATTATTTAATGACTTATGGAATTTCTTCAGACAGAATTTCTGTATTAAGTTATGGTAAAGAAAGACCTGTAGATTCAGGATCTAGCCCTTTAGCTTGGTCTAAAAATAGAAGATCAGTTACTGTTAAAGCAAACTAATTTATCTAAATAATTTATAAAAGACCCTATCACATTTGTGAATAGGGTCTTTTTTTTGCCATCATTATAATTACTACTCAATTTATTATGATTAATTATAAAAAAATAATTCGATTAAAGTTAATATTAGTATTTATATTTTTCCCAAATATTATTTTTGCAGATAACCATAATATAAATGAAATCTTAGAGTTAATTCAAAAGGATTTAAAAACCTTAGAAAAAGCTGTTTATTCAGAAACAGCTAATTCAAACAGTCAAAAAAGTACAAATGAAAATTCTGAAGATGTTTTAACAAGACATCTTTTAAAATTATCTGATGTTGAAAAACAATTTCAAGAACTTACTAATAAGTTTGAAGAAATTAACTTCAAGTTAGATAAATTATCAAATAGGCTTTCTAAGGTTCAGGCAGATAATCAAATTAGGTTTCAAGATGTTGAAAATGCTTTGTCATCTGGAGAAGTTGGAAAAAAATTAACCTCAATACCTAAGAGACAAGTGGACAAAAATTTGCCAGGCTCTTCACAACCTCAAGACTTAGGATCTATTTCTTATAAAGATACGAATAATAATGAAACTACCCAACAGATTCAATCTGTAGAAACTACTTCATCTATAGTGACAGAAAACTTTAAATCAGAAAAAAATATACTTCCAGATACCTCTCCAGAAAAACAATATGAATTTGCAACTAGTTTTTTAAAAGTAGGTGATTACAGCACTGCAGAAAGAGCTTTTAGAGAATTTGTAATAAATAATTCAGAGCATAAATTGGCAGGTAATGCTCAATATTGGTATGCTGAAACGTTTAGAATAAGACAGCTCTATACAGATGCCGCCACTGCTTATCTCGAGGGATATCAAAAATACCCAAAAGGTAACAAGGCTCCTATAAATTTATTAAAACTTGGTGTATCAATGGTTCAAATAGGAGAAAAAGAGCAAGGTTGTAAAATGATAGTAGGAGTTGAAGAGCAATATCCTAAAGCAAATCAATCTGTGCTTCAAAAAGCAAAATATGAATCAAAAAAGTTCGAGTGTTCAAAACAAAACTCATAAACAAATTCTTAGTTTTCTAAAAAATAAAAAAATTTCTAAAGTTTATAGTGAATTCTCTTCTTCTTTAAATTCTAGGGAAAACTTAGCTGTAGCAGTTTCAGGTGGACCCGATAGTTTGGCGCTAGCTTACTTGGCTAGATGTTATTCAATAAAAAATAAAATAACAGTCAAATTCTTTTTAGTTGATCATAAGCTAAGAACCGAATCGACAAAAGAAGCTGCTTCGGTAAAAAAGATTTTACAAAAAGTTGGTATCACATGTAAAATATTAAGTTGGCAAGGTAAAAAACCTTCTAGAAATGTTCAATCCTTAGCAAGAGAAGCAAGATATTCTTTACTAGCAAAAGAATGTAAGAAAAATAACATTAAGCATTTATTATTAGGACATCATTCAAATGACTTATTTGAAAACTTTCTAATTAGGGTGGTCCGAGGAAGTGGATTAAATGGACTGGTATCTTTTAACAAAAGTGTAAAATATAAAGATGAAGATCTAAATATTTTAAGACCATTACTCAACTTAGAAAAAAATGATTTAATTAATATTACTAAAATAGTATTTAAGTTTTTTATTAAAGATCCTTCCAATATTAATGAGATATATAAGAGAACAAGAATCAGAACTTTATTAGAATCTCTTGAAAAAGAGGGATTGGATTTAAAAAAACTAAAATTAACTATTAATAATTTAAGAGACTCAGATAAATCAATAAAGTTTTATGTTAAAAAAAATTTGAAGGATAATTCTGTACATATTAAAACAAAAGCTACTTATATTTTAAATCATAATTTCTTTGATCAATCTCATGAAGTTGTTTTTAGATCTTTGACGTTTGTTATTCAAAAAATAGGAAAAAAATACTATCCCGTTAGAGGAAAAAGTATTAACAAGTTGATTAACCGTATAACTTTCAAGACATTTTCGAAAATAACTTTAGGAGGTTGTATTATTGAAAGTGTTAATGAGACCATATTAATATCAAGAGAAAACACTAATAAAGTTAAAGTTTTGTAACAATTTGACACTTGTTTAATTAATAATAATTATTATCTTATAGGTATGAATATAAAGAATTTAGCCATGTGGGCAGTAATTGTTTTTTTAACAATTGGCCTTTATAATATGTTTAAGAACCCTCAAGCTAATGTGGGCAAAGGTAATTCTATTATATTTTCAGAATTTTTATCAGAAGTTGATAATGGTGGAGTTATAAAAGTAGACATTCAAGGAAACAATATTAGAGGGGTGTTAGCCAATGGAAATACTTTTTCTACTTATTCACCAAATTATCCAAATTTAATTGAGAAGCTATCTGAAAAAGGTGTAAGTATATCAGCTGCTCCTTTAGAAGATAAGATGCCTTCTTTGTTTGGAGTTTTATTGTCGTGGTTTCCAATGTTACTATTAATAGCTGTTTGGATTTTTTTTATGAGGCAGATGCAAGGTGGCAAAGGCGGAGCAATGGGCTTTGGTAAATCTAAGGCTAAATTGATGAATGAATTAAAAGGTAAAGTTACCTTTGATGATGTTGCGGGAGTAGAAGAAGCTAAAGAAGAAGTTGAAGAAGTTGTTCAATTTTTAAAAGATCCTAAAAAGTTTAGTAGACTTGGTGGAAAAATACCAAGAGGATGTTTGTTAGTTGGTCAACCTGGAACAGGTAAGACTTTACTTGCTAGAGCTATCGCTGGAGAAGCAGGAGTTCCATTCTTTACTATATCAGGATCAGATTTTGTTGAAATGTTTGTAGGTGTTGGAGCCTCAAGAGTTAGAGATATGTTTGAGCAAGGTAAAAAAAATTCACCCTGCATTATATTCATAGATGAGATAGATGCTGTTGGAAGAAGTAGAGGTGCTGGCCTTGGAGGAGGTAACGATGAAAGAGAGCAAACTTTAAACCAGTTATTAGTTGAAATGGACGGCTTTGAAACAAATGAAGGTGTAATAATTATTGCGGCCACAAACAGACCTGATGTATTAGACCCTGCATTATTACGACCAGGTAGATTTGATAGACAGGTGGTTGTCGGACTTCCAGATATAATAGGAAGAGAAAAAGTATTAAAAGTGCATGTTAAAAAAATTAAAATGGCTCCTGATGTCAATTTAAGAACAGTAGCTAGAGGAACCCCTGGTTTTTCAGGTGCAGATTTAGCAAATATAGTTAATGAAGCAGCATTACTTGCTGCAAGAAAAAATAAAAGACTAGTTACGCTAACTGAGTTTGAAGAAGCTAGAGATAAAGTGATGATGGGATCAGAAAGAAGATCCATGGTCATGACCGAAGAAGAAAAAACATTAACAGCTTACCACGAAGCTGGACATGCAATAGTAACTATTAACGAGGATGCAGCTCATCCAATTCATAAAGCAACAATCATTCCAAGAGGTCGAGCTTTAGGAATGGTCATGCAGCTACCTGAGAGAGATCAGCTATCTCAAACAAGAGAACAGCTTCATGCTCAATTAGCTATAGCTATGGGTGGAAGAGTAGCAGAAGAAATTATATTTGGTGAAGATAAAGTTACAACTGGTGCATCTAGTGATATTGAACAAGCGACTCAAAGAGCAAGAGCAATGGTGATGCAAGCAGGCCTTAGCAAAGAGTTGGGACCAGTTGCTTATGGCTCGAATGAAGAAGAGGTATTTTTGGGTAGATCTGTTGCTAGAACTCAAAATATGTCTGAAGAAACTTCAAAAAAAGTAGACGCAGAGATTAGAAAAATTGTAGATAAAGGTTATGAAAGAGCAAGAACAGTTTTAACTGAAAAAATTGACGATCTTCATAAATTAGCTAAAGCTCTTTTAACATACGAAACACTTTCAGGTGAAGAAATAGAAAACCTGATAAATAAAAATATATATCCAAGCAATAAAGAAGATTTAAAAGTTGAAGATGAAGATAAAGGCTCAGCTTTAAGCTCAATGGGTCTTAAGCCAAAAATAGTTCATTAAAATTGAATGAAAAAATATTACACAAGAGTGTGTAATTTTGCTTATGGTAAATCTTCGATAGAACTAATTAGAAAAAAAAAAATCTCCCACTAAACGGTAATAAAAAAATTTCATTTGGACAAATTGAAATCCTTACACGAACTTCAATCGAAATAATTGACCTTAAGGATATAAAAAAATTACCTAAATCACTAAAAGAAAAAATTAATCAAGATATTAAGACTATTGTTAAAAAAAATAAAAATTTTTCAAGTCTAAATTTTAATAAAATTCCTAACATAATGGGTATATTAAATTTAACGCCAGATAGTTTTTCTGATGGGGGTAAGTTTAACAAAAAGAACACAGGAATATCTCATGCAAGGAATTTATTTAAATCTGGAGCGGACATTATTGATGTTGGTGGAGAGTCAACGAGACCTGGATCTAAACCTATCAGTAAAAAAGAAGAATGGGATAGAATAAAAGAAACATTAAAAGACGTTAATAAAAAAATTCCACTATCATTAGATACAAGAAAATCAGAAATTATGAATAAAGGGATTCAGTTAGGAGTTAAACTTATAAATGATGTATCAGGGCTAAGTTATGACTCTAAAACAGTTGGTGTATTGAAAAAAAATAAAACTCCATTTGTAATTCAACATTCACAAGGTACACCAGAAAAAATGCAAAAAAATCCTAAATATAAAAATGAACTATTAGATATTTATGATTTCTTTGAACGAAAGATTAAATTTTTAATATCTATGGGTATAAAACACAATAATATCATGATTGATCCAGGGATTGGTTTTGGAAAAAATTTGAAACATAATATGAATTTAATTAGGAGTGTTTCTATTTTTCATACTCTTGGTTTTCCTATATTACTTGGGCTTTCTAGAAAAAGATTTATTAGGGATTTATCTGGAAAAAATGATAGCAAGGAAAGGTTAGGTGGAACAGTAGCCTCTTCCATGTATGCAATAATGCAAGGAGTTCAAGTTCTAAGAATTCATGACGTGAATGAATTAAGACAAAGTATAAAGGTATTTAAAGAATTAATAAAAAACTGATGGCAAAAAAATATTTTGGAACAGATGGAATAAGAGGTGCCGTTAACAGTAAAAATATTAATGGAGATATGTTTTTTAAATTTGGTCTTGCAACAGGAACTTACTTTAAAACTCAAAAAAAAAAGAAACAAATAGCAATAATTGCTAAAGATACGAGACTATCAGGGTATAGTTTAGAACCTGCACTAGTATCAGGACTTACATCGGCTGGCATGCACGTTTATACATTAGGCCCACTTCCAACCAATGGCTTAGCGATGCTAACAAAGACCATGAAAGCCAACATGGGAATTATGATTACGGCATCTCATAACCCATATCATGACAATGGGTTAAAGTTATTTGGACCTGATGGGTTAAAACTGTCAAATAAGATTGAAAAAAAAATTGAAACTTTAATTGATCAAAAAATTGAAAAGTCTTTATCAAAACCAAAAAAATTAGGTCGTGTAAAAAGGTTAGAAACTGCAAATAAAGATTATATAAAAATTTTAAAAAGAAATTTACCAAAAGATTTTAACCTTAGAGGTTTAAGAATAGTGATTGATTGTGCAAATGGGGCTGGATACAAGGCTGGGCCTGAATTGTTAAAATCTTTAGGTGCCAAAGTATTTTCAATTGGAATAAACCCTAATGGTCTTAATATTAATAAAAATTGTGGATCTACTTTTCCAAATAAAATTAGATTAGCAGTAAAAAAATATAAAGCACACATAGGAATTTCGCTTGATGGAGATGCCGACAGAATTATTATGTGTGATGAAAAAGGTACTGTAATTGATGGAGATCAAATAATTGCTGCAATAGCAATGAGATGGAAAAAAAAAAAATGTTAAGAGGAGGTGTGGTTGGCACTTTAATGTCTAACTATGGATTAGAAAAATTTTTTAAATTACATAATATAAAATTCTTAAGATCAAATGTAGGAGACCGTTTTGTAAAAGAGAAAATGCAAAAAAATAATTTTAATTTAGGTGGTGAACAATCTGGGCATATTATTCTAGGTAAATTTGCAACCACTGGAGATGGCTTACTAGTTGCTTTAGAAGTTTTATTTTCATTAAGAAAAGGAAAAAAAGCTAGTAATTTTTTTAATACCTTTAAGAAAACTCCACAAATATTGGAAAATATTGATGTTAAAGACAAAAGTATAATTAAGAATATTAATATTAAGAATTCTATAAAATCAGCTGAAAAATTAATTAAAGGACAGGGTAGAATATTAGTTAGAAGCTCAGGAACTGAATCTAAAATCAGAGTTATGGGAGAGAGTGATAATAGTAGATTACTTCGAAAATGTTTGAAAATTGTACTAAAAAAAATTAAATAAATTGAAACCGAAATCTAAAATATTAGTTATTGCTGGATCAGATTCATCTGGTGGTGCTGGTATTCAAGCTGATATTAAAACTATCACTGCTTTAGGTTCGTATGCAATGACAGCAATAACAGCTGTCACAATTCAAAATACAACAGGTGTAAAATCAATAGTACCGATAGATCCAAAGGAAATTTCTAATCAAATAGAATTTACCTCAAAAGACATTAAGCCAGATGCTGTAAAAATAGGAATGTTGCAATCTACAAAAGTAATAAAATCAGTAATTCACTCACTAAACATTATTAAAGTTAAAAAAATAATTTTAGATCCAGTTATGGTTGCTAAAGGTGGTGCAAAACTCATTGATGATAAAGCAATTCAATTATTAAAAAATGAACTAATTAAAAAAGTTAGTTTAATAACTCCCAATATTCCTGAGGCTGAAATATTAACTAAAACTAAAATAAGAACAAAGGAAGATATGATCTTTGCTGCCAGCATATTAATTAAATTAGGAGCAAAAAATGTTTTTATAAAGGGTGGACATTTAGAATCCAAAATTGTCCAAGATATTTTCGTAAATAAAAATGAAATTTTAATTATAAAAAATAAAAGAATTACAACCAGGAATACACATGGTACTGGTTGTACCCTTTCTTCTGCTATTTCGACATTCTTTTCATGTGGAAAAACCCTAAAGAGATCTTGTGAGCTTGCAACTAAGTATGTACATAGTTCAATAAATTCAAACCTTAAATTTGGTAAAGGTCACGGACCTATTAACCATTTAAGTTCAGTAACAGTAGAAAAAAAATTTAGATAATGAAAAATGTTGTAGTTGTTGGATCTCAGTGGGGTGATGAAGGAAAAGGTAAAATAGTTGACTGGCTATCAGACCAAGCAGATGTTGTTATTCGTTTTCAAGGAGGACACAATGCTGGACATACATTAGTAATTAATGGAATAACTTATAAATTAAGACTACTTCCTTCTGGGATTGTAAGAAAAAATAAGATTTCTATTATAGGAAATGGAGTCGTTGTTGACCCTTGGGCACTATTAGAAGAAATAGACGAAATTAAATCTAAGGGTGTTGAGGTTAATGTGGATAATTTTATAATTTCAGAATCTGCCAATCTTATTTTGCCATTTCATAGAGAGATGGATGAAATAAGAGAAGATGCCGCTGGAAAAGCAAAAATTGGAACAACAAGAAGGGGAATTGGGCCAGCCTACGAAGATAAAGTAGGAAGAAGATCAATCCGTGTTATGGATTTGAGATCTGAGACTAATCTAGACCACAGATTAGAAACAGTACTACTTCATCATAATGCAATTAGAAAAGGATTAGGTAAAAAAGCTTTTGAAAAAAACAAACTTAAAGAAGAACTTTTAAAGATTGCTCCAGAAATATTAAAGTTTTCTCAACCTGTGTGGCTTAGAATTGATGAGTTTAAAAAACAAAAAAAAAGAATATTATTTGAAGGTGCGCAAGGAATACTACTTGATGTAGATCATGGAACGTACCCTTTTGTGACATCATCTAATACCGTTGCATCTGCTGCTGCTACAGGAACTGGTTGTGGCCCTAATTCTATTCATTATGTTCTTGGAATAACAAAGGCCTACACAACCAGAGTCGGTGAAGGACCTTTTCCTACTGAGTTAACAGATGATATTGGAGAATTGCTTGGTTCTAGAGGAAAAGAATTTGGTACTGTCACTAGTAGAAAAAGAAGATGTGGTTGGTTCGACGGTGTTTTGGTCAGACAAACAATTAAAATTTCAGGTATAGATGGAATAGCGTTAACTAAATTAGATGTTTTAGATGAGTTAGATGAAATTAAAATGTGTGTTGAATATGAACTTGATGGAAAGAAAATGGATTACTTACCTGCTGCTGTTGAGGATCAAATAAAAATCAAACCAATTTATAAAACTTTCCCTGGCTGGAAAAGCTCCACCCAAGGAATAAAAAATATTGAAGCTTTACCAGAAAATGCCAAAAATTATATCTATGCATTAGAAGATTTTATTGGGACAAAAGTTTCAAGTATCTCAACAAGCCCTGAACGAGAAGATACAATTCTTTTAGAGAATCCTTTTGAAGTTTAGTTTACCGGAAGTAAGTTTTTAGATTTAGCAGATAGCAACATATGTTTTTGAAGCTTCTCAAATGCTTTGTTTTCAATTTGTCTAACTCTCTCTCTACTAATTTTGTATTTTTTACTTAAATCTTCAAGTGTTGTAGCTTCATCATTTAATCTTCTAGAGTACAAAATCTCTCTTTCTCTTTCATTAAGAATTTTTATAGAATCTTTAAGTAAGCTTTGTCTTTGACCCATTTCTTCTTGATGTGCAAATTTAAGATCATGGTCTAGCTCTTTATCTACCAACCAGTCTTGCCATTCGTCACCATCTTCTCCAACTTGAGCATTTAAAGAAAACTCTTTACCTGAAAGTCTTCTATTCATTGAAATGACTTCATCTTTTCTAACATCTAATTTGTTGGCAATTTCATCTACATGTTCAGGTCTTAAGTCACCTTCTGACTGAGGAGCGATTTGATTTTTAATTTTCTTTAAATTAAAAAATAATTTTTTTTGTGCAGTCGTTGTTCCTATTTTTACCAAACTCCAAGATCTTAGAATGTATTCTTGGATAGAAGCTCTAATCCACCACATTGCATAAGTTGCCAATCTAAATCCTTTCTCAGGTTCAAACTTTTTGACAGCTTGCATTAATCCTACATTTCCCTCTGAAATCATTTCGTTTACTGGAAGACCATATCCCCTATAACCCATCGCAATTTTTGCAACGAGTCTAAGGTGGCTAGTAACAAGTTTTTCTGCGGCTTTAACATTACCTGTTTCCTTCCAATTTTTTGCTAGCATATATTCTTCTTCAGCTGCCAACATAGGAAATTTTTTAATCTGCTCAAGATAAGCAGATAAACCACCTTCATTAGATAGTGTTGGAAGATTACTATTCATTGTAGCTCTCATAAGTTCTATTTATTTAGTTAACTATAGTATTATTTCAAGGTTTTATTTGTCAGTATTTCTAAGCAATACTAAAATATTTTCAAGTTCTTGTGGCAAAATTGAGGTAAAAGTCATTTCATCATTAGTTTTAGGGTGAATGAAACCCAGTGTTTGTGCGTGCAGAAATTGTCTATCCAATTTATAAATTAGGTTTTCTAAACTAGTATCGATATTTTTAAGTTTCTTATATTTTTTTTTATATTTACCATCACCCATAATGCTGTTGCCCATATATGTCATATGAACTCTTATCTGATGTGTTCTTCCCGTTTCTAATCTACATTCGACCAAACTTAGTGTGGGTGTTTTGTCATTTTCAAAAATCTCTATAGTTTTGTAATTAGTGATTGCTCTTTTACCTTTAGAACTACTAACCTCCATCATTTGTCTATTTTTTGAACTTCTAGTTATGAATGTATCGATTTTCCCAGAAGAGGGTCTAAGTTTCCCCCAAATTAAGAGCTGATAAACTCTTGTAATTGTGTGCTCACTAAATTGATGAGATAAATTTTCATGTGTCACGTTATTTTTAGCTACAACTATTAATCCAGAAGTATCTTTGTCTATTCTGTGCACAATACCAGGTCTTAACTCATCTCCAATTGTAGATAGTGAATCTTTATTATAGTGCATTAAGGCATTAACAATTGTTTCATCATAATTACCAGCACCTGGATGCATAATTATTCCAGCTGGCTTGTCAATTACTAATAAATCATCATCCTCATAAACAATTTCTAATTTAAAATCATAAGGTTTTAAAGAGGCTTCTTTTGGTTCTGGAATTTGAAGATCAATTTTATCACCAGTAGATATTTTTTTTGAAGGACTGTTAACGATTACATTATTTAATTTTAATTTTTCTTTAAGAATTAAATTTTTGATTCTAGTTCTACTAATCAGCTCCTCTCTTTTGTTGACGAATACATCAAGTCGAAGGTTATTCTCATCTGTTTCAACTATTAAATTAATGTTTTTTTCCATAAAATGTAATATTAATACTATATGCGCTGCTAGCTCAACTGGATAGAGCACCAGATTTCGAATCTGGGGGTTATAGGTTCGAACTCCTATGTGGCGCACCACAACCAAACTAGATATCTAATACTTTGATGCCCTCTGCAATCTATCATTTATAGCTTTACCAAGACCTATATTGGGAATTTTTTCCACAGCAATTGATCTATAGCCTTCATTTTTTATATTTCTTAGACATGAGTAGAGGTTCTTTGCTGCTTCATCTAGGTTATTTTTAGTAGTTAAATAAAAATAATTTTTGAGTTTAGTTTTTTTTCTCTTAATCATTATAAAAGCTTCGTCATCTTTTGGTTTTGTGACATTCATTCGTAAAGGTATACCAGGAGAATAATGCAAGCGAGATTGACCAGGTGCTATTTTTTTTTTAGGATTAATAGATATACTTATCTTAAAACCTAAAGTTTTTTGAATTTTTAAGATATCTAGACCACCCAATCTTAATATAGATGGTCTGCCTATAAGGTTAACTATTGTAGATTCTATTCCAATAGCGCATGCACCTCCGTCTAAAATATATTTAATTTTATTACCAAACTCTTCTTTAACATCTTTTGCTTTAACAGCACTTACTTTTGTTGTGATATTAGCACTGGGGGCAGCTAATGGATAATCTAACTGTTTTAGTAAATTTTTAAATATTGTGTGTTTTGGAAATCTTACTGCTAAACTTTTCTTATTATTGGTAACATATTTAGAAATCTTAGAATCTTTCCTTAATTGTAATACGTATGTTATTGGGCCAGGAGAGAATTTTTTATAAAGTTTAGTAAAATTATCATTTATTAGGCAATCTTTTTTAAGAGAATCGATATCATGATAATGTACGATTAAAGGGTTGTTTTTTGGTCTTTTTTTTAAATTAAAAATCTTTTTTACTGCTGAATTCTTGTATGCATTAGCTGCTAGACCATAAACAGTTTCAGTAGGTACGCCAATACAGTAATTTTTATTAAGGTATTTTTTTGCTTTTTTGATATTTGATTGATTGGATTTCATGTATTAATAATTATTATTATATGAAAGATAAAAATTTACCACCTGATAATAACACACAGTCTCTTGAGGAACTAACAAAAGAAGCAAATAATATTATTGAATCTTTAGAGTCAGAAAAAGACCTACAGAATTCAATTGATTCATACCAACAGTTATTAAAATTAAATAATACCATTGAAAAAAAATTCTATAAAACTTCAAAAATGATCAATGAAGAAACAAAAAAAAAAATTAACGATATAAGTTCAAAAAAAAATGCAAAATAAACTTGCTAGAATAGCAAAAGATACAAACTTATTTTTAAAGCGATTTATTAAAGAACAAAAAAGAACAGAATTAGTTGCAGCTATGGAGTATGGCTTATTTCCAGGTGGAAAAAAAATTAGATCAAAAATTTTAATTGATATAGGAGCTATATTTAAAATTAATTATAAAACATTAATTTCTATTGGTGCTGCAGTTGAGTGTATTCACGCTTATTCATTAATACATGATGATTTACCTTGTATGGATGATGATAAAATACGAAGAGGAAAAATTTCTACACATATTAAATTTGGAGAATCCACAGCGGTACTTGCAGGAAACTCACTTTTAACAATGGCTTTTGAAATCCTGGTTAGTTCGAGCTTAAAGATAAATGAAAAAATAAAAGTAGATCTAGTAAAAAAACTATCTGAGTCTTCTGGACATTTAGGAATAGCTGGTGGACAGTATTTAGATCTTAGTTTTGAAAAAAAAAAAGTTTCTAAAAGTAAAATTATAGAGATGGAAATAAAAAAAACTGGTAAGCTTTTTAGCTTTTGTTGTGCTGTTCCAATTATTATTAAGAGAAAAAATGATAAACAAATAAAGTTTTTTGAAAATATAGGGTCCAATATTGGACTTTTATTTCAAATTGCTGACGATTTAATAGACTTTAAAGGC
The DNA here is from genome assembly GCF_047724975.1 of Candidatus Pelagibacter sp. Uisw_106. Lineage (GTDB taxonomy): Bacteria > Pseudomonadota > Alphaproteobacteria > Pelagibacterales > Pelagibacteraceae > Pelagibacter. Next base: position 225,505 of record NZ_CP159819.1, read on the forward strand.
TCCACTGTCATTGCTGGCAAACTAACAGGGAAAGACAAGAAAAAAGGTAAAGCTACTTTAATCAGTTTACTAGGATATCAAAATGCTATTAAATATGCTGACAAAATTAAGTCTAAAATAATTAAAGATTTAAATAAATATAGTTCAAACACTAATAGTTTAAATGAAACCTTAGACTACATTCTAAAAAGAAATAAATAATGCAAGACAACAAATTTTTAAAAGATATTAATTTTCCTTCTGATTTAAGAAAATTATCAGAGAGTGATCTTCAAGAGGTTTCTAATGAGGTTAGAAAAGAGATGATTGATGCAGTATCTGAAACGGGAGGACATTTAGGTGCAGGTCTTGGGGTTGTTGAGCTAACTGTTGCCTTGCATTACATATTTGACACTCCAAATGACAGGCTGATTTGGGATGTGGGTCATCAAACTTATCCACATAAAATTTTGACTGGAAGAAAGTCAAAAATTAAAACTTTGAGACAAGGTAATGGATTGTCTGGTTTTACAAAAAGATCTGAGAGTGAGTATGATCCATTTGGTGCAGCACATAGCTCAACATCAATATCATCTGCTCTAGGTATGGCAGAAGCAAGCAAATTATCTAATAAATTAAACAATATAATTGCAGTCATAGGAGATGGTGCAATTAGTGCAGGGATGGCATATGAGGCAATGAATAATGCGGGTGCTTCAAAAACAAAAATGATTGTTATCTTAAATGATAACGATATGTCGATTGCAAAACCAGTAGGTGCTATGAGAACCTATTTAGCTAAACTTTTAACAGGAAAAATTTATTTTAGTTTAAGAGAAACTTTTAAATTAATAGCTTCTGCTTTTTCTAAAAGATTTAGTGCAAAAGCTGGAAAAGCTGAGGATTTTTTAAGATCAGCTGTAACTGGTGGTACTCTTTTTAATTCTTTAGGTTTTTATTATGTTGGCCCAATAGATGGACATGATTTATCTACACTTATACCAATTTTAAAAAATGCAAGAGACTCAAAATATCAAGGCCCAATAATGATTCATGTAAAAACTCAAAAAGGTAAAGGCTATTCTTATGCTGAAAAAGCTAGCGATCATTATCATGGTGTTTCAAAATTTAATGTTGTAACTGGTGAACAGGTGAAAAGTGGAACAAACCTTCCAGCTTATACAAAAGTTTTTGCAAATACCTTAGTTAAACATGCAGAAAAAGACAGTAAAGTCGTAGGCGTTACTGCTGCTATGCCAGGAGGAACAGGTATGGATATTTTTGCTAAAGATTTTCCAAAAAGAATGTTTGATGTTGGAATTGCTGAACAGCATGGAGTGACTTTTGCCGCAGGACTAGCAACGGAAGGTTATAAACCATATGTTGCAATCTATTCGACTTTTTTACAAAGAGCTTATGATCAAGTAGTTCATGATGTCGCTATCCAAAGTTTACCTGTGAGATTTATAATAGATAGAGCAGGCTTGGTAGGCGCTGATGGATCAACTCATGCTGGTTCATTTGATATTACTTATCTCTCTACTCTTCCTAATTTTATAGTAATGGCACCAAGCGATGAGTCAGAATTAGTTAAAATGATAAATACATCTATGATTATTAACGACAAACCTTGTGCTATTAGATACCCAAGGGGAAATGGTATTGGAACGGAATTACCATCTATAGATGAAAAAATAGAAATAGGAAAAGGAAGGATTATTCAAGAAGGAAAACAAGTTTGTATTTTAAGTATAGGAACTAGATTGGAAGAATGCAAAATCGCAGCTGCAGAATTAAAAAATAAAGGAATTGAATCAACGATAGTTGATGCACGTTTTGCTAAACCTTTAGATCAAGAGCTTATTTTAAAGTGTGCGAGAGAACATGAGGTAATGATTACTGTAGAAGAGGGGTCTATTGGAGGTTTTGGCTCTCATGTAGAAAATCTATTATCAGAAAAAGGTATATTTGATAAAGGTTTAAAATTTAGAACCATGATACTGCCTGATATTTTTATTGAACAAGATAGTCCAAAAAAAATGTATGATGTTGCTGGTCTTAATGCATCTCAAATATCAAAAAAAATACTAGATATTTTATTTACAAAAGAGTCGATAAAAGTAGTTAAAAATTAAATTTAAAAAAATTAGCTACACTGAGCTTTGTTCATTAGATAATGGTCTAATAAAACGCAATTCATCATTGCTTCTCCCACTGGTACTGCACGAATGCCAACACAAGGGTCATGCCGACCTTTAACAGAAATTGTAGTATTTTTTCCAAACTTATCTATAGTTTTTCTAGTTGTTAAAATCGATGAAGTTGGTTTAACAGCAAATGAAACAACAATTTCTTGTCCCGTTGAAATACCACCAAGAATTCCACCAGCATTATTGGAATCAAATTTTAATTTTTTACCTTTTTGTGAAATTTCATCTGAATTTTGTTCTCCACTTAATTGTGCAGAGTTCATTCCCGAACCAATGTTAACACCTTTAACAGCATTAATACTCATCATTGCAGAAGCAATATCCATATCTAATTTAGAATAAATTGGAGCACCTAAGCCAACAGGAATTCCTTTAGCTCTTACCTCAATAATTGCACCACAAGATGATCCAGATTTTCTTATATCTAGCAAATATTTTTCCCAAATTTTTAGCATATTTTTATCAGGACAAAAAAAGGGATTTTTATTAATTGTTAGATCGTTCCATTTGCTAGTATCACATCCCAATATTCCCAGTTGAGTAACAGCACCTACAACTTTAAATTTTTTACCTAATTTATTCTCTAAAACTTTTTTAGCAATTGCACCTGCAGCAACTCTTGCAGCTGTTTCTCTTGCAGAGGATCTTCCACCACCACGGTAATCTCTTATTCCATATTTCTTAAAGTACGTAAAATCAGCATGCCCAGGTCTAAATTTATCTTTGATATTTCCATAATCTTTTGATCTCATATCTTGATTGTAAATAATTAAAGAAATAGGCGTCCCAGTCGTTTTGCCTTCAAATACACCTGATAAAATTTGTACTTTATCATCTTCTTTTCTCTGTGTTGTAAATTTTGATTGTCCTGGTTTTCTTTTATCTAGCTCAACTTGAATATCTTGCTCTTTTAAGTTTATATTAGGTGGGCAACCATCAACGACGCAGCCTAATGCTGGGCCATGAGATTCTCCCCATGTTGTGAAACGAAATTGCTTTCCAAAAGTATTAAATGACATTATCTATAGTATATAGATTATTTTGTTAAAATTATGAATCAAAAAAACTCATTAGGCCTTAATAAATGCTTTTTAGATAAAATAAATCCAATAGATTTATTTGAAGTTTGGATGAATGAGGCAAAAAAAACAGAATTAAATGATCCAAATGCACTTGCTTTAGCCACATCAGATGAAAATAATTCTCCGTCAATTAGAATGGTCTTATTAAAAGACTTTAACAAAGATGGATTTGTTTTTTATACCAATCTAAATAGTCAAAAAGGAAATGAATTAAAAAATAACCCAAAAGCATCAATGTGCTTTCATTGGAAAAGTCTTCTAAGACAAGTTAGAATTAATGGAATGGTACAAAAAGTTTCTAATGAAGTGGCGGATGAATATTATAACAGTAGAGGTTATGAGAGCAGAATTGGAGCATGGGCCTCAAAACAAAGCACTATATTAAATAATAGAGATGAGCTTTTAAGCTCAATAGAAGAATATAAAAAAAAATATAGTAATAAAAATGGTGTTCCTAGACCAGAGCATTGGTCAGGTTGGAATTTAATACCTACGAGTATAGAATTTTGGTTAGATGGAGATAGCAGAATTCATGAAAGACTTAAATATACCAAAGATAATGAGGGTAACTGGGTTAAATCTTTATTAAGTCCTTAAAAGGTTCTTTGTAGACTAAACGAAGTGAGACTTTCTAAAATCTTTTTTTCATCACTATCTTTAAATACAGTTAAAGAATTTGATGCAAGATTAATAAAATGTTCAGCTTTTTTGTGACACTCATTGATTATGTTGTATTTTTTAATAAGTTCTAAAGTAAAATTTAAATCTTCATTTGATCTTGTTTCTTGTTTAAAAATATTTTTCAATTTATCTTTTTCTACTGGTGATACATTTTGAAATAATAAAATCACAGGTAGTGTAATTTTACCTTCAAGAAAATCTTTGCCAATTTTTTTGCCAAAAAATTTTAGATCAGAATTGTAATCTAGGGTGTCATCAGCAATTTGAAATGTTAAGCCTAAGTTTTTTCCATAAAACTCTAGTGCTTCTTTTTCTTTTGTTTCTTTGTTAGATAGAATTGCACCAACTTTAGTTGCTGCAGAAAAAAGTTCAGCTGTTTTTGCTGTAATAATCTTAAAATAGGTTTCCTCTAACATATCAACTTCACCCTTGTGTTGTAGTTGTAATACTTCTCCCTGAGCAATTTTTGACGAAGTTGAGGATAAAAGTTTTAAAACTTCTATATTCCCATCATCAACCATCATCTCAAAACATCTACTTAAAAGATAGTCTCCAATTAATACAGAAGAGTGATTCCCCCAAATTGAATTTAATGTTTTTTTACCTCTTCTAATATTTCCAAGATCAATGACATCATCATGCATTAAAGTTGCCCCATGTATCATCTCTACACATGCAGCTAGATTAATGTCTCGGCCTCCTTTAGTGTAGCCACACAACTTAGCAGAACCAAGAGTTAATAAAGCTCTTAATCTTTTTCCACCAGAGTCAATATGATATTCAGTCATTTTTTGAACTAGATCAACTTCACTCAGGAGTTTTGATTTAATTTTTTCTTCAACTAAAACTAATTTTTCATCTACTGAATCTTTTAGTTGATAATATGAATTATTTATTTGGTTTCTTAGCTGAACTACAGTTCCCATAAAAAATAAGTTAGTATAATTAAGTTATATTTATTACTTATCAATTGACGCACCTTAATCTTCAACTATAAGTAGGCTTTATATTAAATCAAAAATTCTATAAGGATTAACAATGTTCTCTTTTTTTAAAAAGAAAAAAATAATAGCTCATATCAAGCTAAATGGTGTGATTGGTAATGCTGGAAAGTTTAAACAGGGCATAGATTTTGCAGGACAAGAAGAGATTATAGAAAAAGCTTTTTCCCTAAAAAAAGCTAAAGCAGTGGCAATTACAATCAATTCACCAGGTGGATCACCCGTACAATCACATTTAATCTATAAATTTATTCGAGCTCAAGCCAAAAAAAACAAAATAAAAGTAATAGTATTTGCAGAAGATGTTGCAGCTTCTGGTGGATACCTAATAGCTTGTGCAGGTGATGAGATATATGCAAATTCAAGCTCAATTATTGGATCTATAGGAGTAATTTATTCATCTTTTGGATTTACAGAATTGATTAAAAAAATTGGTGTAGAAAGAAGAGTTCATACGGCAGGAAAAAATAAAAGTTCACTAGATCCATTTCAAGAAGAGAAGTCAGAGGATATTGAGAGACTTAAGAATATTCAATTAGATCTACATAAAGACTTTATTAAAGTTGTAGAAGAAAGCAGAGGATCTAAACTTAAAAAAGATGGTATTGAATTATTCTCAGGAGAGTTTTGGGCAGGTAGTAAATCAAAAGAGCTAGGTTTGATTGATGGATTAGGTAATGCTAATGAAATCTTAAAAGAAAAATTTGGTGAAGATGTTGTTATTAAAAAATTTGAAAAATCTAAAGGCTGGTTAAGTAAAAAACTTTCCTCATCAAGCAATCAAATGGATCAACTAGCAAATATTTTAGAGGAAAGATCTATCTGGCAAAGATATGGCTTCTAAAGAAAAAATTATAAAACCTAAATTTCAATCATTTCAAGATACTATTTTGAATCTTCAAAAATATTGGGGTAAACATGGTTGTGTTATTCTTCAACCATACGATATTGAGGTAGGGGCTGGAACCTTTCATCCTGCTACAACTTTAAGATCTCTAGGACCTAAGCCGTGGAAGGCAGCCTATGTTCAGCCATCAAGAAGACCTACTGATGGAAGGTATGGAGAGAATCCAAATAGATTGCAGCATTATTATCAATTTCAAGTTTTAATAAAGCCATCACCAGATAATATCAAAAAACTTTATTTAAATAGTTTGGCTGTTATCGGTATAAATCACAAAGAACATGACATTAGGTTTGTTGAAGATGATTGGGAAAGTCCAACTTTAGGTGCGGCAGGTTTAGGATGGGAAGTTTGGTGTGATGGAATGGAAATTACTCAATTTACATATTTCCAACAAATGGCTGGATTTGAATGCAAGCCTGTTTCAGTTGAAATTACATATGGTCTTGAAAGAATTTGTATGTTTACTCAACAAATGAAAAATGTTTATGATCTATTATGGAATGATGAAGGTGTAAAATATGGGGATGTGTTTCTTCAAGCAGAAAAAGAGTTCTCTGCATATAATTTTGAACACGCTAATACAGATAATCTGTTCAAAATGTTTGATATGTTTGAGCTTGAAGCAAAAGCTTTAGTAGAAAAAAAAATTTCACTACCTGCATATGATCAATGTTTAAAAGCAAGCCATGTATTCAATATTTTGGATGCAAGAGGAGTTATAAGTGTTGCTCAAAGAGCAGGTTATATAGGGCGTATTAGAGACATTACAAAAGCAGTTGCCGAAAGTTGGTTAAGCAGTCAAACAGATTAATGTCAGAATTTTTTTTAGAGCTGTTTAGTGAGGAAATACCGGCTGGTTTGCAGCGTAACTCACGTAATACTTTATTACAAAATTTTCAAAATTTATTTGAAGAAAAAAAAATTTTATTTAAAAAAAGCTCTTCATTTTCAACACCAAATCGTCTTATAATTTTATTTGAGGGTCTATCTAAGGAAATAACACAAAAAGCTGAAGAAATAAAAGGACCAAATGTTAATGCACCAGAAAAAGCTATAGAGGGCTTTCTAAGATCAAATCAAATAGATAAAAAAGATCTACTTAAAAAAAAGATAGAAAAAGGAGAATTCTATTTTTTCAAGAAACCATCAAATAAAATTAACACCATAGATTTACTTCAAAAATATACGCCTCTAATCCTTGATAAATTACAATGGAAAAAATCTATGGTTTGGGGAAACTATAATCTTAGTTGGGCAAGACCGCTAAAATCTATTTTAGCAGTTTTTGATGATAAAAGCCTAGATTTTAAATTTCATCATTTAATATCTTCTAATACAACATTTACCGATAAAGAGTTTGAAGATAAAAAGAAAATATTTAAAAATTTTAAAAGCTATAAAGATTTCTTCAATCAATCAGGAATAATTATAGATCACGTACTAAGAAAAGAATTTATTATTAAAGAAATTGAAAAAATATCTAATAAAAATAATTTTATTGTTGAGTCAAACAATAAACTTTTAGATGAAGTCACAGATATAGTTGAGCAACCGAATATTATTATATGCAAATTTGATCAGAAATTTTTGAATATTCCAAAAGAAATTTTGATAATTACAATGCAATATCACCAAAAATATTTTCCAACATTTAACAAAAAAGGAAAAATTACCAATGAATTTTTAGTTGTGGCAAATAACAATGATGAAAAAGGTTATATTAAACTGGGTAACGAAAGAGTTGTAGAAGCAAGATTAAGTGATGCACAATTCTTTTGGGAAAAAAATAAATCACAAAATTTAGTTAAGCAAGTTTCAAAATTAAAAAGTATAAACTATTTTAAAGGTCTTGGATCTTATTTTGATAAGATTCAAAGAATGAGAAAGCTTGGAGGAATGATCTCTGATGAACTATTGATCAGTAAAGACCAAGTTGAGCTATCAGCATCAATCTGTAAAGTTGATTTAGTTTCTGATATAGTTGGTGAATTTCCTGAGCTTCAAGGAATTATGGGTGGACATTTTGCTGAAGTGCAAGGTTTTGATAAAGAAATAGCTTTAGCTGTAAGTGAACATTATCTGCCAACTGGACTTGATAGTAAGACACCAAAAAAACCATTTAGTATTGCTTTAGCTTTAACTGATAAAATTGACACTTTAGTTGGGTTTTTTGGGATCAATCAAAAACCAACGAGTTCAAAAGATCCTTACGCACTTAGAAGATCTGCACTTGGTGTAATAAGGCTATTAATCGATAATAATAAAGAGTTTAAAATTAAAGATCTTATTAGCTATTCTACTTTACTTCATAAAAACCAAGGTTTTAATTTTTCAAACGACTCATCTCAAAAAGAACTGTCTGATTTTTTAATGGACAGATTAAAGTATTATATGAAAGAGAAAAAAATTAGAGCAGAGATAATAGATGCCAGTATAAAAGCCCATGGAATAGACCACCTGAATAAAATATATAAAAAAGCTTCAACATTTAATGGACTAATTAACGAAGAAATAGGAGGGGATATTATTACAAGCTACAAGAGAGCTTCTAGTATACTTGATAGTGAGTTGAAAAATGCAGATATTGAACTATCAAATACAACTGACCCTGGTATTTTTAAAAATGACTATGAAAAAAATCTATTTAAAAAGATTAATGAAATAAAAAAATATTTTACAAACATTGGTAAGGATGAAAACTATAAGGAAACGCTTGAAATTCTAGCTGGTGCTAAAAAAGTAACTTCAGAGTTTTTTGATAATGTTAAGGTCAACGATGATGATAAAAATATTAAAAAAAACAGATTGGAACTTTTACAAATGTTATGTAGAACATTTGATAATTACGTAAATTTTTCAAATATAGAAATCAAATAGTGAATAAGATAATTTTAAATTTTAAATCAAAAGATTCAAAAAAGATTAAAAATCCAAAAAATTTTTTAGGTGGAAAAGGTGCAAACCTTTCTGAAATGGGCAGAATGGGACTGCCAGTTCCTCCTGGTTTTACAATTTCAACGAAAGTTTGTGAATTATTTTATAAAGATAAGAAAAAACTAAATTCAAAAATAGTTAGTATCATAAAAAAAGAACTAAAAATTATTGAAGAAGAAGTTGGAAAAAAATTTGGGGATTTAGAAAATCCTTTACTGTTATCTGTAAGATCTGGTGCAAGAGTTTCAATGCCAGGAATGATGGATACAATTTTAAATTTAGGTTTAAACGATAAGACTGTTATTGCGCTTTCAAAAAAAACTTCTAATAACAGATTTGCAAATGATAGTTACCGAAGATTTATTCAGATGTATGGTAATGTTGTAATGGGTGTCGAAGGTTATCATTTTGAAGAATTAATTGAAAATTATAAACTAACTAAAGGCGTTCTTTTAGACACAGATCTTGATGCAGAAGATTGGGAGGGATTAATTAATGATTTCAAAAAAGTTATTAAAGATCAAACTAGAAAAGAATTTCCTCAGAACATATATGATCAATTATTAGGTGCTATTAGCGCTGTATTTTTATCCTGGGAAAGTAATAGAGCAAAAGTTTATAGGAAATTAAATCAAATTCCTGCTGAATGGGGAACTGCAGTCAATGTTCAATCAATGGTATTTGGCAATATGGGCAATGATTGTGCAACTGGAGTTGTCTTTACAAGAAATCCATCAGATGGTATTGATGAAGTATATGGCGAGTACCTAATTAATGCTCAAGGAGAAGATGTGGTGGCAGGAACAAGAACTCCTCAGTACATTACAAAAAAAGCAAGAAAAGATGCAAAAGCAAAAGATCCTTCGATGGAAGAGGCTATGCCTAAAGTATTTAAACAATTGGATAAGATTTTAAAGATTTTAGAAAAACACTACAAAGACATGCAAGACGTAGAATTTACAGTTGAAAATAATAAATTGTGGATGCTACAAACAAGGTCTGGAAAAAGAACCTCAAAGTCAGCTGTTAGAATTGCAGTTGATATGGTTAAAGAAAAATTGATTTCTCAAAAAGAAGCAGTAATGAGAATAGATCCTGCTTCTTTAGATACATTGTTACATCCTACATTGGATGAAAAAAGCACACCAAACGTTATTGCAAATGGCTTACCGGCTTCTCCAGGTGCTGCAAGTGGTAAAGTTGTTTTTACATCAGAAGAAGCAGAAAGATTAAACAATGTTATGCAGGATACTATTTTAGTACGTGTTGAAACCTCACCTGAAGATATTCATGGAATGCATGCTGCCAAAGGAATTTTGACAGCAAGAGGTGGGATGACTAGTCATGCCGCAGTGGTTGCAAGAGGCATGGGAAGACCATGTGTTTCTGGCTCTAGTGAGATTGATATAAACTATGACGCAAAAACTTTTAAAACATCTTCTGTCGAAATTAAAGAAGGAGACATTATTACAATTGATGGGTCAACAGGAAGAATTATTCTAGGAGAAGTGCCAACAGTTAAACCTGAAATCTCAGGAGATTTTTCTAAATTGATGAGCTGGGCGGACAATTTTAGAAAATTAAAAGTAAGAACTAACGCGGAAACACCATTAGACACAAAAACTGCAAGAGACTTTGGTGCTGAAGGTATAGGGCTTTGTAGAACAGAGCATATGTTTTTTGATGAAGAAAGAATTTTATCTGTCAGAGAAATGATTTTATCAAAAACAGTAGAAGACAGAAACAAAGCACTAGAAAAGCTTTTACCACACCAAAAAAAAGATTTTATTCAAATATTTAAAATTATGAATGGCCTTCCTGTAACAGTGAGATTGTTAGATCCACCGTTACATGAGTTTCTTCCAAAAACAGAAAAAGAAATTAATGATGTGGCAAAAGTTGTGGGTTTACCATTAAAAGAAATTGAGTCTCGAATTAATGAGTTGCATGAGCAAAACCCAATGTTAGGTCATAGAGGTTGTAGATTGGGAATTTCATTTCCAGAAATTTATGAAATGCAATGTAGAGCAATCTTTGAAGCTTTATCTGAACTTAAGATAAAAAAAATTAAGTCGGCATTTCCAGAGATCATGATTCCTCTAGTATCAACCGAAGCTGAGATTAGAATAATGAAAGATTTAGTAGTGAGAGTTGCAAAAGAAGTTCAAAAAGATAAAAAAATTAAAGTAGATTATTTAGTTGGTACAATGATCGAATTGCCAAGAGCAGCAATTAAAGCTGATGATATAGCTAAACATGCGGAGTTCTTTAGTTTTGGAACTAATGACTTAACTCAAACAACATTTGGTTTAAGTAGAGACGATAGTGGTAAATTTTTAAATGATTATCTTGATAATAAGATTTTTTCTATAGACCCATTTATCTCTATAGATGATGGAGTAGGTGATTTAATAGAAATTGCAGTTGAAAAAGGAAGAAAAACAAATAAAAAAATTAAACTTGGAATTTGTGGAGAGCATGGTGGAGACCCTAAAAGTATTCACTTTTGTGCAAATGCAGGTTTAGATTACGTTTCTTGCTCACCATATAGAGTTCCAATAGCAAGATTAGCTGCTGCACAAGCAGAGTTGTCCAAAAAAAATTAAATTTCTAATTTAAAATCTATAGCAGGCACACTATGAGTAATGCTACCAATAGAAATTCTATTAACACCAGTAGCTGCAATTTTTTTAACTGATTTTAGGGTTACATTTCCAGAAGCTTCAGTTTCGTAATATTTTTTGGCCATTTTAACACCCGCTTTAAGTGTTTTATTGTTCATATTATCAAACAAAACAGTATTAAATTTTAAACCCATTATTTGTTTAAGCTGATTTAGATTATCAACCTCTACAGTAATTTTTTTTCCTTTTTTATTTTTGATTGCAAGAGAGACTAAAGTTTTAATATCTGAACTTGCTATGTGATTGTCTTTAATTAGAAATTCATCACTTAGGTTAAATCTATGGTTTGTACCTCCTCCTAACTTAACCGCATACTTTTGTATTACCCTTAAGGTTGGAATTGTTTTTCTTGTACAACAAATTTTACTTTTTTTATTAACTAACTTAACAAATTGATTAGTTTTAGTGGCAATTCCAGAGATATGGCTCATAAAATTTAAAGCAACTCTTTCGCCAATTAAAATATTTTCAGCCTTACCTTCAATTGTAGCTATTACATCATTCTTATTAATTAAGGAGCCTTCTTTTTTTTTATAATAAATTTAATTTTGCTATCTATTAATTTAAATGTTTGTTTCGCAAATTCTAATCCGGCTAGCACAGCTTGTTGATTGGAAATTAATTTAACTTTTATAATATTTTTATTCTTTACTAAGTTTGAGGTAATATCACCAGAGGGGTATAGATCTTCATTTAAAGCAAGCTTTACAATATTCTTGATATAATAATTACTTAATTTAATTTGAGACACTTTTGTTATCTGCCTATTGCAACCATTCTTTCAACAGGAATTCTTGCTTTTTCTATTGTCTCTTTATCCATTATGATTTCACCTGTTTCATTTTCTAGGCAATCTAAAATTTTTGGTAATGTAATTTTTTTCATATGAGGACAAAGGTTACACGGTCTAATAAATTCTACATTTGGGTTTTCTACTTGAATATTATCACTCATTGAACATTCAGTAACCATCATAACTTTTTTAGGTTGATTGTCCTTAACATATTTAATCATCCCACCAGTTGATCCAGCAAAGTCACTTGCTTTAATTACGTCAGGTGGACATTCTGGATGAGCTATTATTTTAATACCAGGATTTTTTGCTCTAATATCATGTATTTCTTTTTCAGTGAACTGGTCGTGAACCATACAAATACCTTTCCAAGCGATAATTTCAACTTCAGTTTGGGAAGCAACATATTTTGCCAAGTATTCATCAGGTAAAAAAATAACCTTTTTAACACCAAGAGATTCTACAATTTTAACTGCATTTGCAGATGTGCAACAAATATCTGTTTCAGCTTTAACATCTGCAGAGGTATTTACATATGAGACAACAGGTACCCCTGGATATTTTTTCTTTAACAATCTTACATCTTTACCTGTGATTGATGATGATAAAGAGCAACCAGCAGTCATATCAGGAAGTAAAACTTTTTTTTCAGGACTCATTAACTTAGATGTTTCGGCCATGAAGTGAACCCCTGCCATTACAATAATATCGGCCTCAGTTTTTGAAGCCTCAATTGCAAGAGCTAACGAGTCTGCTGCAACATCTGCAATACCATGATAAATTTCTGGAGTTTGATAATTATGAGCAAGTATAATTGCATTTTTTTCTTTTTTTAATTGATTAATTCTATGGATATAAGGAGCATGAACTGACCACTCAATCTCAGGCATAACCTTTGAGATTTTTTGATAAATAGGATCGGTTGCTATTCTTACTTCTGGTGTAAATTCCATGTCAAAACTTATCAATTAGGTTAATACTTGTCATTCCTTATTATGCCACACTACCGTATCCAATTTGGCATTTTTATTCTCAAAATTGCATTTTCACTTTTTAATTCACTGTTTTTTTTAAAGTTTTCATCTAGATATTTGATCAATGCAAAAGGATACTCATCATTAATCAACACTTTACCTATTTCAATATCATTAGCATAAATTGAAGCACCCTCAGTTAATTTTCCACTGATTAATTGTATGGCTAATAATCTTTTAGAAAGTTTGTTCTTTAGTTTTATTCTGGCTGTATTTTCTTGACCAACATAGCAGCCTTTTTTAAAATCTATTCCATTTAATTCCTCAAAGTTACACTCAATTCCAAATAATTTATTTTGTAATTTATTCATTTCTTTTTGAGCAATTCCTAATTCATGACTTAATTCATAATATTCAGCAATTAGAGAATCTTTTAGCTCTAATTTTTTTAAAGACAGGTAAAGTTTTTCTAAATTAATAATAAGCCTTGCACCTAGTTCTTTATTTCTTGGGTCTAATATAATCGGATCCTCCCTATATTTTATTGTGTTTCCAGGTTGATCCTTGGCACCTTCAAATTTTAAAAACTTTTCACGGCTAAATGCTGCAATTACAAATTCATTGCTTAAATTCATAATTTCAACTTTAGATCTAAGCTTGTAGATGCTCAGTTGCTTAAAGAGAGCCTCTGTTTGAGATTTTTCACAATCTATGAAATAACCAGATTTATGTTTTACAACAATAAAAGCAAATAAAAATTTTCCTTGTGGAGTTAGTAGTGATGCAAAACAACTATTGTCTTCATTAACCTTATTAATGTCGTTACTAATCATATTTTGTAAAAATTCATTAGCATCTGCTCCATTTATATAGAGAATTCCTCTATCTTCTAAAATATATACTTTCTGCATATTCATAATTGATTGATGCCTGAATATGATATAATTACTTTTTTCATAAATGTTAGATCTAATAATTAAAAACGGCTCATGCTACATAGATAAAGATATTAAAGATCAAGATATAGCCATTAAAGACGGTAAAATTATAAAAATTGGCACAATTGACGGTGAAGCGAAAGAGACTTTTGATGCTAAAGGTTTAACAGTATTACCAGGGTGCATTGATACACAAACTCATTTTAGAGAGCCTGGGTCAACAGATACAGAAGATTTACACTCAGGAAGTAGGGCTGCAATAGTAGGTGGTATAACAAGCGTGTTCGAGATGCCAAACACCAATCCACCAACATCGACCAAGGTAGAATTTCAAAAAAAATTAGATCTCGCCAAAGATAGAATGTATTGCAATTATGCATTTTATTTTGGTGCAACAGCTGATAACGCAAGTGAGTTAGCAGATTTGGTGAATTTAGAAGGTTGTTGTGGAATTAAACTATTTGCTGGATCGTCAACTGGAAACCTTTTAGTTGCTGAGGAAGAGGATATTGAAAAAGTATTTAAAAGTAGCTCAAAAGTTGTTGCAGTACATTCCGAGGATGAGGCAATTTTAAATATTAATAAAAAATTGATTAAAGAAGGAGATGTTCATTCACACCCAATTTGGAGAAGCGCTGAATGTGCAATCTCATCTACTAGAAGAATAGTTAGAATTGCTGAGAGATATAAGAAAAAAGCCCATATTCTTCATATTACCACGAAAGAAGAGATTGACTTTTTATCACAACACAAAGGTAACATAACATTTGAGATTACCCCTCAACATTTAACAATCTACGCTCCAGACTGTTATGATAAACTTGGAACTTATGCTCAAATGAATCCACCATTAAGAGACAAATCTCATTATGATAGATTGTGGTATGGAGTAAAAAATAATCTTAATGATACAATTGGTTCTGATCACGCTCCACACTTAAGAGGAAATAAAGAAAAAAATTATCCGAACTCACCATCTGGCATGCCTGGTGTTCAGACACTTTTACCAGTTATGTTAAATCATGTTAATGATGGAAAGTTAACTTTAGAGCAATTAATGAATTCTATATGTGAAAATCCAGTAAAAATTTTTGGGGTACAAGATAAAGGTTTTATTAAAGAGGGTTTTGATGCTGATTTCACAATCGTAGATATGAATAAAAAAATTATAATTAAAAACGAAAATATTGAAAGTAAATGTGGTTGGTCACCTTTTGATGGATATGAATTTAAAGGCACGCCAGTATCAACAATCATTAATGGTCAAATTAAAATGAGGGATGGTAAAATTTTAGGTGATCCTGAGGGTAAGCCTTTAAAATTTTAAATAGTTTTTAATGAAAAGCTATTTACAAGCACAACTCCAAAAACAATAAAAAATAATCCTAATACAGCTTGCCAAGACAATGATTGTTTAAAGAAGATATATCCTAATATTGCAACGGTAAATACTCCAAGACCACTCCATGTTGCATAAACAATTGCGATTGGAATTTTATCAACAACAAAAGTTATAAGATAAAAAGATAGCAAATAAAAAACTGCGAGAGTGGTGGTTGGGATAATTTTTGTAAAATTTTGTGAAACGGGTAACAACATTGTTCCACCTACTTCAAAAAAAATTGCAACCATTAAAATTAGATATGTTTTAATCACTACTTAAGAATATTATTTTTAATTAAGTCTTCTTTTATCTCAGTTAGGATAGCAGGATCATCAATAGTTGCTGGCACCTTATATTCTTCATTATCAGCAATTTTTCTAATAGTTCCTCTTAATATTTTGCCAGATCTTGTTTTTGGTAGTCTCTTAATGACAATTACAGTTTTAAATGCTGCTACTGGTCCAATAGTATCTCTAACCATTTTTATACATTCTTTTGAAATGGTTTCGTTGTCTTTTTTAACACCTGTTTTAAGAACGACTAGACCAATTGGTAATTGTCCTTTTAATTTATCAGCAATTCCTAATACCGCACATTCTGCTACTGACTGATGTTCTGATAAAACTTCTTCAATTGCACCTGTCGATAATCTGTGACCTGCAACATTAATAATGTCATCTGTTCTAGACATAATCCAAATATACCCATCTTCATCAATATGTCCTGCATCATACGTTTCATAGTAACCTTCATAATTAGTCATATAATTGTCTTTGTATCTTTTATCTGCATTCCATAAGGTTGGAAAAGTTCCAGGAGGTAAAGGTAATTTTACAACTATATCTCCCATTTCATTAGGTTTTGCTAAAGTTTGATCTGGCTTCATGATTTGAACATCATATCCAGGGACTGCCTTGCATGCTGAGCCATATTTTGTTTTCATCATTTCAATTCCTGTACAATTAGAACTAATTGCCCAACTTGTTTCAGTTTGCCACCAATGGTCAATTACTGGAACTTTTAATAAATTTTCTGCCCATTTAATAGTATCTGGGTCAGCTCTTTCTCCAGCTAAAAACAATGACTCAAATTTACTTAAATCATATTTAGAAAAAAACTTACCCTCAGGATCTTCTTTTTTAATAGCTCTAAAAGCAGTTGGTGCAGTAAAAAGTGATTTTACCTTATAGTCTGAAATTATTTTCCAAAAAGCACCAGCATCAGGAGTACCAACAGGCTTTCCTTCAAATAATACTGTAGTGCAACCCTTAAATAAAGGTGCATAAACAATATATGAATGTCCAACAATCCATCCAATATCACTTGCTGACCACCAGACATCATCAACATCAATATTGTAGATATTTTTCATAGTCCATTTTAGAGCAACTATATGACCACCAATATCTCTAACTATTCCTTTAGGAACACCTGTGGTTCCTGAGGTATATAAAATATAAGCTAAATCATTTGAATTCATTTCCACACAATCTACTTCTTTTGCATTTGAAAGTGCTTCACCCCAACTGATTTCTTTTGGAGCATTAAGCTCAACTGTATGATCTATTCTTTGAAACAAGATCATTTTATCTATTTTATGAGAAGCCATCTTAACTGCTGCATCAACCAATGGTTTGTACTCAACAGTTTTTCCAGGCTCAAAACCACATGAAGCTGTAACTATTACTTTTGCCTTACTGTCATCAATTCTGCTAGCAAGTTCATTTGAAGCAAACCCCCCAAACACCACAGAGTGAATTGCTCCAATTCTTCCACATGCTAACATTGCTATAACTGCCTCGGGAATCATGGGCATGTAGATTATAACCCTATCACCTTTGTCAACTCCTTGATTTCTTAGTGCTCCTGCAAATTTTGAAACTTTTTCTCTTAATTCTTTATAGGTGAACTGCTTTTTGTTGCCAGTTATTGGGCTATCATAGATTAAAGCTAGCTTGTCACCTCTGCCTTGATCGATATGAATATCTAAAGCATTGTAACAAGTATTAGTAACACCATCTTCAAACCATTTATAAAAGGGTGGGTTAGATTTATTTAAAATTTTAGTAGGTTTTTTAAACCAAAAAATATCATTAGATACTTCTTGCCAAAAATCTTCAGGATTTTTTAGAGAGTTTTGGTAAATATCATTAAATTTTTTTGACATATTATCGATTCTATTTTGCTAGTTTTTTGAGCTTATTAAATTAAAAATTGTATTAAAATTTAAAAAGTAAGTAAAATCAATACAAATTAGATGTAATTAAGCCTTCTAAAAACTAGATAACTTTGATAGTTAACGTTCAACATGACTTGAGCGTTTGTTTAAGTCTAGTTTATATAAACTAAAAGTTAAAAACTAACAAAAGAGGGAGTTTTTTATGAAAAAACTAAAATTGTTTGCCCTTACAGCTGTAGCCCTAATGGGTGCTTCAGGTGTAGCAAACGCAGAAACAGCCATGTTGGCTTCTGACGACTTCGTTGGGATTTCATTCTGGCTAGTAACAATGGTGATGTTAGCGTCTACTGCTTTCTTTTTCTTAGAAGCAGGAAATGTTGCAGCAGGTTGGAGAACATCAATAATTGTAGCTGGTCTAGTAACTGGTATCGCATTCATCCATTACATGTATATGAGAGATGTGTGGGTAACAACTGGTGAATCACCAACTGTTTACAGATATATTGACTGGTTAATCACTGTACCATTACTGATGATAGAATTTTACCTAATTCTAGCAGCTGTAGGAAAAGCAAATTCTGGAATATTCTGGAGATTGTTAATTGGAACAGTTGTGATGCTTGTAGGTGGATACTTAGGAGAAGCAGGATACATTAATGCTACACTTGGTTTTGTAATCGGTATGGCTGGATGGTTCTACATTCTTTATGAAGTATTTTCTGGTGAAGCAGGAAAAGCTGCAGCAAAAAGTGGAAACAAAGCTCTTGTTACTGCATTTGGTGCAATGAGAATGATCGTTACAGTTGGTTGGGCAATTTACCCATTAGGTTACGTATTTGGTTACCTAACAGGTGGTGTAGATGCTGACTCACTAAACGTGATTTACAACATAGCTGACTTGCTAAACAAAACTGCATTTGGTCTGATCATTTGGGCTGCAGCAATGCAATCAGGTGGTAGAAAAGCTAAGTAATTAGTAAACCTAAATAATTTAAAAAGGGCGAGTACATTTTGTGTACTTGCCCTTTTTTTTATGTAATTATATATAGTTCAATGCCTAAAATTACCTACATTGAAAATAATGGAAAGTCTCATACCATAGAGGTTTCTAATGGATTAAGTGTAATGGAGGGTGCAGTTCAAAACGATATTCCGGGGATTGACGCTGATTGTGGAGGTGGAATGGCTTGTGCTACTTGCCATGTTTATGTCAAAGAAGAATGGTTTAATAAACTTCCAAAAAAAGAAGATGGTGAAGAAGACATGTTAGATATGGCTTTTGAACCTAATAAATTTAGTAGATTAAGTTGTCAGCTATTAGTTTCTGATCAACTAGATGGGTTAACTGTTAGCATTCCATCAAAACAAGGTTAAATGATTAAAATAGATACTTTAATAATAGGCGCAGGGCCAGTTGGATTATTTTGTGTTCATCAATTAGGAATAATAGGATTAAAATGTGAAGTAGTTGATAACTTAGATAAAATAGGTGGACAGTGCATTGAACTTTATCCTGATAAACCTATTTATGATATTCCTGCTGTTCCAGAATGCACTGGAGAAGAGTTAACTAGTAATTTAATTGAACAGATTAAAGCATTCAAAACAAATTTTCATTTAAATGAGCGAGTACAAGAAATTAAAAAAGTTGAAAAAAAATGGTTAATAAAGACCAATAAAGAAACTAAATTTGAAGCATCAAGTATAATTATTGCAGCTGGTGTAGGATCTTTTGAGCCAAGAAAATTCCCAACAAAAGAAATTGAAAAGTATGAAGGAAAACAAATACTTTATTCAATTAAAGACAAAAAAATTTTTAAAGATAAAACAGTTACCATTTTTGGCGGAGGAGACTCAGCATTAGATTGGGCGATAGAACTCTCAAATACATCTAAAGTTATATTAGTACACAGAAGAGATGAATTTAGAGGAATGCAAGCAAGTATTGATAAAGTTAACCAATTAAAAGATGAAGGTAAGATAGAAGTTCATACTAAATACCAATTAGGTTCAGTTAGCGGTAATGAAAAAGTTGAAAGTATTAACATCAAGCATGATGATGAGAGTATAAAAGAAATTAAAACTGATTATGTTTTGGGCTTTTTTGGATTAATAATGCAACTAGGACCAATTGCTGAATGGGGATTAAATTTAGATAAAAAAACAATACCGGTTAATACAGAAAATTTTGAAACCAATAAAGAAGGTATTTTTGCAATTGGTGATATTTGCACCTATCCTGGAAAACTTAAATTAATTCTTTCAGGTTTTCATGAGGGAGCATTAGCTGCTAGAGGTTGTTTTAAATATGCTAAACCAGATGAAAAATATAGATTTGAGTTTACCACTTCCTCTAAGACAGTAAAAAGCAGACTGGGTGTTAAAGAGTGATAGAGCTATTTACAGCAGATACTCCAAATGGGAAAAAAATTACAATAATGTTAGAAGAAATAGGTTGTGATTTTAAAGTTACTAAAATTGATTTGTCAAAAGATGAGCAATTTAAAAAAGATTTTAAAAAAATAAGCCCATTTGGAAAGATACCAGTAATTACAGATCATGAAAATGGACAGTCATTATTCGAGTCTGGTGCAATACTTATATATTTAGCTGAAAAACATAACAAATTTTATGAAGCAAAAGATAGGCATACAATAAACCAATGGTTGATGGCGCAGATGGGAATTATAGGACCAATGATTGGGCAGCATCATCAGTTTCATCATTACAATCCTGGAAAAAGTGAATTTGGAGAAGAAAGATATTTTAAAATTACAAAAAGAATTTATAGCGAATTAGATGAGAGATTATCTTTATCAAAATACTTAGCTGGAAATGAATATACGATTGCAGATATTGCAACTTGGCCATGGATAGCAAGACACGAATGGCATGATATTGGTCTTAATAATTATAAGAACTTAGCTAGATGGTATTTAGATATTTCAAATAGAGAAGCTGTTGTAAAGGGGTACGATCTTTTAAAAGATGGCTCTGAGATACCAAAACCTTAATTAGAAATTTCCTTTTTTAGTAGAACCTGGATAAAAAATCCCGTGTAAATCTTCATTTGCTTTTTTTCTTATTTTCATATCTTCTTGATCCATTAGTGTGCTCGGTCTTTTAGTATGTTGATGATATTTAAAGGTATCACCTCCTCTTGCTTGCTGAACATACATTTTACCTAAAATTTGATTTACATTACTGCCAATATAGCTTTGAACTACAAAACCAATTCTTCTATCATTACTTTTGTTTAGTCCTGAACCATGAACTATTGTTGGATGATGTAATGACATTTGTCCTGCTTTTAAAACCAAAGGTGTTGTTTTATCTAAGGGAACATTTTCTACAGTTTGACCTCTTGTTAATAAGTTACCTTCATCATATTTTTGTTCATGATGTCTGATGTTAGCTTTATGTGAACCAGACCACATTCTCATACAACCATTTTCCTCATTAGCATCAGTTATTGCCAACCAAGCAGTTACCCAATTGTGTGGTTCCAATCCAATATATGTTGCATCTTGATGAAAACTTACAAATCCTTTTTCATATGGGTTTTTAATAAATAAAGTTGTTCCACATATAAGAATATTTTTTCCAATTATGCTCTCAACGGCATCTAATATTTTAGAATTATGACAAACTTCATTTAGTATGGGAGAAATCATATGCACATAATTTCTACCGGCACCTTTTAGTTCATCAGGCCATTTAGTTTCAATACTTTCTATTTCTTTTCTTATCTCAAATGCTTGATCTTTAGTTAAGACTTCTATTGGAGCCACATAGCCATTATCATTATACTCTTGAAGTTGATTTGGGGACAATTTAGGCATATTATTTAAAAATATTATATGAGCGCAACTATTTCTTCAATAAATTATTGTCCAGTTAAATCCATATCATTTCAAACTATTGATAAGTGTGAAATTAAGAAAGATATTGGAATTATAGGAGATAGAATTTTTGCATTTGCAAAAGATTTAGATTTAGAACAAGTAAAGCTATTTGAAAAAAATCCTGAAGAAAGAAGAGGAAAATGGAATAAAATTTTAACTCTAAAAAACTCTCCAGTATTGAATAAGTATAACTTTTTATTTGTTGAAAATAAATTAACATTAACTTTTAAAAATGAGAAAATTTTAACAATTAATGTAAATGAAATAAATGAATATGATTTACTTTCAAATAAAATCTTAGCATTGGAAAATTCCCTTAAAAAACCAATAGTATTAATGAAAAATAAAGACCTTCCTTTTTTTGATACATCAATATCAAATAAAACAGTTTTATCTCATTCGGTATCTCTTTTAAATAATAAGAGTATTGAGGATTTTAAGAATAAAATTAATCATAAAATTGAGGCTCAAAGATTTAGAGGCAACATTCATATTGATGGAGTTGAACCATGGAAAGAACGAGAATGGATTGGAAAAATTGTTAAAATTAATGGTGTTTCTTTTAAAGTTGAAAAAAACATACCAAGATGTGTTGCAATTAATCTAAAACCAAACACAGATGACAATTCTTTAAATTTACTTCAGTCATTAAAAAAAACTTATAATCATTTTGAAATGGGAATTTATTTGACTGCACTTGATGATGGTGAAATTAAATTAAGTGATAAAGTTCAGATAATTAATTAATATAAATATTTTATTAAGCAACTTTAAGTTGCATCTATTTTTTTTGATGTACAAACAACTTCAATTTTGTTTTAATTATTAAAATAAACTTAAATAGAGGAAAAAAAATGAATAGATTTTTAAAATCAATTGGAGTCTTTCTTGTAATTCTTTTTAGTATTACTGCAGTTAGCGCTGAAACGTTGACTAATAAATTAAAAGGTGGTGACAAGTTAAGACTTGGGTTTGGAACTGCAGTGCCATGGGCTTATGCGGGAGATAACGGTCAAGCTTTAGGATTTGTTAATATGATAGCTTTAACAGTTCTTGAAGAAATGGGAATCACAGAAGATCAAACTGAAACTAAAGTTTTTGAATGGTCTGGATTAATACCTGGATTAAATGCAAATCGTTCAGATATGGTTACTGGTGGTATGTATATTTTAAAAAGTAGATGTGCAAACATGAACTTTTCTGATCCTATAGGTGTTTTTGGTGATGCCATGATGGTTCCAAAAGGAAATCCTCAAGGAATTAATAATTATGCAGACGTTGTTAGAACTGGTGCAAAACTTGTGACTGGTGCTGGATTTAACACTGTTGAAGCTGCTAAAAAGTATGGTGTTCCTGAAAGCCAAATGATGTTAGTTGAAGGTGAAGTTGGAATTCTTGCTGCAATGAAAGCTGGAAGAGCCGATGTTGCTGTACAAACATTCTTTGGTGCAAAAGAGCATGAAGCAAAAAGTAACGGTATGTTTGAAGTGACTGACCCTAAATTAATGCCTAAAGAAACTTTAAACGTAGTTGGTATTGGTTTTAGAAAAAGTGATGTTGAATTTAGAAATAATTTTAATGCAGCTTTAGCAAAAGTTATGGCTAACCCAGCAAAAATGTTAGAGAGAGCTGGTGAGTATGGTTATGATAAAGCTCAATTACCACCTCCTTCAATGAGTACTGAGTGGGCTTGTTCAACTAAGTAATATTAGTAATAGATTAATTTAATCAGGCGATGAATAAAAGTCGCCTGATTTTTTTTTAAATTTAATTAAAGGTTTTAAAAGTGAGTTATTTTTCATTCTTAGCTGAACACGGATCTACTTTATTGCTAGGAACAGTTACTACAGTTAAGGTATTAATTTGTGCTACTATTCTCTATGTAATAATTTCCATAATTTTTGGTTTAATGAGAGTGTCAAATAATTCAGTTATTCAGGGCGCTGCAACTATTTATATAGAATTTTTCAGAGGTACATCTTTAATGGTGCAATTATTTTGGGTTTATTATGTCTTACCTTTTTTTGGTATGTCTCTTGAGGCATTCACTTCAGGTGTTGTAGCTATAGGGATGAATTTTGGCGCTTATGGAGCCGAAATAGTAAGAGGTGGAATAATAGCAGTACCAAAAGGTCAATGGGAAGGAGCTTATGCTCTTAACTTTAGTCCAGCAAAAAGAATGAGGAGAATAATTATACCACAAATTTTTCCAATTATACTTCCACCAGCAGCAAACTTGACTGTAGAACTTTTAAAAGCTACCGCACTAGTTGCACTAGTAACTGTTGTTGACTTAACATTTGAAGCAAAACAAATTAATTCTATTACATGGTTATCTGCACAATGTTTTGGAACGGCACTTATAATATATTATATTATATCAAGATTTTTTCTTGTCCCTTTTTTACGATGGTTAGAGGTTCTTGCTGCAAGAAAAGTAGGAAAGGAGAAGATATAATATGGATGCAGAATGGAAATGGGATTTTGCTTATCAAATATTACCTAAAATGTTATGGGCAACCTTAAACACTATAATGGCTGCGGGAATAGGTTATGCAATAGCAGTTGTAGTAGGTATGCTGTTTTTATTGGGTCAACGAACGCCTTATAAGTTTGTAAATATTTTAGTTAGAGAAATAGTAGAATTTATTCGTTCAACTCCACTTCTTATTCAATTATTCTTTGTATATTTTGTTGGACCTCAATTTGGTATAGTTTTATCTGCCTGGATGTCAGCAATGATAACTATAGGGCTTCATTTTGGTACTTATCTTTCAGAAGTTTATAGAGGTGCATTAGAGGGAGTTCCAAAATCTCAGTGGGAAGCTTGTAGAGCGCTAAATTTTTCTGCAATATACACTTATAAAAGAATAATTTTTCCTCAAGCTTTTCCTATAGCAATTCCAGGAATGGGAAATTATTTAGTAGGAATCTTTAAAGATACACCATTATTATCAACTATTGGAGTTGCAGAATTATTTCATGCAGCAACAGCAGTAGGTGGGTATCATTATCGTTATTTAGAACCATATACTATGGTTGGAATTATTTTCTTAATTTTATCTATACCTGCAGCAATGGGTATTAGAAAATTAGAAAGAACAGTTAACAAAGCGCAAGGAAAGGTAAAAAACTAAATGAATAATTCAGATGATGTTTTAGTAAAATTTTCTGATGTTACAAAACAATATGGAGATCTTGTTGTTTTAGATAAACTTAATTTAGAAATTAAAAAGAATGAAATGGTTTCAATTATAGGCCCATCTGGCTCAGGTAAAACAACCGTATTGAGAACTTTGATGACTTTAGAGAAAATTGATCAGGGAGTAATTTATTTGGAAAATGAACCATTAACTCATATGCCTGATAAAGAAGGGAAGCTAGTTATTGCTAATGAAAAATATTTAAGAGAAAGACGATCAAAAATAGGAATGGTCTTTCAGCAATTTAATCTTTTTCCTCATATGACTGCTCTACAAAATTGTATTGAGGCACCAGTAGAAGTGCTGGGTATGAAAAAAGAAGAAGCTGAAGAGAGAGCTTTGGATTTACTAGATTTAGTAGGACTTTCAGATAAAAAAGATGAGCATCCTTCAAGATTATCAGGTGGTCAACAGCAACGTGTTGCGATAGCCAGAGCTCTAGCAATGAGACCAAAGGTTATGCTTTTAGATGAAATTACATCTGCATTAGATCCAGAAGTTGTTGGTGAAGTTTTAAATGTAATTAGATCTTTAAATAAAGAGCATGATCTTACTATGATTATGGTTACTCATCAGATGGGCTTTGCTAAAGAAATATCAGACCGAGTGTGTTTTTTTAATGAAGGCAAGATATTTGAACAGGGGTCCCCCGAGCAATTATTTGATAATCCTCAAAATGAAAGAACTAAACAATTTTTACATGCTGTTCTTGATGCCAGTTAAGGAAAATATTTAAACTTTAATCGTCAGCGTAAACTTTTTCATCTTTTTCGTGCTTTTCTTGAGCTGCAATACAAAGATGCGCAACCGGTCTTGCCATTAACCTTCTTAATCCAATTGGTTCAGCAGTTTCTGCACAAAACCCAAAAGTTTTATCTTTTATTCTTATCAAGGCTTGGTCAATTTTAGAAATTAATTTAATTTGTCTATTAATCGCTTTCATTTCTACATTTTTGTCTGTGTAGGAACTTGCTTGATCCACAATATCTGCTGAAACACTATTGTCATCCATTGATCCATGGTAAAGAGCTTCATTATTTGCTTTTACTAATTCTTTTTTCCATTCTGTAAGTTTTATCTTAAAAAAGGATAAGTGTTTGTCACACATATATTTTTCAGTATCTTTTGGAATATATGTTTTTGATATTTTAATCGGTGCCTTTACTTTGTTTTCAGTGACACTAATCTTTTTTATTACTTTAGTGGGTTTTTTGATTACAACAGCAATTTTTTTTGCTTTAGCTGTTGGTTTTTTAGTAGATGATTTTGAGATTTTAGGCATATGTATAAATTTAGTGGCCGGAGTATATTCAGCAATTAATACGTGTCAAGCAAGCTTAATTCATATAAAATCAATGAAATGTTAATCAATAAAAACAATATAAATAAATTGTTTTATAGTTTTCTTATAATTCATTTAATTTTATGGACATTGGTTCCCACATTAACAAATAACAATTTACCACTTGATACAATTGAAGCTTTGGCTTGGGGAGGTAATTTAGATTGGGGATTTAATAAACATCCACCAGTAAGTGCTTTTTTTCCTGAAGTTATTTACCAACTTTTTGGATCGCAGGATTGGGCTTATTATTTATTAAGTCAATTATTTGTAGTAACTGCATTTATTTTTGTTTTTAAATTTGCTGAAGAACTATTTAAAAATAAAACTTTAAGTTTAATATCGGTACTTCTTTTAGAGGGTATTTATTTCTATAATTTTACAACACCTGAGTTTAATGTGAATGTTTGCCAATTACCTTTTTGGTCGTTGTGTGTTTATTATTCTTGGAAACTATTTGATAAACAGACAATAACTTTTAAGGACTGTTTTTTGCTGGGAGCTTTTGCAGCGTTAGGTTTTTTATCAAAATATCTTTTTATTTATCTTTTAATATCAATAGACTTATTATTTTTTTATATAATTTTTATAAAGAAATATAAAAAATTTGATTTCAAACATCTAATATCTCTGGAGGTCTTTATTGTTTTGTTAATTCCCCATTTAATTTGGTTGGCTAATAATGATTATATAACAATTGCATATGGGTTAGCTAGAACAGATCTGGAGAATTCAAGTTTATTACACCATATAGCTCATCCTTTAATATTTTTAGGAAAACAAATAGGAATATTAATTCCATTTTTCATAATGTCATTTTTTTTAATAAAAAAAATTAAACTAAAGATGACTTTAAAAGATAAGAAATTATTATTCTTAATATTTATTAATCTAGTTCCAATTGGATTAATGTTCTTAACCTCAATATTGACAGGTTCTAAAATAAGAACAATGTGGATGACCCCATTTTATTTATTTTTTGGCGTATTAATTGTCTATATTTTTCAAGCACAAATAAATCTTAAAAAATTAAATGGGTTCATATCAGCGTTTTTAATTTTGTTTATTTTTTCACCTTTTGCTTATGCTTATATTTCAATTACAGAAACAGATAAAAGAACAGATTATTTGGGCAAGGAAATAGCAATTAAAACTGAATACTTATGGAAGCAGAATCACACATTGCCAATAAATGTTGTTCTTGGAGACGAATGGCATGCTGGTAATTTATCATATCACCTCAATTCTAGACCAGTTTGGGAAGGGTTGATTACAAAGGATAAACTTAATTCATTATCAAAATTTATTTGCATTGATAATATTTGTGTAGGAAATAAATGAATAAAATAAAGATTTTAATTCCCATATATAACGATTGGAAGTCAGCTTTTAAACTTTTAGAAGATATAGACTTGCATGTTAATGATTTAAATCATAAATTTTCAGTTATAATTGTAAACGATTGTTCTACTGAAGAAAGACCCATTAATGATTTTAATTTCAACAATCTTAAGTCTATTAAGATACTCAACATGAAAAAAAATAAGGGACATGCCAGATGTAATGCATCAGGTTTAAGATATATTGTTAAACATGAAGATTATGATTATATCATTCCAATGGATGGAGATGGCGAAGATAGAGTGGAAGAAATAACTCTACTTATTGATAAAGCAAATGATTATCCTGATAAAGTTATTACAGCCAATAGAGTAAAAAGATCTGAAGGGTTTTTCTTTAAACTTTGTTATCTTTTACACAAATATTTAACTTTTATCTTTACTGGACAGTCTATTAAGTTTGGTAATTTTATTTGCCTACCTAAATTTGCAGTTAATAAGATAATAAAAGAAAAGTCAGCATGGAGTAGTTTTTCAGGTGCTGTTGCTAAATTATTTAAAGATAGAAAGTCTATCCCATCAATAAGAGGTAAGAGATTTTTTGGACCATCGAAAATGAGCTTTATTAACCTATTAAAACATTCACTATCAATCATAGCTGTTTTTAAAATGACATTATTAATTAGATCTATATTTTTTTTAATTGCTTACTTATTTCTAATTACCGGTAATCTATCATTGATCACATTATTGCCCGTTATAGGAGTTATTATTATGATGATTTCAGTAATTATACTTTCTCAGAGAGAAAACATTCTAGAATTTGAAAACTCTTTAGAAAACATTAGCAGCGTAGATCAGCTTTAAATAGCTTTTATTATTGGTAGTGAATGGAAGTCAGCCGTATCTATCTTTGAAGAGTGATCTCTCCTCATATTCCACTTTTTGTTAACTCCTGCACTAGCCAAGCTTAGTGTTGATCGGCCATATCTATAATTTGTACTATCAATAGCTCTCATTAAGCCTTTAATTTTTTCATCTTTTTCAGTAGAAAATAGATTTTTACTGCCACTTGAACTAACCAAACCAGTTAATGTTATGCCTGCTTTTTGATACCTATATCCATTTATAAAGATTTTATTTAATGCAACTAAAGCAGTTTTAACTATTTCAATACTATTATTAGTAGCTATTGGAAAATCTATAGTTTTAGCATTTGAATAATATACACCTCTATTTTGAAAGGGGCTTGTTCTAACAGAAACAGTTATCGATTTTGCTATTAAAGATTCTGATCTAATTTTTTCAGAAGCATTTAAACAATAACTCGCAACTGCTTCTTGTAACTCTTGAAATTTTTCAACTCTTGTACCAAATGATCTTGACACTACACAACTTTTTCTTTTTGAAGTTTTAGTTTCTAGTGGGATGCAAGAAATACCTCTAAGTTCTAACGCTGTCCTAGAACTTAAAACATTAGAACTCTTTTTAATCCAAGTATTTGACATATTTTTTAATTGTTTGGCATTATAAATTCCATTTTGATGATAAAATTTAGTTAATTGTTTACCAACTCCCCATACATCGTTGATATCTATCTTTTCTAGTAATAGATCAATATTTTCAATTCCTATTAAGTTTGTTACACCAGATTGTTTTTTCTTTGCTATATGATTTGCAATCTTGCTTAAGGTTTTTGTTTTAGCAATGCCAATGCTAGTTGGTATTCCCGTCCACTGTAAGACAATACTTCTAATTTCTTTTCCTATATCTTCTACTTCATCATCTGGATAATTACTTAAATCTAAAAAAGCCTCATCTACTGAATATATTTCTAGCTCAGGATTAAATCTTTTTAAAGTTCTCATCACTCTTCTAGATAAATCTCCATACAAAGAGTAATTTGAAGAAAAAACATAAACATTATTTCCAAGTATTATATCTTTAGCTTTAAAGTAAGGCTCACCCATCTTGATGCCAAGAGACTTTGCTTCATTTGATCTTGCAATAATACAGCCATCATTATTAGACAAAACAACGACAGGTTTATTTCTAATTTTAGGATTAAATAATCTTTCACAAGAAACATAAAAAGAATTGCAATCAACAAGTGCTATTTTTTTAGTACGTTGAATGGATGACATAAGTCACAACTCCCCAAATAAATACTTCCATTTCATCACCAATAATTATTTTATCCTGAATATTTTTTGAACCTGATGTTAGAAATTGACCATCTTTTGATTTGACAAAACTTTTAACAACTAATTCATCATGAACATTTGCAACAACTGTTGAAAAATTTTTAGGTTTTAAACTTCTATCAACAACTAACAGGTCACCATCATAAATACCAACATCGGTCATCGATTTTCCTTGAACTCTGATAATGAAAGTTGCTGGAACATTTTTGATCAGATGAATGTTAAGATCTACATCTTCTTCGATGTAATCTGTTGCAGGAGAGGGAAAACCTGCGCCTGCTTTATGTAAATAAAAAGGAATAGTTAATTTCATGTTCTTGTTTTGTTCTAATTTATAGACCAGTTATACAATACACGCAAGAAGTTGTATTTTGAGTCTGTAACTGAATCAAAGGTGAATCAAAACGTGAACATTGAAACTACATTTTGTGCTCTTGTGGATAACTTCAACCAGAGATAGTTTAAGCTTCATATTAAAATGAAAAAAATTCTATCAATTGTGTTTCTTGGCTTGATTATAACTTCTAACAGTATGGCTTATGAAGAAGCAAATTATGAAGTAGTAAAAAAAAATAGTATTTATGAAATTAGAAAATACTCTGATCGTTTAGTTATTGAAACATCAATGTCAAATGAAGGTAGCAGTTTTAGAAAATTATTTAACTACATATCGGGCAACAATGATAAAAATGAAGAAATTAAAATGACAACACCAGTTACTCAGGTAGAAAAAAAAGGAAATATGACTATGCAATTTTATTTACCTTCACGATTTAATAAAGAAAACATACCAGTTCCATCTAACTCAGATATAAAGATTTTAAACATTAAAGAAGGTTATTATGCAGTTATTAAATACTCAGGAAGAGCTTCTGATAAAAATTTCACTAAACATAAAAGCATTTTAGAAAATGAATTGAAAAAAGATGACATATCAATTTTGAGTGCACCTATTAAAGCAACTTATGATGGACCTTTCACATTACCTATGAATAGAAGAAATGAAGCAATGTTTGAGATTAATATAAAAAATAAAGGAGAAATATAAATGAAAAAACTAACATGCCACTGTGGAGAAGTAGAAGCAGAAATAAATGTAAATGATAATTTGGAAAAAGTTCAAAGATGTAATTGTTCAATTTGTAAGAAAAAAGGAGCAATTATGTCTATGGTTAAAAATGAAGACTTTAAGATTATTAAAGGTAAAGAAAAATTAAAGCTTTATCAATTTCATTCAAAAATTGCGAAACATTATTTTTGTTCTAATTGTGGAATTTATACGCATCACAATCCAAGATCTAATCCAGCTATGACAGGGTTTAATCTTGGATGTGTAGATGAAATAAATACTTTTGAATTAGAAAATGTTGCTGTGAATGATGGTCAAAACCATCCTCTTGATAATAAGTAATTTTTTATGCAAAAAATTAATGATTGTTTCAATAAAATAAAAAAAGATTGTTTTAAGTTTATTTCTTCTCAAGAAACTAAGAAGGATAAATTTAAAAATAAAGATAAGATGGTTAAATCTTTTTTAATCCCAGTTAGTTTTTGGATAGTAAAAAAAATTAATAAAAACAAACCATTCATAATTGGTTTAGCTGGAGGACAAGGGTCAGGTAAAACAACTATCTCATCAATTTTAACTTTAATTTTACAAAATTATTTTAAGTTAAATGTTTTTAAAGTTTCTATTGATGATTTTTATAAAACAAGAAAAGATAGAAAGTCATTATCTAAAAATAAACACCCTTTATTAATGACGAGAGGAGTACCTGGAACTCATGATGTAGATTTAATGTTAAATTTTTTTAAACAAATTAAAGATAAAAACTTTCAAAGTTTACAAATTCCAACATTTAATAAAGCAATAGATGATAGGTGCCAAAAGAGCTTATGGTATAAAATCAAAACAAAGCCTGATGTAGTAATTTTTGAAGGCTGGTGTGTTGGAGCAAGACCTCAGTTAAGCAGTCAACTTAAAAAGCCAATTAATTCCCTTGAAAAAGTTTATGATCAAGGAGCTAAATGGAGAACTTATGTTAACAATCAATTAAAAACTAAATACAAAACCTTATTCAAGCAATTAGATGGATTGTTATATTTAAAGGCTAAAAACTTTAGCTTATTAAGAGAATGGAGATTAAAACAGGAGAGAAAGCTCTGGGTTCAAACAAAAAACAAGAAAAACCTAAAGATTATGAGCAGTGGAGATGTGATAAACTTTATGCAGACCTATCAAAGAATTACTCAACAAATGTTTAAAGATGCGATAAAAAGCTCATCAGTTATAATGAATTTAAATAGCAATCATCAGATCGAAAAGATAAAATTTAAAAAATAATGAAAAAAATAATCTTAATACTCTTATCTATTATTCTTTTTAATGAAAAAGCTTTTTCTATACCTTTGTCAAAAGCATTATTGCAAGCGTATAATGAAAACCCAGTATTAAATGCAGAGCGTGAAAATATTCAAGTTTCTAGAGAAGAAGTAAAAATATCAAGAAGTGAATTTTTACCAAGTTTAACACTATCAGGTTCTAAGAGCCAAGAAAATACAAAAAAGCTAACTGACGGAACGGGTGCCAATTCATCCTTTACAGACGTCAATCCAAAAACTCAATCAATAGACATTGAGCAAAAATTATTTCAAGGATTTGCAGGTATAGCAAGTATGGAAAAAAGTAAAATTGGATTAACCTTAGCTGAGGCAAAACTTTTAAAAACTGAACAAGAGATTTTATACCAGGCTATAGAAGCTTATTCAGGTTTAATTTTTTCTGATGAAAAACTTAAAATTAATCAAAATAATGTTAACCTGCTAAAGAGGCAAGTTGAGACCAATCAAGCAAGATTAGAAAGAGGTCAAATTACCATATCTGATTTAGCGCAATCCGAGTCTTCCTTTGCTGGTGCGCAAGCACAATTTTTACAAGCAAAAAATGAAACAGTTACAGCTAAGCTGACATATGAAAAAGTTATAGGCCCAATTGTGAATACTAATACTTTAAGTAAGAATTCAGATTTAATCTTTGAATTACCAAAAGATTTAAATGAAGCAATTGAAATAGCAAAAACAACTAATCCAAATTTAATTATCTCAAGACTAGAGTATGAGCAATCAGAAAAAGATGTAACAATAGCTAGATCTGACCTATCACCATCTGCATCTTTATCGTTTAATAGTTCAAAGTCAGACAATGTAAGCTCAAGTATTGGTGAGCGTGATAAAGAAATATTAAAAGCAACTATTTCATGGCCAATTTTTAAAGGTGGAAAAAATACAGCTTCTTTAAATAAAAGTAAAAATTTAAAAAATAGAAAAAAATTATTACTAGATAATGCTTTAAAAACAAATGATGCAAATATTGCAAGCGCATGGTCAAGCTTTCAAGTATCAAAAAGTTTATTGAATGCAGTTACCGCTCAAGTTAAAGCAGCTGAAACAGCAAACGAAGGAATAACAGTTGAGTATGAAACTGGCCTTGGAAGATCTACACTTGATGTTATTCAGTCAAATTCAATTTTATTAAGTTCAAAAATAAGCCTAGCAGATTCTGAAAGAAACTACTTACTTTCACAGTTTAAGCTTCTTCAAGCTATTGGTTTGTTGAATAGTAATTACTTGAAAATACAGTAATAAAGCCATTTTATTATAAAAAAATAACTATTGAAAATAAGAACAAAATGTGTACATTTAACGCACGATTCGAACACTAATTATTTAATAAAAAGGCATAAAATGACTAAAAACAACTTAAAAGTAGTTAAATCTACAAAAGCACAGCAAGCAGAAGGCAACGAAAAAAGCAAAGCTTTAGACGCGGCAATGGCTCAAATTATTGATAATTTTGGAAAAGGATCAGTAATGAAACTTGGCCAAAGAAGAGCAATGGACATCGAGTCAGTTTCAACAGGATCATTAAGCTTAGACGTGGCGCTTGG
This sequence comes from Candidatus Pelagibacter sp. Uisw_106, assembly GCF_047724975.1. Taxonomy (GTDB): domain Bacteria; phylum Pseudomonadota; class Alphaproteobacteria; order Pelagibacterales; family Pelagibacteraceae; genus Pelagibacter. Next base: position 259,192 of record NZ_CP159819.1, read on the forward strand.
AATAGGTGGCTTACCAAAAGGAAGAGTTGTTGAAGTCTATGGACCAGAATCATCTGGTAAAACAACCTTAGCATTACAGGTACTAGCAGAGGCTCAAAAAGCTGGTGGAACATGTGCGTTTATAGATGCAGAACATGCTTTAGATCCAATTTATGCAAAAAAACTTGGTGTAGATACTGAAGAATTATTAATTTCTCAACCTGATACTGGTGAGCAAGCTCTAGAAATAGCTGATACTCTAGTTAAATCAGGATCAATTTCTGTTATCGTAATTGACTCTGTTGCAGCACTAACACCTAGAGCTGAAATTGAAGGAGAAATGGGAGACCACCACGTTGGACTTCAATCAAGATTAATGAGTCAAGCTTTAAGAAAGTTAACAGGCTCAATCTCAAGCACAAATACAATGATGATTTTTATTAACCAAATTAGAATGAAAATTGGAGTTATGTTTGGAAGTCCAGAAACTACATCTGGTGGAAATGCACTTAAATTTTATTCATCTGTTAGATTAGATATCAGAAGAATTGGTGCCATTAAAAATGGAGATGAAATTATTGGTAACTCAACAAGAGTTAAAGTGGTTAAAAATAAAGTAGCACCACCATTTAAAGTTGTTGAATTTGACCTAATGTACGGCAAAGGTATTAGTAAAGTAGGTGAATTAGTTGACCTTGGTGCAAAAGCTGACATTGTTGAAAAAGCTGGAGCTTGGTATGCTTATAAAGGTGAAAAAATTGGACAAGGAAGAGAGAATGCTAAAACTTATTTAGAGCAAAATCCTAAAATTGCAGCAGAAATTGAAATGGCAATTAGGGAAAAAGCTGGAGTGATAGCAAAAAAAATTGAAGGCAATCCTCTTGATCCAGAAAAAGCAGCAAAAGATCAAATTGAGGATCCTAAAGTGGAGATAAAAGAAGAAGTAACACCTCCATCTAAAAAGAATTAGTTAAAGTCATCTTTAATTATTAAAAGGCGCTTAATTTAAGCGCCTTTTTTCCCTTACTATCTTTAGGAATACCAACGCTTATTTAAACATACTCACACCAGAAACTTGATTTATCTCTAAATGTTCTAGTCTGTGTTCTAGTTGTCCCACATAATCCTATAACTGATAAACATGGTCCGGGGCACCGGGTAACAGAACGCCCCTTACAACCTTCCTACTTCTTTCTATTTATAATACTGATTAGTTTTTAGGATAATTTTCATCTTATCCAGATCGTAATTTTATTTAAAATTATTTATTATTGTAAAAACCCAACTCAGTAAGTTTTTCATACATTTCTGCATCTGACCATTTACTTTTAAAAGTTGATGCTTTTCCTTTGGCTGGATTAATACCATTTTTCCATTTTACTGTTCTTTTCCAAGCAAATTTTTTACATTTTTTTCCAGTTTTTCTCTCACAATCATAAATATCTTGAATAGGGTCTCCTTCATTACATTGAGCATAGCTACAATTCCAAGCTGTTCCATCAGTACCATCCAATGTTATATAAAAATCAGCTGGCTTTTTGTTTCCTTTTCCACGGATAAATTTAATAAAATAATCTGCCATACCTTTAGTAAGTTGCAATTCTCCCTCACCCCATCTTTGTGCATTTACATTATTACTAAAAATTAAAAATATAAGAAAGACAATTGCTGAAATCTTTTTCATAAAAAATTTTAACACACACTCCTCAAACAGTCATCACATAATATTTTAAAGTTTCTACATAAGGTTGTGTCAACTTTGTTGCAAAACAAGGATTATAGAAGCACGGTCTGGGGCACCGGGTAACAGAACGCCCCTACACACTCATCTACTTCTCTTTATTTATAATGCTGATTAACGTTTAGATTGGTTTTACTCGTAGCTGACGCGTAGTTTTATTACTTAAAAACTACAGCTGTCCCACTCGCCTGAACACTCTCCCAACAATTTGTTCCAAATGTATCAGTACCTCTAGAATCAAAAGTTATATCAATGACTCCATTCGCACCAGACCTAACTGCTTTAATCTTTAATTGTTTTAATGCATCACCTTTTGAAGCTGGGGGATCCCAAGTTAAATGTTTGCATGAATATGCTGTAAGTTCTCCAATATATTGATCTATTTCTGGTTTTGGTTGAGCGTTATCAAGTTTAAAAATTTGAAGTTTACTTGCTTTAGCAAGTACATCGGGCTCAACAGTAGAAAGGTTAATAACATCTACTCGTGGTCCGCAACTCGAAAGGATAAAACCCAGAATCATGATCCCTAAAATCTTTTTCATTATTAAATGTTATCAAAAGACTTGAGAATTTATCATCTGATTTATCTCTAAATGTTCTAGTCTATGTTCTAGTTTGTTGCTTAATTTGATGAGTCTTTACACAAATTATTTTTAATCAATTTTTTATTATCTGCATAACTAGTGTAAGCTAGTGTGAGCTAGTGTGAGGTAGTGTGTCCCTCAAGTGCATAATTTAAGCGCCTTTTTTCCCTACACTTATCTAGACATCAAATAAAAAAGCTGTATTTTAAATATATGGCTGACAAAACACTAAATCAAATTAGAACAACTTTTTTAGATTATTTTGAAAAAAATGATCATAAAATAGTTGAGTCTAGTAATTTAGTTCCAAATAATGACCCAACACTAATGTTTGCAAACTCAGGAATGGTACAATTTAAAAATGTATTCACTGGATTAGAAAAAAGAGATTATATAAGAGCTACAACCTCACAAAAATGTGTAAGGGCAGGAGGTAAGCATAACGACCTTGAAAATGTAGGTTATACACCAAGGCATCATACATTTTTTGAAATGCTTGGAAATTTTTCATTTGGAGATTATTTTAAAGAAGAGGCAATTAGCTATGCATGGAATTTAATAACTAAAGAGTTCGGAATTGATAAAAATCGTCTTTATGTAACAGTTTACCATGACGATGAAGAAGCATTCAACTTTTGGAAGAAAATAGCTAGTTTTAGCGATGAAAGAATAATCAAGATAGCAACATCAGATAACTTTTGGTCTATGGGTGACACAGGACCTTGTGGACCATGCTCAGAAATATTTTATGATCACGGTGACCATCTAGAAGGTGGCTTGCCTGGCACTAAAAATGAAGATGGTAACAGGTTTATAGAAATATGGAATTTAGTATTCATGCAATATGAACAAATTTCAAAAGATAAAAGAATAGATTTACCCAAACCATCTGTGGATACTGGTATGGGTCTTGAGAGAGTAGCCGCACTATTACAAGGAACACACGATAACTACGAAACAGATCATTTTAAAAAACTAATACTATCTGCATCCGACACATTAAACGTTAAAGTAGATGAAGTTAACCAATCTAGCTTTAGAGTAATAGCAGATCACTTACGAGCAAGTTCATTTTTATTAGCAGAAGGAGTTTTACCATCTAATGAAGGTAGAGGATATGTGCTTAGAAGAATTATGAGACGTGGAATGAGACATTCACATTTACTAGGTTCCAAAAAACCAGTCTTCTATAATATTTTTAAAACACTCCTAGAAGAAATGTCTAACAATTATCCTGAGTTAGAAAGAGCACAATCATTAATAAAAGAAACTTTAAAAACAGAAGAAGAAAAGTTTTTAGTTTTATTGGATAGAGGAATAAAAATATTAAATGAAGAGTTAGAGAAAGTAGAAAAAATATTACCTGGTGAAGTGGCATTTAAACTTTATGATACATTTGGTTTTCCATTAGATTTAACTGAAGATATTTTGAAAAATAAATCACTGACCGTAGATGGTGATAAGTTTGATTTATTAATGAAAGAAAGCAAACAATTAGCAAAAAAAAATTGGAAAGGGTCAGGGGATAGTTCTATAGATCAAATATGGTTTGATATAAAAGATCGTTTAGGTGCAACTGATTTTTTAGGATATTCCACAGATAAAGCGGAAGGTGTAATTACTTTAATTCTTAAAAATAATAAAGAGGCTCAAGACCTACAAGAAAATGATGAAGGAATTATAATTACAAATCAAACACCTTTTTATGGTGAGTCAGGGGGGCAAGTTGCTGATACAGGAATAATTTCTAATGAGGTTTTTGAATTTGAAGTAGCTGATGTTCAAAAAAAACTAGGGGACTTATTTGTGCATTATGGAAAAGTTATAAAAGGTTCGGTTAAATTAAAAGACAGTGTTGAATTAAAAATAGACACACAGAGAAGAAATAATATTAGAGCCTACCATTCTGCTACTCATTTATTGCACGAAGCGTTAAGAAGAGTTTTGGGTGAGCATGTAACCCAAAAAGGATCTTTAGTTCAGTCTGATCGATTAAGATTTGACTTTAGTCATATGAAGCCTATCTCAGAAGAAGAGATGGGAAAAATTGAACATTATGTTAACTCAATAATTCAAAAAAAGTCAGAGGTGAAAACAAGAATAATGACACCTAAAGAAGCAGTTGAGAATGGTGCCTTAGCTTTATTTGGAGAAAAGTATGGTGATGAAGTGAGAGTTTTATCTATGGGGGACGAGGAAGGTAAATTTTTCTCAACAGAACTATGTGGAGGAACGCACGTTATAAATACAGCTGACATTGGAAAATTTAAGGTTATAAGCCAATCATCTATTGCAGCAGGCGTAAGGAGAATTGAAGCATTAAGAGACACGCACTTAGTTGATTTTTTAAAAGAGAAAGAAAACTTATCTAATCTGTCAGATCAAAAAAATGAGGCAGTTATAAAAGAATTAGAAAAAAAGATTATTAAATTAGGGGGAAAACCTAATCTTCAAAATAGTGATCAAGTAGCCTTGATAAAAGAGCTTAATAGACAATTTGATCAACTTTCAGTTAGCTCAATATTAAAAGATAAAGATAAAAATAAAATCAATGATCAAATTATTAATGGATTTAAAGTTAGGTTTCAAAATATTGTAGATTTACCATTTAAAGATTTACGCAAGCTAATTGATGAAGGAAAAAAAGAAATCGGTGAGGGATTAGTAATAATTTATGCAATCAATAACAATAAAGTTGGATTAGCTGTAGGTGTTACCAAAACATTAGAAGGCAAGTTTGATGCTGTAAAAATTGTTAGAACTGGTTCAGAAGTTATTGGTGGTAAAGGTGGTGGTGGTAGAACTGACTTTGCACAAGCCGGTGGAACATTGCCTGATAAAATTGAAGAGTCTTTTGAAAATATTAAAAAATTAATTAATTAAGCTTTTTCTTAAGCTGTCCATCCAATTCATCTAAAAATTGATTGGTAGTTAAATAATTACTTGAGGGCCCAATTAAAATTGCTAAGTCTTTTGTCATCGATCCATTTTCAACACAATCAATACAAACTTTTTCCAATGTAGTTGAAAATTTAATCAAATCTTCATTGCCATCTAATTTTCCCCTATGAGCCAAACCTCTAGTCCAAGCAAAAATCGATGCAATAGGATTTGTAGAAGTTTCTTTACCTTCTTGATGCATTCTATAGTGCCTAGTTACAGTTCCATGAGCCGCTTCAGCTTCCATGGTCTTTCCATCAGGCGCAAGAAGTACACTTGTCATTAATCCTAACGACCCATATCCTTGAGCTACAGTATCTGACTGAACATCACCATCATAATTTTTACAAGCCCAAATATATTTACCACTCCATTTCATTGCGCAAGCAACCATGTCATCAATTAGTCTATGTTCATAGGTGATATTAAGTTTATCAAAATCAGATTTAAATTCTTTATCAAAAATTTCCTGGAAGATATCTTTGAATCTACCATCGTAAATTTTTAAAATAGTATTTTTAGTAGAAAGATACACAGGCCATTTTTTAATTATTCCATAGTTAAAGCAAGATCTTGCAAAGTCTTCTATAGATTTATCTAAATTGTACATTGATAAAGCAATTCCTGGTCCGGGAAAATTAAAGACCTCATATTTAATTTCATCACTACCATCTTCTGCAGTCCATTTAACTTCCATTTTACCTTTACCTGGGACTTTGAAATCTGTTGCTCTATATTGATCGCCAAAAGCGTGTCTTCCAATAATTAAAGGGTCAGTCCAAGTTGGAACAAGTTTTGGAATATTTTTACAAATTATGGGCTCTCTAAAAACTGTACCTCCAAGAATATTTCGGATGGTTCCATTTGGAGATCTCCACATTTTTTTTAACTTAAACTCTTCAACACGTGCTTCATCTGGAGTAATTGTTGCACATTTTATACCAACGTTATGCTGTTTAATTGCCTTAGCAGAATCTATAGTTATTACATCATCTGTATCATCTCGGCTTCTCATACCAAGATCGTAGTATTTTATATCTAAATCTAAATATGGTAAAATTAGTTTACTTTTAATGAATTCCCAAATGACTCTAGTCATTTCATCACCATCTAGTTCAACAACTGGATTTTTAACCTTTATTTTAGCCATAAATGAATAATATATAATAGTAATTGTAATTGAGTGCTTTATATACATATTAATAAAAAATTATCAAATAGAAGCTTATGTTAGAGAAAATTTTCCCAAAAATTCATTCTGAAGGATACAAATTTTTAGCTATAGCTATTATTGCAACAATTTTTTTATACTTCCTGAGTACCTTTCTAGGATTAATTGGTCTGGTATTATCTACATGGGTTTATTATTTTTTTAGAGACCCTGAACGGATTTCAATAAACGATGAAAATTACCTAACAAGTCCAGCAGATGGTGAGGTTTTAATGGTTCATGAGGTTGATGGACCAAAAGAACTAGGTTTAGAAGATAGAAAATTCACTAAGATTAGTATTTTTATGAACGTATTTGATTGTCATGTAAATAGAACACCTTGTGAAGGTAAAATTTCAGAAATACTTTATAAGCCTGGAAAATTTTTAAATGCATCACTTGATAAAGCAAGTGAAGATAATGAAAGAAATTATTACAAGATAACGAATAGCCATGGAGAAGACGTTATTGTTGTTCAGATTGCAGGTTTAATTGCCAGAAGAATTGTATGTGAATCTTCAAAGGATCAAAATTTGCAACAAGGTGAAAGAATTGGAATGATAAGATTTGGAAGTAGGGCTGATGTTTATTTTGAAAATTATAAAACGTTAGTAAAAGTAGGACAGAAGACAATTGCTGGTGAAACGCTATTAGCTAAAAGGTAGCTTATGGAACAACCTAAAAATAATTTTAAAATTGTATCAGATAAAAAAGCTAGAATGCTTTTGCCTAATGCGCTGACATTAATAAATGTATGTATTGGGTTAAGTTCTATTAAATTTGCATTAGATGAAAAATTTGAACTATCTATTATAGCTATTATTTTTGCTGCAATTTTTGATACATTAGATGGTAGGGTTGCAAGGATGTTAAAAGGAACTTCCTTGGTTGGAAAAGAATTAGACTCATTAGCAGATTTAATTAGTTTTGGTGTAGCACCAGCTTTTATAATGTATTTCTGGTCTTTAAATAATTTAGGTAAATTTGGTTGGTTACTTACAATGATTTTTGTGGTTTGTGTTGCTCTTCGACTTGCAAGATTTAATGTAAGCTCAAATTCAGAGCCATCTTGGAGAGATAATTACTTTGAAGGTGTACCGTCACCAGCAGGTGGAATTTTAGTATTGATGCCGTTAATATTAAGTCTAAGTGAGATAAATTTAATAAAGATTAACTACGATATAGTAGTACCAACATTCTTTATTTTGATTTCATTTTTATTGATCAGTAAAGTTCCAACATTTGCTTTTAAAAAGATTTCCATACCACGTCGTATGACAATTTTTGCATTATTTAGTGTTGTGTTATTTTTTGGACTTTTGTTAATATACACATTTAAAGTTTTGGTCATTTGTGGATTAATCTATATTTGCTTAATTCCATTTGGATACTTTAGTTATCAAAAAATTTATAAACAAAAAATTTTAAGTGGTGAAAATCATGATAATGATGATCTTGAAGACATATTGTAGATGAAAAAAAATGTAATTGTATCTCTAGCTGACTCAAATTACTTTGAATTACTTAATGAATTAGTCGATTCTATTAAGAGTTTTGAAAAAAGCAAAGATACAGCAATCTGCATTTTAGATGCTGGTTTGTCCGAGCAACAAAGAAACATATTATCTAAAAAAGTCGACGAAATTAAATCAGCCGAATGGGACATTGATGTTCCGGCATTTAAAGTAAAAGGAAGAGAGTGGTTAAAGAGTCAAGTATCTAGAGCCTTTTTACCAAAATATTTTCCTAGTTATGAAAAATTCTTATGGATTGATTGTGACGCTTGGGTAGGGGATTGGAATTCAATAGAGCTTTATTTTAAAGCTTGCGAAAATGGAAAATTGGGAATTACTCAAACCTTTACACCTGGATATAAAATAATGTCTAAAGTTAATTGGATATTTGGACAACTAGCAATAATTAAATCTCAAAATTTTAAACATGCAATAAAATCAAAAATTGGAATAGATAAAGCGCGAAAACTTGCCTTTGCTCCACACATTAATATTGGTGTTTTTTCTTTAGAAAAAAATTCAGTTGGATGGATTATCTGGCAAAAAAATTTAGAACAAACATTAAAAGCTGGAAATATTTTTGGATCAGAACAATTAGCTATTAATATGTCTGTTTACATCGATGATTTAGAAACTGAGTTCTTGCCTCATAATTGCAACTGGTTAGTTAGTAATCTTTTACCAAAATTTAACGAGCAAGAAAAAAGCTTTGTCGAGCCTTATCTGCCTAATCATAAATTAGGTATAATACACCTTGCTTCTGGAATTTGGGATGGTGACAAAGATATGAGATTACATAAAGAGGTAAAGATAAACATAAAAACTTTAGAAAATAAAATTTTATTAAAAAGTTTAAGGTTTGGTCATTAATTGAAAAAGAATAAAATTTCAAAAAATTGGATTAATAAACAAAAAAGAGATATTTATGTTAGACAATCTCAGGTAGACGGTTATCGAGCTAGATCAGCATATAAATTAATAGAAATAGATGAAAAATTTAAGATATTAAAAAATGGAATATCAGTAATAGATTTAGGTGCATCACCGGGTAGCTGGTCTCAATATATTTCAAGAACAGTAAAAAGTGGAAGATTGGTTTCAATCGATATAAAGGGTATGGAAGAAATTGAGAATACAATCCAAATTAAAGGTGATTTTACTGACTTAGATTCTCAAGAAAAAATCAAAGGCTTATTCAAATCAAAAGTGGATGTTGTTGTGTCCGATATGGCCGTTAATACAACGGGTATAAAAGATATAGATGCAATTTATACAGGGGAACTTGCGATGGAAGCCATGAATTTTTCTAAAGAAATGCTGGTTAAAGAAGGGCGATTTGTCTCTAAGATTTTTTTAGGCTCATCATTTAACGAAATAGTTGCTTTAGGCAAAAAATTATTCAAAGAAGTAAAGGTATTTAAACCTAAGTCTAGCAGAAAAGAGTCTAAGGAAAGTTTTATTATTTGTAAAATCTTAAGATAGGGACTTTTTTTTTAAAGGGAATCATATATAAATCATTATGGATCCTATAAAAGAAGCCCTAACCTTTGATGATGTCACAATGGCACCAAAATATTCAGAAGTTCTACCTTCTGAAGTTGATACCAGCACAAAATTATCATCTAATTTAACATTAAAAATACCTTTATTATCCTCTGCTATGGATACGGTTACTGAGAGCAAAATGGCTATAGCAATAGCTAAAGCTGGAGGTATTGGTGTAATTCACAGAAATCTTGATATTAAAAAGCAAATTGACGAAATTAAAAAGGTAAAAAAATTAAACTTATTAGTTGGTGCAGCTGTTGGAGCTGGTCCTTTAGAGCTTAAAAGAGCGGAAGCTATTTTAAAAGAAAAAGTGGATTTAATTGTTGTTGATACAGCCCATGGACATAGCAAAAAAGTTGCAGAAATTATTAAAGCTATAAAAAAATTAAAAACAAATAAAACAACTCTATGTGCTGGAAATATTGCAACTGCAGAAGCTGCAAAATTTTTAATAAAATTAGGAGTAGATATTATTAAAGTTGGAATTGGACCAGGATCAATCTGCACAACTAGACTAGTTGCTGGTATTGGTGTACCTCAGTTAAGTGCAATATTGGCAGTTAAAAAAGGTGTTAAAAATAATAAAGTAAAAATTATTTCAGATGGTGGAATTAAATATTCTGGTGATTTAGCTAAGGCACTTTCAGCAGGTGCTGATGCAATAATGATAGGTTCTCTATTTGCAGGAAGCCTTGAAACACCTGGAAAACTAATTAAAAAAAATGGCAAGTTATTTAAAAGTTTTAGAGGAATGGGGTCTGTAGGAGCAATGAATAAAGGATCAGCTGATAGATATTTTCAAAGCAAACAAAAAGATATATCTAAATATGTTCCGGAGGGAGTAGAAGGTTTTGTAAAATATAAAGGTGATGTTAAAAGTATAATTTATAGATTAATTGGAGGTTTAAAATCATCTATGGGCTATCTAGGTGCAAAAAAAGTTCTAAATCTTAAAAATAAACCTAATTTTGTAAAAATAACAAAAGCAGGTTTTTATGAAAGTATGGTTCATAATGTTGATCAAGTAAAAAATGAAAGTAAATATTAATGAAAAAAATAAATAAATTAACAATTGTGCTATTTATGCTTTTAAATTTTGGCAGCTATTCTTTAGCAGAGAACAATTTTTTTGAAAAAGGAAAAAATAAATATGACGAACAAAAGTATGAAGAATCTAAATTTTTGTTTCAAAGAAGTATTGTTTTTAACCCAAAGGATCAAAACTCATATTTATATTTAGCAAAAATTTATAATTTTGAAGAAAATAAAAAAGAAGAAAAAAAAAATATAGATACTGTGCTTTTATTGAATCCTAAAAATGAAGAAGCAAATTATATGCTCATGGAAATAGAGTTAAAAAGATCCAATTATTCTAAAGTAAAAGAATTAGCAGATAATTTTTCTAAAATTTGCAATAAATTATGTAATAAAAAAAACTCTATTTTAGAATCCTTAAAGAATTTGGAACCTAAAAATGAGTCTTAATAATAATTTAAGTAAAATTTTAATAATTGATTTTGGTTCCCAATTTACTCAATTAATTGCAAGAAGAGTAAGAGAATTAGGGGTTTTTTCAAAAATAGTTAGCCACAAAAAAATAAAAATAACCCAAATTACAAAAGACAATATTGCTGGAATAATACTATCTGGTGGCCCTCTTAATGTTTATGAAAATGATAAATTTAAATTTGATAAGAAGATTTTAAAACTTGAAATTCCAATCCTAGGTATATGTTTTGGACATCAGATATTGTCTAAACTGTTAGACGGTAAAGTTAAAAAATCAAAACACAGGGAGTTTGGTCTTGCGACTATAAATAAAGTATCAAATAGTATTTTAACTAAAAATTTTTTTAATAAAAATAATACAAGTAATGTTTGGATGAGCCATGCTGATCAAGTATCAAAAATGCCAAAAAATTTTAAGGTTATAGCATCCACAAAAAATTCTAAATTAACAATAATTGAAAATATTAAAGATAATTTTTATGGGGTGCAATTTCACCCAGAAGTAACGCACACTAATAAAGGTAAAATTTTATTACGTAATTTTGTTTTTCTTATATGTAAAATTAAAAAAAACTGGTCTTCGAAAGATCAAAAATTAAAATTAATTAATGAAATTAAAGAACAGGTAGGCAACAACAAAGTAATTTGTGGATTGTCAGGAGGCGTTGACAGTAGTGTTGTTGCGCAATTGTTAAGTAAAGCAATTGGAAAAAATTTAACTTGTATTTTTGTTAATAATGGCCTTTTAAGAAAAAATGAAGAAACGCAAGTAGTTAATACATTCAAGAAAAAATTAAAGATGAATTTAATTTATGTAAATGCAGAAAAAGAATTTATTAAAAAATTAACAAATGTTTCTGATCCTGAAAAAAAACGAAAAATTATAGGAAATCTATTTATTAGAATATTTGAAAGATATGCTAATAAAATTAAAAATGTTAAATTTCTTGCTCAAGGCACTCTTTATCCGGACTTAATTGAAAGTAAATCTGTTACAGGTAGTCAAACCTCAAAAATAAAATCACATCATAATGTGGGTGGCCTTCCTAAAAGAATGAAATTAAAATTAGTAGAACCTCTTAAATTTTTATTTAAAGATGAGGTAAGAAAATTAGGTTTAGAACTTAATTTATCTAATAATATAATCTCAAGACATCCATTCCCAGGTCCAGGACTAGCAATAAGAATGCCTGGGATTATAACAAATGAAAAAATCAAAATTTTGAAAGAAGCAGATTTCTATTTTATTAAGGCTTTAAGAGATCATGGATTATACGATAAAATTTGGCAAGCTTATGCTGCATTATTACCAGTAAAAACTGTGGGTGTTATGGGAGATAATCGTACTTATGAACATATTTGTCTTTTAAGAGCAATTACATCCGAAGATGGAATGACTGCTGATTTTTTTGATTTTCCTAAAGGTTTCATGCAATCAATTTCTAATCAAATTATTAACAATATTAGGGGAATTAATAGAGTAGTTTATGATGTTACCTCAAAACCTCCTAGTACCATTGAATTAGAATAATATTTTATTATAGAGTACAAGATATTATGAAGTATTTGCACACTATGATTAGGATCTCAGATGTAGAAAAATCATTAGATTTTTACTGCAAGGGACTAGGTTTAATTGAAACTAGACGAATGGAGAGTGAACAAGGGAGGTTTACTTTAATTTTTTTAGCAGCACCCGGTGATGAAAAGGCTGAACTAGAACTAACTTATAATTGGGATGGCGACAAGCTTGGTGATGGATCTCGTAATTTTGGTCATTTGGCATACCGTGTTGAAAATATCTATCAAACGTGTGAGAGACTTAAAGATATGGGCTATACAATTAATAGACCACCTAGAGATGGTCATATGGCATTTGTAAGATCCCCTGATAATATTTCTATAGAAATCTTACAAGAAGGAAATTTAGAAATTAAAGAACCGTGGGCATCAATGAAAAATAATGGTATTTGGTAAAAAATGAATAGTAAGATTATTAACTTTATTAAAAAAAAAAATAAATCTAAAATTATAAGCCTTACTGCTTACTCTAAAAATATTGCATCTATTATAGATAAACACTGTGATCTTGTTTTGGTAGGTGACTCCCTTGGATCTGTACTTTATAATTTTTCTTCTACAAAAAAAGTGACATTAGATATGATGATTGAGCATTCTAAAAGTGTAAGGATGGGTGTTAAAAAAAGCTTAATGGTAGTAGACATGCCTCATAACACTTACCGAACCTCAAGAGAAGCTTTAAGAAATGCAAAAAAAATAATCTCTAAAACGAAGTGTGATGCTGTCAAGCTTGAAGGTGGTATAAAAATTGTTCAAATAATCAAAACTTTAATTAAGAACAAAATTCCAGTAATGGGTCATCTTGGTGTTCTTCCACAGTCTGCAACAAATTTTAAATTTAAAGGAAAAGAAACAAAAGAAAGAAAAACTATTTTAAGAGACTCTAAGCTCTTGGAGGAAGCTGGTGTATTTTCAATTGTTTTAGAATGTGTTGAAAGCTCATTGGCAAAAGAAATTACAAAAATGATTAATATTCCCACGATTGGAATTGGTGCCTCAGTACACTGTGATGGACAAGTTTTAGTCACAGATGATCTTATAGGATTAAATAAAATGAAAGTTAGATTTGTTAAACGATATTCAAATATTGAAAAACAAATAGATGATGCTGCACTAAAGTTTAAGAAAGATGTAGTTACAAATAAGTTTCCTACTAAGAAACATTCATACTAAATTAAAAGTATTGTTTAAATGTTTCGTTAATTGATAAAACACCATAATCATTTAATCCACCAATTATTAATTGTAGTGCCACAATTAAAATAAAACCTAGCCCCACATAGGCTATCCATAAGTGTTTTTGAATATAATTTGCTAAATAAGTAGCTAATGCCCCAGTTAATATTACAGACAAAACAAGACCAAATATCATGAAACCAAAATAACCTTTTGCAGCACCAACGACTCCAATAACGTTATCAAAGCTTATCGTAATATCTGCAAATAAAACTTTATAAATACTTTTTACAAATGAAGGCTCTGTTGATTTTTTTACTGGTGATTTAATCTTATTCTTCATTTCAACTAAATCTTTCCTTAAATCATTAACAATCCAGATTAGAAGTAGCCCACCTAAAATTTTAATATAATAAAATTCAAATAGGTAAGTAGCAAAAAGAGCAAAAATAATTTTAAAAACTAAAGCTCCAGCAACACCCCAGAGAATTATTTGCTTTCTATTCTTTGGTACAAAGTTAGCAGCAATTAATCCAATAATAATAGCGTTATCAGCAGCTAAGATTATATCTATAAATATAATTTGGGTTAAAATTATGAATTCTTCAATCAAGATTTTTTATAATATTAAATATTTATTTTTTATTCAATGTTTAATATTTAGACTTCTTTGTTCCGTCAATAATTTCTTTTAGCTCCTCGTATTCTTCACAATTACAAGTTTTTAAAACTTCTAATCTTTCTTTAGCCATATCCATTCTATTAGTAGTTACGTAAAGCTCACCAAGGTACTCATTTATTCCATTATGATTGGGCTCAATTTGTAAGCCTTGTAAGTAAAATTTTTCACCTCCTTCATAATCCCCAAGTTTTCTAGTAGTAAAGCCTAAATAATTTAAAGTATCTGCTTGTAGAGGTTTTTTCTTATTAGATATTAAAAGAAGCTTTTGTGCCTTAGCATATCTTTTTTGTGCTTTTTCTATTTTACCTTTTTTTTCATATTTTTTTGCAGCTTTAACTAAATTTTTTGCTTTTGTGTAGTCTGACACTTTAGGAGAAGAATCGTTATCACTGCTAGTCCCTGCAGAAAATGAATTACTAGTAAGAGCAATAATTATTAGTAAAGTATAAATAAGTTTTTTCATATTTTAGTTAAATTTTTTCATTTTATTTAAAGGTTTAAGTATTAAGCCACTATTAACTAAATTATCTTTGATAGATCCTGCAGTTACTAATGAACTTTCATTATCACCATGTATACAAACAGAGTCAATTTCACAAGGTATCTGTTTACCACTGAGACAATTTATTGACTGATTTTTAACCATATATAACACATGTTTCTTTGCAATATCTGGATCAGTGATTAAAGCGTTAGGCTTTTTTCTAGAGATCAAATTACCGTCATCTTCATAATTTCTATCGGCAAATATTTCACAAGCTATTTTCATATTATTTTTCTTAGCAGCAATTTCCATTTGTGAACCAGTTGGGACAAGATAAATAATATCTTTATTTATATCTTTAATTGCCTCAGCCAGCGTTGTGGCTAATTCTAAATCTTCACAAGCCATATTATTAAGTGCTCCATGTGGCTTGATATGGGTTACATTTTCATTATGTTTTTGAGCAATTTTTTGTAATATTTCATATTGTTCAAAAATTAGTTTTTTTATTTCTAAAGAATTTAAATTCATTCTTTTTCTTCCAAAGTTTTCAGGATCATTAAAAGAAGGATGAGCACCCATACTAACTCCATTCTTTTTAGAAATTTGAATAACCATTTCCATTGTTTGTTCATCCCCAGCATGATAGCCACAGGCAATGTTGGCAGAATTTACAATATTAAGTAACTTGGGATCATTCTCGATTGAATGAAACTTAGATTTTTCTCCTAAATCACAATTGATATTAATTTCCATACTCTTTAGTCTGGAGTATAACATGGCATGGTTAAAAATATATCAAATCTTGGTGATACAGCTGTTTATTGTGATTTTGGTTCTGGAGTTAATGAGTCGATAAATGCCAATGTAATAGATTATTTTAATCATTTATCAAAATTAATAAAAGAGAAAGAAGTAGACGGAATAACTAACTTAACCCCCTCTTATAATAAATTAATCATTAGTTTTGACTTAACTATAACCAACTATAAAAAAATTAAAAATTTTATAGAGGGTTTAACTATTAATAAAGATGTTAAAAATAATAATCAAAAAGTTAAAATTCCAGTTTGTTGTGATGATGAATATGGATTAGATTTTTTAAGGCTAACCAAAAAATTGAATATAGATAAAGATAAAATATTAGAACTGTATTTTGGCAAAGAATATTTTTGTTATATGACAGGTTTTATTGCTGGAATGCCTTTTTTAGGAGATCTTAATGAAAATATTAGATGTGATCGATTAGAAACACCAAGATTAAAGATGCCTAAAGGATCAGTAGGAATAACAGAGCAATTTGCAAATATCTATACTTTTGAAAGCCCTGGTGGTTGGAATATTATCGGTAACACCCCAAAGAAAATTTTTGATGGTAAAAATTTAATTCAACCAGCTCTAGTTAATCCAGGTGATAAAGTAAGTTTTTATCAAATTACAAAAGAAGAATATTTAAATTGGAATGAATAAAGCATATTTTGAAATTTTAAGAGCGGGGGTTAACACTACTATTCAAGACAAAGGTAGAAATCACTTATATCATGTTGGAATTGCAGTAAGTGGTGCAATTGACCAGAGAAATTACACATTATCAAATAGATTGGTTGATAATCAATTAAATGAGCCTGTAGTAGAGTTTGCATACCAAGGCCCTCTTTTTAAGTTAAAGAATGGAAAAATTAATTTTGCGATATCTGGAGATATCCTTTTTAAGATTATTAGAAAGAATTTAAAGGTTGAAGAAGGTGAATGTTATAAAAGTTATATTTTAGATGAAGAGGATCAAATAGATATAATATCAACCAAAAATTCTACGTATGGATATCTAGCTGTTAATGGTGGCTTTGATCTAGAAAAAACCTGGGGCAGTTATTCCATAAACACTAAAGCAAATATTGGGCCTAACGATGGAAAAAAATATTCCATAAACGATAAAATTTTTATTAAAAAAAAGGATATCAAAAACACAATAAACAAAAAAATAAATTATGATTATTCTACTGATAATATCATTAGAATTATTAAAGGTACAAATTTTGACTATTTTTCTAAAGATGCAATAGATAAATTTTTTAATGAAGATTTTTTAATCACAAACCTTGTTGATAGAATGGGCATAAGATTAAAAGGTCCTAAATTAGAAAATATAAAAAACACCAACATCAAATCAGAAGGTTTAGTTAGAGGAGTTATTCAGGTACCTGCTGACGGTAATCCAATAATAATGTTGTCTGATCATGGAACAGTTGGAGGATATCCAAAAATTGGTGTAGTTATTACTGCTGATCTTGATTTAGTTGGGCAATTAACCCCTGGAACAAAAATAAACTTTAAGGAAGTAAGTCTTGAAGAAGCTCAGAATATATTTAAAGCATACACAGAAGATACAAATAGATATTTAAATGAATGTAATTAATAAAATTCCAGGTCCATTACTGATTTTTATGGGAGCTTTAAGTTTAAGTTTTGGTGGGCTTATTGTGAAAAAATTTGAAGGCTCTACAGAGTGGCAAATTCTTTTTTGGAGATCTTTATTTTTTACGCTTACAGTTTTAGCCTTTCTAATAATTACCTATAAAAAGAAAACTTTAAGCTCTTTCTATAAGTCGGGATTGCCAGGTTTTTTTGGTGGTATTGTATTATCATTCGGATTTTGTGGTTATGTATATGCAATGTCAAATACATCAGTTGCTAATACTAATTTTATAATATCATTACAGATTTTATTTCTTGCAATTTTTGGTTACTTATTTTTAAAAGAAAAAATTTCAACAATCACTTTAGTTTCAATAATATTAGCAATAATAGGAGTTACCTTAATGGTTGGCAATGATTTAAGACCAGGTAATCTTTCAGGAAATTTAGCCGCATTTACAATGCCTATCACATTTGCTGTTTTAATCATGATTGTAAGAAAATTTCCCACAGTAGACATGATTCCTGCTCAATTTGTTGCTGGAGTAAGCTCATGTTTAATAGGGTTAAGCGTATGTATTTACTATTCACATAATTTAATGGTTTCACCTAATGATATATTTTTAGGTTTCTTAGCAGGCTTTTTTCAAGTTGGTTTTGGCTTTATATTCATTACCATTGGTGCACGTAGTACGCCTTCAGCAATGGTTGGAGTAATTATGTTATCCGAATCTGTTTTAGGGCCTGTTTGGGCTTTTTTATTTGCAGGTGAACGAGCATCATTATTTACATTAATTGGAGGCGCAATTATTCTATTTGCTGTTTTACTTCAGTTTTCATCGTTACTTTTATCCAATAAAAAAGAAAAAATTATTAATTGACTCTGACATACATCTGGTAGATTATTCTCCCATACGGGAGAGACTACAGACTATCGTAGCGCCGAAGGAGCAACCACCCAGGAATCTCTCAGGCAAAAGGACCGTAACATATTAACTCTGGAAAGAGATTAAGTTCTCGCCGACGGAATAAAACTCTCAGGCAAACATACAGATGGGTACAATGAGTTAATATGGAAAATATAAAAACTGCACTTTACAATTTACATCAAAAGCATGGAGCTAAATTTGTTCTATTTGCTGGTTATCAAATGCCAATTCAATATTCTAAAGGAATTATTGAGGAGCATAAAAGTACAAGAGAAAATGCAGGTATTTTTGATGTGTCACATATGGGTCAGCTATTCATTAAAGGAGACGACACATTAGCAAAAAGTCTTGAAAAAATTTTTCCAGCTGAATTGAGCAACGCTAAATTAAATCAGTCAAAATATAGTTTTTTAATGAATGAAGAAGCAGGAATTTACGATGATTTGATTATCACCAAAGTTGAAGGCGGTTTTAACATTGTATTGAATGCTGCTTGTAAGAATACAGATTTTAAAATTTTATCTAAATTATTAGAAAATAAGTATGAAATGATTTTAAGTGAAGAATTATCTCTTATAGCAATACAGGGGCCAAAAGCAGTCCAAATATTAGAAAAAATAATCAATGGAGTATCAGATTTAAAATTTATGAATGGTGATACATTTAACTACCTTAAAGAAAATATTTACATTACAAGATCAGGCTATACAGGTGAAGATGGATTTGAAATATCTATAAAAAATGATGATGCAGAGGTGTTTGTGCAAAACCTCTTAGATGAAGGGGCCAGTTTAATTGGACTAGGTGCCAGAGATACCTTGAGATTAGAGGCGGGACTTTGTTTGTATGGTCATGACATGGATATTAATAAAAGCCCAGTAGAAGCCAATTTAAAATGGGCGATATCAAAGAATAGAATTCTTGAGGGTGGATTTATTGGATGTGAAAAGATTAAATCTCAAATTGAGAAAGGGGTAAGTAAGATCCGTGTAGGTATTAAGCCAGAAGGAAGAATTATAGCTAGAGAAAAAACATCAATATTTAGTGAAGATAATAAAAATATTGGGGAAATTACAAGTGGAACTTTCGGACCGAGTGTCCAGGCCCCAGTCGCCATGGGTTATGTAGAAAATTCATTTTCTAAAATTGATACTAAGGTTTTTTTAGAAGTGAGAGGAAAAAAATATCCGGCATTTATAAGTAATTTGCCATTTTATAAAAAAAGTTATGTGAAAGGAGTTAGCAAATGAGCGAAGTAAAATATTCAAAAGAACATGAATGGATAAAATTAGATGGAGATACTGCTGTTATAGGAATCACACAACATGCAACCGAAATGCTAGGTGATATTGTTTTTGTAGAGCTACCAGAAATAGGGTCCTCTGTTGTTAAAGATGGTAATGCTGGTGTTGTAGAATCTACAAAAGCTGCAAGTGATATTTATACTCCTGTATCTGGAGAAATTATCGAAAACAATCAAGCAATTGTTGATGATCCTGCAAAGGTTAATAACGATCCAGAAAATGATGCATGGTTTTTTAAATTAAAAATTACTGATAAGTCTGAAATGGATTCATTAATGAATAAAGAAGAATACGAAAAATTTTCAAAAGAAAGTGGTAGTTAAATGTTAAAAAATGCTCAAAAAGATTTTATACAAAGACATATAGGTCCATCAGTTGATGAACAAAAAGTTATGCTTAAAGAATTGGGCTATAAAAGTCTTGATGATTTAATAAAAGACACTGTACCAGAAAAAATCCTTCTTAAAGATGACTTAGATATTGGAGATCCAAACTCTGAATATAAAGCACTTAGAAAACTAAAAGATATAGCTAAAAAAAATAAAGTTTACTCTAGCTTTATAGGAATGGGTTATTATGGAACTTATACACCGTACGTAATACTTAGAAACATTTTAGAAAATCCAGGATGGTACACTTCTTATACTCCTTACCAGCCAGAAGTAGCACAAGGTAGATTAGAAATGTTATTAAATTTTCAACAAATGATAATTGACTTTACAGGAATGGATATTGCTAATGCCTCTCTTTTAGATGAAGGAACAGCAGCAGCAGAAGCTATGGGACTAAGTTATAGAATATCTAAGTCTGAATCTAAAAAAGTTTTTGTTTCAAAAAATTGTCACCCTCAAACTATCGATGTTATTAAAACAAGAGCTGAACCTTTAGGTTTAGAAATAATAGTTGGCGACGAAGATAAAGATATTAAAGAAGATATTATATGTGGTATTATTCAATACCCTGGCACCCTTGGAGATATAAAAGACCCAAGTGAGGCTATTAGTAAAATACATAAACATAATGGAAAAGCAGTTCTTGCATGTGATTTGTTAGCACTTGCCAAACTAAAAACACCTGCCGAGTTAGGTGCTGATATTGCAGTCGGTAGTTCACAACGTTTTGGAATTCCAATGGGTTATGGTGGTCCACACGCAGCATTTTTTGCTACAAAAGATGAGTATAAAAGATCAATGCCAGGTAGAATAGTAGGTGTTTCGGTAGATAAGCATGGAAAAAAAGCATACAGACTCGCACTTCAAACAAGAGAGCAGCATATAAGAAGAGATAAAGCCACGAGTAATATTTGTACTGCACAAGCATTATTAGCAATAGTCTCTGCAGCTTATGCTGTCTATCACGGTCCACAAGGTATTAAAAAGATTGCAGAAAGTGTTTCTCAACTGACTAAAAATTTTGCAGATAAACTAAAACAGTCTGGTTACGAACTTTATTCAGATGATTTTTTTGATACGGTAACAATAAAAACTCTAGATAAAACAGAGAAGATATACAAAAATGCTTTAGATCAAGGAGTAAATATCAGAAAAGTAAATTCTGAAATGTTAGCAGTGTCTTTTGATGAAAGAAAAAATCTTTACAGAGCAAATCAGTTATTAAAAATTTTTAATTGCTCAGAAACAATTAAAGAATCTATGAATGAAAGTTTATCTAATATTCCTAAAAATTTATTAAGAACTTCAACTTATTTAGATCATCCAGTTTTTAATAGATACCATTCAGAAACAGAAATGCTACGTTATCTAAAAAAATTAGAAGACTCTGATATTGCCCTAAATAAATCCATGATTGCTTTAGGATCATGTACTATGAAACTTAATGCAGTTTCAGAAATGATACCAGTTACCTGGAAAGAATTTTCACAGCCACATCCTTTTTCTCCAGTTGAACAAATGGATGGTTACAGGGAGTTATTTACTGATTTAAAAAATTGGTTAAGGTCAATAACAGGATTTTCTGGAGTGTCACTACAACCAAATGCTGGAGCTCAAGGTGAGTTTGCTGGTTTAATGGTAATACGTAAATTTCATGAAAAAAATAATGAAACAAATCGTAATGTTTGTTTAATTCCAAGCTCTGCACATGGCACAAATCCAGCAAGCGCCCAAATGGTGGGTATGAAAGTAGTTGTTGTGAAATGCGATCAATATGGAAACGTAGACTATGAAGATTTAAAAAATAAAGCTGAAGAACATTCGGAAAATTTAGCTGCTCTTATGGTTACTTACCCATCAACACATGGTGTTTTTGAGGAAAAAATAACTGATATTTGTGAATTAATTCATAATCATGGTGGACAAGTTTATATGGACGGAGCAAACTTAAATGCGTTAGTTGGAATTGCAAAACCAGGTAATTTTGGACCAGATGTTTGTCATATAAATTTACATAAAACGTTTTGTATACCACACGGTGGTGGAGGACCTGGCATGGGACCAATAGCATGTAAAAAACATTTAGAAATATTTTTACCAAAGCATTCTGTAATTAA
Organism: Candidatus Pelagibacter sp. Uisw_106; assembly: GCF_047724975.1. GTDB lineage: Bacteria > Pseudomonadota > Alphaproteobacteria > Pelagibacterales > Pelagibacteraceae > Pelagibacter. The sequence goes on from NZ_CP159819.1 coordinate 281,297, forward strand.
AGATTGTGGCCCAGTGACTGGAATGGGGGCAGTATCTGCAGCACCCTGGGGCAGCTCAAGTATTTTATCAATTTCATGGATGTATATAAAGATGATGGGCTCTGAAGGCTTAAGAAAAGCATCACAAGTTGCAATACTAAATGCAAATTACATTGCACATAAATTAAAAGACTCTTTTCCAATTTTGTATAAGGGTAAAAGTGGCAATGTAGCTCATGAATGTATCATTGATATTAGAACAATAAAAAGTGAAACAGGGATTACAGAAGAAGATATTGCAAAGCGATTGATTGATTTTGGCTATCATGCTCCAACAATGTCCTGGCCTGTTGCTGGTACAATGATGATTGAGCCTACTGAAAGCGAAAGTTTGAGTGAAATTGATAAGTTTTGCTCTACTCTTATAAAGATAAAACAAGAGATAGATAAAATTCAGTCTGGCGAATATGACAAGACTGACAACCCATTGAAGAATGCGCCACATACTCACGTTGAATTAACATCCAATAAGTGGGATCATAAGTATGAAAGAGAAGAGGCCGCTTATCCTTCAGATTTTTTAAGAACAAATAAATATTGGCCTCCAGTTGGTAGAGTAGATAATGTTTATGGAGATAAAAACTTGTTTTGCACATGTCCATCTATGGAAGAGTACGAAGATACGGCAGCTTAGATATTTGCCAAGATGAAAATTGCTGTAGTAGGTGGGGGTATATCAGGATTGAGTGCTGCTTACTACCTATCCAAAAAACATAAAGTAGATTTATTTGAAAAAGAAAATCATTTTGGAGGTCATGCAAATACAATAAAGGTCGCTTACAAACCTAATAAAGAAATTCCAATTGATATTGGATTTATGGTTTTTAACAAGCAAACTTATCCAAATTTAATTAATTTTTTTTCAGAAAATAAAATAGAGATTGAAAAAAGTGATATGTCATTTTCTGTCACTGTAGAAAATAGTGATTTAGAATATTGTGGAAAAGGATTAAGTGGGATTTTTTCCAATAAAAAAAACTTATTTAATTTAAAATTTATAAAAATGTTTTTTGAAATTTTAAGTTTTTATAAAAACTGTGAAAAAATAGAAATCAAAAAAATTAAATCAATAACATTAGGAGAATATTTAAAAGAAATAAAAATTTCAGATTATTTTGTTAATTACCATATAATACCAATGGTATCAGCAATATGGTCGATGCCACCATATGAAGCAACGCAAATGCCTCTATCTTTTTTTTTAAGTTTTTTCAAGAATCATGGGCTATTTAAAATTAAAGACAGACCTCAGTGGTTTACGGTTGCAAATCGAAGTAAAACTTATGTTGATAAGATAATAGACCAAGTTAGTGGTGAACATTTTAAGAATTATAATATAAATAAAATTACCAGAAATGATTTAGGTGTTAAGATTTTTTATGGAGAGGAAAATGAGTTCTTTGATTATGATAAAGTTGTAATAGCAACCCACGCAGATGAAGCATTAAAGATAATTGACAATCCAACTCTAGATGAGGAGTCAATATTGAAAAAATTTAAATATAGAGCTAACACTGCAGTAATACATTTTGATGAAAGTATTATGCCTAAAAATAAAAAAGCATGGTGCGCTTGGAATTCTTCAATGGATTCAGCTAATAATGAAAAGACAGCTGTAACATATTGGATAAACCAGTTACAAAATTTGAAGATAGATAGAGATATTTTTTTAACAATAAATCCATTTAAAGAAATTCCAAATGATAAAATATTTAAAAAAGTATCATTTACTCACCCTTATTACGATACTGAAGCATTAAATAATCAAAGCAATCTACATAAAATTCAAAATCAAAAACATATTTTATTTTGTGGTAGTTATTTTGGTTATGGTTTTCATGAGGATGGAATAAAGTCGTCTATTGATATGTTAAAAACGCTGAATGATTAAAAATTCTTATATTTATACAGGTAACGTAATTCATAAAAGATTTAAGCCCAAAATTCATAGCTTCAATTATGGTGTATTTTCGCTGCTTATAGATTTATCAGAAATAAGCCTATTACACAAAACCCTAAAGATATTTTCATATAATAAATTTAATATTATTAGTTTTTTTGATAAAGACCATGGAGCAAGAGATGGAAGTTCTCTTAAGGACTGGGTTTTAGAAAATCTTAAAAAAAATAATATTGATACTAACAATATTCAAATAAAACTTTTATGCTACCCAAGAATATTTGGGTATGTATTTAACCCTTTAAGTGTTTTTTATGTATATAACAAAAATTCTGATTTAATATCAATATTATATGAAGTTAAGAACACATTTGGCGAGCAACATGTTTATGTTTTTAAAACTGAAAAAGACCAAAATCTTATTCAACATGTGTGTAAGAAAAAATTTCATGTATCTCCATTTATTGAAATGAATTGTATTTATTTTTTTAGACTGTTGAAACCTGGTAATAAAATATCTGTAATAATTGACCTAAATGATCCAGTTGGCAAAATATTATACGCCTCACAAGATGGTATTAAAAGTGAATTAAATAATTACAATCTTATGAAATCTTATTTAAGACATCCATTGATGACATTTAAAATTATTATCGCAATACATTTTGAGGCATTTAAACTATGGACAAAAGGAATTAAATTTATAAAAAAAAAAATTAAAGTTAAAAACAATATTTCTATAGAAAATTAATATTAATTATTAAATTAAGGTTATCTCATGGATTATTCTTTTACACTCTCCATGGAAACAAATGTAGAAGTAGATGCAACATTTGGTAATGAGGATATTTTTTCAGATAACAGCAAACGATAAGTGTTTATATTATTAGTTCTAATTTTTAATAAATAGTCAAAGTTTCCTGCAATCATATGGCATTGTTCAACCGCTTCTAATTTTTTTACCTCAGAATTAAATTGATCTAGTGCTTTAGCTCGTGTATCCGATAAAGAAATTTGAACAAAGGCTATGTGTGCTTTTTCTAACTTTTTAAAATTTATATGAGCATGATAGCCAAGAATATATTCTTGTTGCTCTAGTTTTTTGATTCTACTTTGGCATGGTGAAATTGATAAATTAACGGCTTTTGCTAGCTCACTAAGTGTAGTTTGTGCATTCTTCGCTAGTAGTGAGATTAACTGTTTATCTATTTTATCTATCATAGTAAAATTTACCTATAATTATTAATATACCATAATATTTGCTATTAAAAATATATTAATTAGTAATTAATTCTTTTATTTACATTAATACAGTAATTATTTTTAGTCATTTTAGTCTAATTTTCTAGTAATTTATCAACAAAGTTATTTATTATGAATAATATATTCAAACACAAATATACTGACCAAGCTTCATTGGTTAATAACCATTTAATAAAAACTATTGGAAACTTTTCAGAAATTAATCACAGTAAAATTGATAACCTTTCACGTGAAATCATAGACAGCGCAATAAATTATAAAGAAATAAGCTCATTTGCTAAATTAATACATGAGTTTTCATTGACCAGTAACGAAGGTGTTGTTTTAATGTGTTTAGCAGAAGCATTACTTAGAATACCAGATGCCGCAACTATAAATGATTTAATTGAAGATAAAATTCCTATTGGAGATTGGAATAAACACATAAAGAATGAAAATGATGTTTTCGTAAACATTTCTTCTATAGCGTTTTTGTTAACAGGAAAAATAGTAGAAGAAAAACCTCAAGAAAATAAAAATATTTTAGTCAAGATGGTTAAAAATCTATCTGGACCATTATTAAGAAATGCCATTAAACAAGCAATAAATATTTTAGCTAAACAATTTGTATTTGAGCGAGATATAAAAAAAGCAATTAAACAAAGTGATAATAAAAAAAATAATAAATACACTTTTTCATTTGATATGCTTGGTGAAGCAGCAGTAACTTATGAAGATTCAGAAAGATATTACAGCCAATATGAAGAAGCTATTTTACAAACAGGAAAAAGTTTAAATCCACATAAAAAAAGTATTTCAATTAAGCTATCTTCATTACATCCAAGATACGAAAGAAACAAATTTGATTTACTAAAAAAAGAACTATTACCAAAAATTTTTAAACTTGTGGAATTAGGTAGAGAAAATAAAGTAGATATTTGTATTGATGCTGAGGAAGCTGATAGATTAAATTTATCACTTTTCATGTTTAAAGATATTATTGAAAGCAAATTAATTGACAATGTTTATCACGGTTTTGGATTTGCTATTCAAGCATATCAAAAAAGAACATTTTTCTTATTAGATTGGCTCAATGATTATTTACAAAGTGTTGATAAAAAAATTAATATTAGATTAGTCAAAGGTGCTTATTGGGATACAGAAATCAAAATCGCTCAAGAAGAAGGTTTTGAAAACTACCCTGTTTTTACTAAGAAATTTGCTACAGACATATCTTATCTAGCTTGTGCACATAAACTATTAGTAAATAAAAATATCTTTTCACAATTTGCCACTCATAACGCACATAGTATTTCTTATATTCATACTCTATTTAAAAACACTAATTTTGAATTCCAAAAATTGCATGGGATGGGTGATGAGATATATTCATTTTTAGAAAATAAACCTGATTTTAAATGTAGAGTATATGCTCCAGTAGGAGGCTATAAGGATTTGTTGCCATACTTAGTTAGAAGATTATTAGAAAATGGTGCAAATACCTCTTTTATTCATCAACTAAAATCCAAAAATTTTGATATTGATAAATTGATTCAATCACCATTTTTGAAGCTAGATAAGTTAAAAACTGACAAAATTCCTTTACCAATGAATATTTTGGGCAATAGAGATAATTCAAAAGGTCTGGATATAAGTGAAGAATCTGTAATTAATAATTATAAAGTTATAAAAAAACTAAATAATATAAATGCATTTTCAATTATAAATGGTGAAGACATAAAATCTGATAAAAAATTAGATATTATTTCACCAAGTGATTTTACCTTATTAGGTTCAAAATATTTTGCTACAGATCAAATTGTAGATGAAGCAATTAATAACCTCAAAGATTACTCTATATCGTGGAAAGATTTTCCAATTAAAAAAAAATCAGAAATTATTTTAAATTTTGCTAATTTAATTGAAGAAAATTTTAAGGAAATTATTGAAATTTGTGCACAAGAATCTGGCAAAAGTATTAAAAATTCTATAGCTGAAATTAGAGAGGCTGTTGATTTTTGCAGGTACTATTCTAATGAAGCAAACTTAATATTTAAAGAACAAATTCTTAAAGGGCCAACAGGTGAACTTAATAGATATAGATTAATAGGAAAGGGATTAACTTTAGTAATTAGCCCATGGAATTTCCCTATAGCAATTTTTGTAGGTCAAACAATAGCTGCACTAATTACTGGTAATGTTGTTTTAACTAAACCTGCAGAACAATCCTCTTATGCAGCATATTTTATAATTAAACTTTTATTAAAAGCAGGACTACCTAAAAATTCAATTGCATTGATCTTGGGTGACGGTGCATTAATTTCCAACAAAGTTATTAATGATAAAAAACTTAGAAATGTTTTATTTACTGGCTCTCTAAATACAGCAAAAATTATCCAATCAAACTTACAAAAACAAGAGAGTATTACTAATTTTATTGCAGAAACAGGTGGTTTAAATTGCATGATTGTTGATAGCTCAGCTTTACCAGAACATGTTGTTAAAGATGTTGTGAATTCAGGATTTGATAGTGCCGGACAAAGATGTTCAGCTTGTAGAATTTTATGCGTAGAAGAAAATGTGTACAAAAAAATTAAATATACATTAATTGGTGCAATGAATACTCAAAATATTGGAAACCCAGAAAAACTTTCAACAGATATTGGACCAGTAATTGATGAGGAGGCTTACAACAGTATAAAAAAACATATTGATAATTTTGATAATGTTTATCAAACAAATTTTCAAAATGGTTTAGGATATTTCATTCCACCAACTTTAATAGAAATAAAAAAATTAAGTGATTTAAAAAATGAAGTTTTTGGTCCTGTAGTACATATTGTTAAATATAAAGCTTCAGAATTAAATGAATTAATTGATGACATTAATGATTTAGGTTTTGGTTTAACATTAGGTATCCACAGTAGATTAGATAAAACTATTGATAAAATCATTTCCAAAGCAGAAGTTGGAAACATTTATATTAATCGAAATATGATTGGAGCCGTTGTTGGTGTACAGCCATTTGGGGGTTTTGAAAAATCTGGAACAGGACCTAAGGCAGGGGGCCCTGAATACCTGAAAAGACTATGTTATGAACAAAGTATATCAAATAACACAGCAGCTATGGGTGGTAATGCATCCTTATTAGCTGAAGTTGATGACTAAACTTTACTAATAAATTATCTTAAACCTTTTACTTTATCTGCAATTTTGCGTCATTTAATTTTTAAATAAAAAGAATTAAGTTTCCATTTAAATAAAAATTAAAAAATATATTAAGAATTAATGTTAATTTATAAAATTTCAGATTCAATCGTATTTAGTGCATTAAAAAATATTAAGTATGGTTTTCTTGAAATTAAAAAGGTTAATGGAGAAGTTTTAAAATTTGGTAATCCAGATGATAATTTAAAAGTTTTCTTAGAAATTAAAGATGAAAGCCTTAATTATAATCTGATTAAAAGTGGCAGTGTTGGATTAGGTGAATCTTATATGAAAGATTTTTTTATAACAAATAACCTATCTGATTTAATTGAGTTAACTGCAAAAAATATAAATGTTATTTATAAATTTTCAGGTATTTTTGATTTACCATTCATTAATTTTTTAAAAAATAAAATTATAAAAAATACCAAAAACCGAAGTAAAGAAAACATCGCAAAACACTATGATTTGGGAAATGATTTCTTTTCTTTATGGCTTGATAAAACCTTAACTTATTCCAGCGCTATATTTGAGAACCCTAAGCAAGATCTTTTCAACGCTCAGAATAATAAATACCAAAAATTGATTGATCTTTTAAAACCAACAAATGGAAGTAAAATTTTAGAAATTGGTTGTGGTTGGGGTGGATTTGCAGAATACCTGGGCACTAATTATGATGTTAAATTAGATTGTATCACCATTTCAAAAAAGCAATTTGAATTTGCAAAAGAAAGAATCCATAAATGTGGACTTAATGAAAAAGTAAATATTGAAATAAAAGATTATAGAGATTTAAAGAGTAAATATGATCATATAGCATCTATAGAAATGATAGAGGCAGTAGGACAAAACTATTTAGATAGCTATTTTAACACAATCAAGAATAATCTAACTTCATCAGGCACAGTGGGTATTCAAGCTATAACTATCGATGATAGCTTGTTTGATAGATATAAAAATAAACAGGACTTTATCCAAAAATATATTTTTCCTGGAGGTTTTTTACCTTCTAGAAATGAATTACAAAATTATGTTGATACTAATGGTTTAAAGTTTGATGAATACAATTCATATGCCAATCATTACTCTGATACTTTGATTATTTGGAGAGAGATATTTAATAAAAAGTGGGATTTGATTAAAGAGCAAGGTTTTGATTTAACATTTAAAAGAATGTGGGAATTTTACCTGTCTTATTGTGAGGCTGGCTTTAAATCAAAGAATATAGATCTAATTCAATTTTCATTACAAAATAAATAACAATAGGAGAGACATGATAAACTTTAAGAAATTTAAATTAACGGTATTAATAATTGCTTTATTCTTTATGGCAAGTTGTATAAACAATAACTCTATGAAACCAACAGATTTTAAAAATACAGAACCGTCAATGACTATAGAGAAATACTTTGAAGGTCCTGTTAAAGCATGGGGTCTATTACAAGATCGAAGTGGCAAGGTTACTAGACAATTTAAAGCTGATATGTTTGGTAGTTTTGAGGGTGATATCTTAACTCTTAAAGAGGATTTCTATTGGACAGACGGTGAAAAACAAAACCGAATATGGAAAATCAAAAAAATTGATCAAAATTACTATGAAGGATCTGCACCTGATGTTGTAGGAACTGCTAAAGGGTTTCAATATGGATCTGCCTTTAAATTTGAATATGATTTAATGGTCCCTTTTAAAGGAAAGAATATTAAAGTTTCATTTGATGATTGGATTTTTAAACAAGACGAAGAGGTTGCTATCAATAGAGCCACATTAACAAAATTTGGATTTAAAGTGGGTGAGTTGACGGTATTCTTTAAGAAAAATTAGTAGTCAATTTTTTTCATACCTTTTTCAACTATCTTAAAATACCAGCTACTTGGAAGCATTCTTAGAGTTTTCATTATAAAGGTAAAAGCTTTTGGAAAATGGATTTCAAATCCTTTATTTTTGATTAAACCAATATAGATTTGTTCTGCAGCAAATTCTGGTGACTTTATCATGGGCATAGGAAAATCATTCTGGTCAGTCATTGGTGTTTTAATGAACCCAGGGCTTATTAGGGAAACACGCACGTTTACTCTTTTCATTTCAAAATATAAACTTTCTGCAAAACTTGTAAGTGCAGACTTTGATGCACAATAACCTCCAGCTGCAGGTAACCCTCTATAACCAGCAACTGAAGAAATTATAGATATTTGACCACCTTTTTTATTATTATAATATTCATAAATTGCGTTGATAGAATTCATTGTACCAAAGTAATTTACTTCCATAATTTTTCTTATTTTATCTAAGTTAAATTTTTTTTCAGATTTTGGATCATGTATCCCGGTACCAAACACACAAATTTCAATATTTTCAAATTTTTTTACAATATCATTGAAGACAGCTTTACATTGTTCTGTATTTGTAACATCTAAAGGAAATGAATGGATATTTTCATTCTCAGTATGCAACTCTTGTAATAAGTTTTCTCGTCTAGCTGAGGCAGCAACTGTCCATCCTTCTTTAGCAAATTTTAGAGCTAAAGACCTACCAATTCCACTACTAGCGCCAGTGATCCAAATTACTTTTTTATCATTCATTAAGTAATGTATAATATGATTATGTTAAAAAACAAATTTTTATCTTTTTTATTATTTGCAATAATAACTTACTCGGCATCTGTTATTGGCGGTATTGCAACTATTGGATTTAAAGAGCCTTGGTATTCATTATTGATAAAGCCATCATACAATCCACCAAGCTGGATCTTTGCACCTGTTTGGACAACACTATATTTAATGATGACTATTGCCATATGGTCTTTTTGGCATAGTAAAAAAAGAGACATAGATACGATTTATATTTATATCGTTCATTTAATTTTTAATACAACTTGGAGTATAGTATTTTTTGTTTTTCATAAAATTTTATTAGCATTACTAATTTTAATTATTTTAATAGCTTTAATAGTTTTATTAATGCAAAGATTTAAGAAAATAACTTTAGTAAGTTATTATTTAATGATTCCTTATTTACTTTGGTGTTTTTACGCATTATTTCTTAACTTAAGTTTATTTATTTTAAATTAATTATGGACGATGTTGTAATAATTGGCGGTGGTATCATTGGAGTTGCGACAGCTTATTTTCTATCTAAAGAAGGTCGAAAAGTTAAAGTTATAGAAAAAGATCCATCATACAAAGAAGCCTCATTCCCTTTATCCCTGGGTGGCTTTAGGAGACAATTTTTTCAAAAAGAAAATATTTTGTTAGGTAAATTTGCAAGAGATTTTATTTTTCAAATACCAGAATTACTCAAAACTAAAAAAAATCCTAACCCTACAGCTAGTATGGTACCAAATGGTTACTTATTAATGTTTGGACCTGAGCATGCAGAGGAACAGTATAGAGCGTTAGAAAACCATAAAGAGTGTGGAGCTGGAACAAAAAATATAAAAGGTTCAGAATTATCCAAGGTTTTTTCTTACATTAACGATGAAGGTATAGAAACTGCCACTTATACAGATGATAAAAGTGAGGGTTGGATTGATCCTTTTATGTTTCACGGTGCTTTAAAAAGCAAGGCCACAGAACTTGGGGCTGAATTTATTAAGGGAGAAGTAAAAGAAATATCAGAAATTAATGCTAAGATAATTATTTCTGCTGCAGGTTGTTGGACTAAAAAAATATTAAATGATATTCCTGTTATTCCACAAAAACACACTGTTTTCAGAGTTAAGTGCCCAACGTATATATCTGAAATGCCTTTATCTGCTGATTTAACAACAGGTGTTTATTGGAGGCCAGAGGGTAAAGAATATTTAGCTGGTTCTCCAAAATCTACTTTTGATGCAACAAATCTTGAACCTGCTTGGGACGACTTTGAGGAGTTGGTATGGCCAGCTTTAGCAAAAAGAATTCCAATGTTTGAAGAGCTTAAATTAACTGGTGCTTGGGCAGGATTTTATGATCATAACCAACTAGACAGTAATGCTATTGTGGGTAAGCATCCTAAATACGAAAATGTATATATGGCTTCGGGTTTCACAGGAAGAGGATTACAACAAGCACCTGGCATTGGTAGAGCTTTGACAGAACTTATAACAACAGGTTCTTATCAAACTATAGATGTAAGCGCTTTTAATGTTGAAAGAATATTTAGTAAAGAAGCTAGACCAGAACCTTACGTATTATAACGAGTTAAGTTCCACAAAAAGTTTGATATTTCTTATCGCTGTGTGGAGCAGGTGACATAAATTCTAAATCATTGCTATTAACTGTATAAGGATTTTTTAATATTTTTATTAACCTATTAAACAATGTTAAATCACCATTACTTGCTAATGTTAAAGCTTCTTCCACTTTATGATTACGAGGTATTACCATTGGATTAGAAGAATTCATTAATTCCATAGATTTATCATGTGAACTATTAAACATTGCTAATCTTTTCACCCATTTAATTTTCCATAAATTAAAATCTGCATTATCATAAACTTCAGAATTTTTAATTGTCTTATCCGTTAAAAAAATAAAGGTATTTGTATAATCTGCTTTATTTTTTTGCATCCAATTTAATAACTCCATAATCAAATTTTTATCTTCTTTATCTTCACCATATAATCCGAGTTTATCTCTCATCATATTTAACCATTTTGTTTCATAATTTTGTTCAAATTTATCTAAAGCATCTGTAGCTAATTTAATTGCTTCATCTTCATTTTTGCTAATTAGTGGAATAAGACATTCAGCAAATCTTGTTAAATTCCATTTGGTAATTTTTGGTTGATTATCATAGGCATATCTACCTAATTGATCTATTGAACTAAAAATTGTTTTAGGGTCATAAGTATCCATAAATGCACAGGGACCATAATCTATTGTTTCACCAGATATGGTCATATTGTCAGTATTCATAACTCCATGAATAAAACCGACACGCATCCAGTCAATTACAAGTTCAGTTTGTTTTTTGATTAAAACATTTAGTAAGTCTAATGCTTTATTTTTTGATGTTTTTATATTGGGGTAGTATTTTTCAATTGTGTAATTAATCAAAATTTCTAAATCACTAATATTTTGTTTTGCAGCAATGTATTGAAATGTTCCAACTCTTAGATGGCCTAATGCCACCCTTGTAAGAATTGCACCTTGTGAAATTTGTTCCCTAACCACATCTTCACCAGTTTTAACTACTGCTAAACTTCTAGTAGTAGGTATTTTTAAAGAATGCATTGCTTCACTTATTATATATTCTCTCAACATTGGGCCTAAAACAGCCCTACCATCACCACTTCGTGAGAATGGGGTTCTACCAGAGCCTTTGAATTGTATATCAAATCGCTCATTACTTTTGGTCAAGTGTTCACCGATTAAAACAGCTCTTCCATCACCAAGCATTGTAAAATGACCAAATTGATGACCAGCGTAGGCTTGCGCTATAGAGTTAGATCCTTCAGGTAACATATTTCCTGAAAAAATTTTTGATAAACCTTCATCATTAACATCTGAAAAATCTAGATCTAATTTATTTGCTAGATCTTTATTTAATATTAATATTTCTGGTGCATTTACAGCAACAGGGTTGATATCTTCTTTGAATGTTTTTGGTAATCTCGAATAACTATTATCAAAATGCCAACCAATTGTCATTTTATCGATTAGTTAACTTCTGCTTGATTCTCTTTAGGCTCAACAACAGTTTTAAATTGATTGGATATTTTTTGAATTTCTACAGAAGAAACTTTGTATTCTGCACACATTGTCTCTTCATCTTTTCCATGACCAGTTACCATGTTAACCATATGTTCTGGAAAATGGAATGTTGTAAATACAATTCCTTCTTTAACTTTATCTGTTACCTCTACTTTTAAAGCTACTTCACCTCTGCCAGAATAAAGTCTACCAATATCACCAGTACTTAATTCTCTTTTTTTAGCATCATTAGGGTGAACTAGTAATAAATCTTCAGAAACTATATTAATATTTTTAGTACGTCTTGTCATAGTAGCTGCATTATAATGTTGAAGAACTCTACTAGTTGTTAAAATCAATGGATAATCTTTTTTATTCGTAGCTATCTCATTAGATTCTTTCCAATCAAAATTTTTAAGTTGTCCTTTTCCTAATTTGAATTTTTTTTCATGTAAGATTTGTGTATCTGTACCATCTTCTTGTACTGGCCACTGTAATCCCATTTTACCAAGTCTTTCTCTTGTTACACCTTTAAAGAAAGGAACCACATCAGCTATTTCTGCAAGAACTTGATCGGCATCATATTCAGGTTGATCAAAGCCTAATTTTTGCATCATGTCTGTTACAATTGTTCCATCTGTTTTAGTACCAGGCAAAGGAGGTACGGCTCGATTTACTCTTTGAATTCTTCTTTCTGTATTAGTAAAAGTTCCATTTTTTTCTAAGAAAGTTGTTCCAGGTAATACTACTGTTGCAAGTTTTGCTGTCTCACTCATAAAAATTTCTTGTACAACTAAAAGCTCAAGTGAATTCATAGCATCTACAACATGTGCACTGTTAGGATCTGTTTGAACTATATCTTCTCCAATGATCCAGACAGCTTTAACATCTTTATTAATTGCCCCATCAAACATTTCAGGAATTTTTAATCCTGCTTTTGTTGGGTGTACTACTCCATATTTTTCAGTGTAGAAATTTTGAACTTTTTCATCAGCCACTTCAAAGTAACCAGCTCCTTGATGAGGTTGACAACCCATATCAGCTGCACCTTGGACATTATTTTGTCCTCTTAATGGATTAACACCAACACCTCTTCTACCAATATTTCCTGTAATCATTGCAAGATCAGCAATTAACATTACTGTTTTAGATCCTTGCTCCTGTTCTGTAACTCCTAAACCATGGAATTCCATAGAGTTTTTTGCAGTTGCATAAGCAATTGCAGCTTCTTTAACTAACTGTTTATCAACACCAGCAACTTTCGCTAAATGATCCATATCTTGTCTCTCAATTTCTTTAATGAAATTTGCAAAACCTTCAGTTCTATCTCTGACAAAGTCTTTGTCATAAAGGTTTGCTTTCAATATATAATGCAACATCATATTTAATATGGCTACATTTGTTCCTGGTCTAAGTTTAATATGATAATCAGCAAGTTTAGCAAGCTCAGTAGTAATTGGATCTAATACAATTAATTTCTTACCTTTCATTACTTGTTGCTTAATTTTAGCACCTGTAACTGGGTGAGCATTTGTTGGATTTGCTCCAATAACCATAAATAAATCTGCATGGTAAATATCTTCTGTAGAATTTGTAGCTGCTCCAGTTCCAAATGTTTGTTGCATTCCCCACGCAGTAGGTGAGTGACAAATTCTTGCACAGCAATCAATATTATTAGTTCCTATTGCTGCTCTAATCATTTTTTGGAAAACATAATTTTCTTCATTAGTACATCTTGCTGAAGAAATACCAGCAACTGCATCTGGTCCATTAGCTTTGGTAATTCTATTTAATTCTTTTTTAATAAAATCATACGCCTCATCCCATGACGCTTCTTCAAATTTTCCATTCCTTTTAATTAAAGGAGTTTTTAATCTGTCAGGATGATCATAAAATCCAAAAGCATATCTTCCTTTAATACAAGTATGACCTGCGTTAACTTCAGATTCTTTAGGAGTAGAAATTGCAACGACTTTATTATCTTTAATTGAAGCTTCTAGATTACAACCAACTCCACAATAAGAACAAGTCGTTCTTACTTTTTCATCAACAGCAACTGATTTAGATTGATATACATCTGAGATAGCATCTGTTGGGCAAGTGTGTGCACAAGCTCCACAAGATACACAAGACGAGTCCCCAAATAATGCATCATTATCTGTTGTAATCTTAGATTCAAATCCTCTTCCACTCATTGTTAAAACAAATGAACCTTGAATTTCATCACAAGCTCTGACACATCTTCCACAATTAATGCAGTTATCTAAATTCATTCTCATGTAATCATGAGAGGTGTCTCTTGGAATACCTTTATGTTGTTTTGGCACATTATATCTATGATCTGATATACCTAAATCATTAGCAACATCTTGAAGTTCACAGTTATTATTAACCTCACAAGTTCCACATTCCATTGGATGGTCGGTTAAAACTAGTTCTACAATATTTTTTCTTAAAGCTGTTAAATTTTCATTGTTTGTAAAAATATATTGGTTTTCACCAACTGGTGTATGACATGAGGCTACAACTTTAGTCGGACCATCTTTAACTAAAGCAACCTCAACTGAACAAACTCTACAAGCTCCATATGGTGCTAAGTTTGGATCGTTACATAAAGCAGGAACCTTTTTTTCACCAAGATAACTTTCTACAAATTTTAAAACAGAAGTATGGTTAGGACCAATTTCATATGGCTTACCATCTATATATGCAATTTTTCTTTTTTCTGAGCTCATTAATTATCTTTGACCATATCATCCTTCATTTCATCACCAAAATATTTTAGTATGTTCATGATAGGTGTAGGTATTGCACCACATAAAGCACATAAACAGCCTTTTTTCATTGTTACTAGCAGTTCATTTAATAGCTTTAATGGAATTTTAGCAGTTTTATTCTTTGCTTGATCAAACATTTCCTTACCTCTGTAAGATCCAAGTCTACCTGGGAAGCATTTTCCACATGATTCTTCAGCTGTGAATTCAAATAAATGATGAATATAGTCAACCATTGGGAAGTCTTTTGGAATACTTACTATACTTGCGTGTCCCAACATGAAACCAGCAGCAGTAAATTCCTGAAAATCTAGATTTAATTTTTCTACTTCAGAAATTGGAATAACTCCACCTAATGGGCCACCAATTTGTAGTGCTTTAATAGGTTCTTTAAAACCTCCACCAATATCGTTCAAAACTTTTTTCATTGGAGTTCCCATTTCGACTTCGTAAACACCAGGATTATTAAAAAAACTATCAAAACAAACTAGTTTTGTACCTGCTGACTTTTTATTACCAATTACAGCAAATTTTTCTGCTCCATTAATGAGTATACCAGTAGCAGCAGCTAAAGTTTCAACATTGTTAACAACTGTTGGTTTTTTATAAAGTCCTTCAGTAACAGGGAAGGGTGGTCTGACATCAACTTCTGCTCTTCTTCCTTCAATTGATGCAATTAAAGCAGTTTCTTCTCCACATATGTACGCTCCTTGTCCTATACAAATATTTAGATCAAAAGAAAAATTTGTTCCAAGAATATTTTTACCTAACAGGCCTTCTTTTTTTAAAGAATTAATGCATCCATTTATAGCTTCAATAGATTTTGGATATTCTCCTCTAATATATAAAACACCCTCGTCACTTCCAATAACATAACCACAGATGATCATTCCAAATAATACTTTTAGTGGCTGATCTTCTAATAAGTATCTATCAGAAAATGCGCCAGAGTCTCCTTCGTCAGCATTGCAGATAACATATTTTTTTTCAGATTCTGCTTTTCTACAAAAATCCCATTTCATTCCAGCTGGAAAACCAGCACCACCTCTGCCTGTTAAATTTGAATCTAGTAATGATTTTATAATTTCATGTTTATCTGTATTGATAAATTTATTTAAAACATCTTTAAATTGATCTAAATTTGAAAGCTTATCATCCATTAAAAAACTAGTTGAAGCAAAACTTTTTGAGAAAAATTTTTCTTGTTCAATTTTATCTCCTTTAATTATTTCATCAATTTTATCAATGTCATTCCCAGCATAGTTTTCACCATCATAATGAAACGCTTTATTTTCATAACAGTGACCAAGACAAAACATTTCACCAACCTTGTCATCACCTAATTTTTCTTTTAATTTTTTCTTTAGAGGTTCTTGTGTTCCAGAACACATGCAAGCACTTCCATTACAAACAAAGGCTTTTTTTGCTCTATGAGATGGCCTTAAAAATTCATAAAAACTTTCTGCACCATGAATAGTAGATACACCCATATGATATTCATTAGCTATTTCTTGAATGCCACTTGCACCTTTAGAGTTTAGGGATCTTTCAGAGATTTTCTCAAATAGATTTTTCTTTAAACCAATTCTACCTGATAAGTTACTTATATTTTTTGACACATTTTACCCTATTAAAATTTTTAATTTTTTATTATAATTCTCTCATTATTACTATAAATATTAAAGCTATCCTCTTTTACAAAACCAACTAATGTCATGTCAAACTTATTAGCCAAATCTATAGCGAGACTGGTTGGCGCACCCACACCAATTAAGACGCCTATATTCGCCATGAGAGCCTTTTGCACAAGATCAAAGTTTAGTCTTCCAGAGCAGGTTAGAAATTGAGAACTATTATCAAGTAAATTTTCTTTTAAGACAAATCCAATTAGTTTGTCTAAAGCATTATGTCGTCCTACATCTTCTTTTAAGGCAATAATTTCTCCATTCGCATTAAATAACCCACTAGCATGAATGCCACCCGTCTTTGAAAACTCAGATTGGTTTTGTCTTAATATATCTGGAGATTTCATTATAATTTCATGAGATATTTTAGGGATAGATTTTAATATTTTATCTTTCTTAATAATTTCTAAGGATTCAAGAGATGTTTTCCCGCACACCCCACATGAGGAATTAGTCAAAAAATTTCTTTTAATTTTATCAATATCTATATTCTCAGAATTATTTATTGTAATAATAACTTTATTTTGTAATTTATATTGCCCAACAGCCTCACCACTAGCTTCAATATTTTCTATATGGCTAATTTTTTCAATTACTCTTTCATTAAAAAGAAAGCCAGTAACTAAATTCTCATCATCTCCAGGTGTTCTCATCGTAATGGATATAGTATTTTCTATCCAATTTTCTTTATCTTTATATTTAAGTATTATTTGAAGTGGTTCTTCAATAGATACTAGATCGTTAACCTCTTTCGAGTTATTAGATCTAAATTTTATGACTTTATAATTAGAATTCATTTAGCTAGTATATTTAAACTGGCTAAATTTGAAACAACGAAAAGATTAGCTTTTCCAACTACTTGGGTAGTTTTTCTTTAATATGAAACGATTTAGAATAACCGCATAAACAATTATTATTATAGAACCAAAAATAATCGGGTTTAATAAAAAATCATATGAAACTGCACCAAGTATTATAACAATAGGATTTCCTCCTGCTGGTGGGTGGGTTACACCAAGCAGTATCATTACAAAAATACCAAGACCTACAGCAATAGCTATTTGTAAAAATTGATCAACTGGTAAAAATTTTAAAATTAATACACCAACTATAGATGTTACCAAGTGTCCAAAAAAAACATTTTTGGGTTGAGCAAATGGACTTTCAGGATACCCAAAAAGTAGAACCATAGAAGATCCAAATGATCCAGCTAAAAATAACCCATAGGAAGTTTCAAAACTTAAGAATGAAAGGGTACCAATTGTGATTATTGAAAATATTAAAGCATATAGAGCTCTGTTAAAGTTTTCTTTTATTGTATTTATCATATTCTTTTATTTATATTGTTAGTGTTATTCTTAAAGCTTTAGGGCTTTTGAAATAGTTTTAAAAGGAAGTAATAAACATTCTTTTCTAGAAATATTTTCTGGATTCATTATTTTTTTAAAATCATTTAAATTTTTTATATTAATTTTTTTCAATTGATCAAAATTTTTATCAAAGAAAAGTTCTGCATTTAAGACAAAATCTGAAATTTTCTCTATTGGTACCTGCATAACCCATCTCGAAAGCAAACTAACTGAGGCTTGACAGTACACGCATGACCTACATTGATACCCCACATCTTGAACTATATTGTCTTTGACTATTAAGCTAATTTCCATTTCATCACCGCATAATGGGTTTTTGTTCTTTGATTGATGTGTATGATTCTTAACCACTTTGTGGTTTTCGGTATTAGATGCAATTTCTAAAATTTCTAAGTCCATTATAATTCTTTAATTAAGAGATTAATGTTTTATATTTTGATTTATGGAAGATAACAATATTTTAGCTGTTGTGCTAGCCGGTGGAAAGTCAAAGAGATTTGGTGAGGATAAAAACCAGACAAAACTTGGCGATAAAACATTATTAGAGCACGTTTTATTAAAAATTAGTAATAGATATGAGGAGATACTTATTGTCTCAAGTCACAGCTTAGATACAAAAAAGATAAAAAATGTAACAATAATCCCTGATTGTTTTGATGACTTTGGACCATTAGCAGGAGTTCTGAGTGCAATGAAATGGGTTAAAGATAATCAAAAATCATATCAGTGGATTGCAACATTTCCATCAGACACACCTTTTTTTGAAACATCAATTATTGATGAATACCAAAAAAAAATTAAACTAAAAGATAGCTTGTTGTATTTTGTTAAGTCAAACAACAAAAGGCACAATATTTTTGGCTTATGGTCAATTGAGTTATTAAAACCACTTGAAAATGATTTGATTAATAATAATTTTAGAAAAGTAGAGGACTGGGCAAATAAAATAGGGGTAAAAACAATTGATATTGAGCCTAAAAAATTTGATCCTTTTTTTAATATAAATACTAAAGAAGATTTAGAAGAAGCAAAAAAAATACTAAAAAAGAATTAAAATGATTAATTATAAAGAAGCTAAAAAAATCTTAATAAAATCAAAGATAAAGATTAAAGATGAAATTATTAACTCATCAAAGTCATTAAATAGGGTTAATACATTAGATATCTACTCAACTGTAAATTATCCAGCAGGAACTAATGCTGCATTTGATGGTTTTGCTATTAACTCAAAAGAAACAAGAAAATTAAATAAAAATAATTCACAAAACTTTAAAATTTTAAAGACTATATCTGCGGGAGATAATCCTTCATTAAAAAAAATAAATAAGCTCGAAGCTGTCGAAGTAATGACAGGTGCACTTATACCTAAAAATTTTGATACTATAATTCCAATAGAAAAAATTGTTTTTAATAAAAATAAAAAATTTATCTTAATTAATGAAAAAATAAAAAATAACCAGCACATCAGATATGCTGGATCAGATTATAAAAAAAGAGATTTAATAATTAAAAAAGGAACCATAATTCAACCTTCTCACATATTAGCTTTTAAAACATTAGGCATAGTAAATATTAAAGTTAAAAAGAAGCCTAATATTTTATTTTTTTCTACAGGAAATGAAATTTCTAATGATAGGGATATTGTTAATTGGAAAGTTAGAAACTCTAATAGTCATTATATAAAATCCTTATCTAATAATTTTTTATTTAATTTTATAGATGGTGGAATTTTAAGGGATAAGGATGCTAAACTTTTTCAAAAAAAAATTGAAAAAAGTTTTAAATCTAAAATAGATATTATAATTACGTCTGGTGCTGTATCTGCTGGTAAACATGATTTTGTTCCATATATAATTAAACAATTTAGTTTATCTAATTTTTTTAAAGGTGTCTCGATTAGGCCTGGTAAACCAGTATTGTTTGCAAAATTTAAGAAAACTGAAAAAGCTATTTTTGGGTTGCCTGGTAATCCTATTTCTTCATCTGCCTGCTTTAGGTTTTTTGTTTACCCTTATCTGCTTAATATTCTAGGGGTTAAGGCTGAAAAACCATTTAAAGCTAAATTAAAAAATGGTTATTTTAAGAGTAAAAAGATTATTAGATTTTTAAAAGCAAAATTAACTTCAACTAATGATGGAAAAATAGAATTACAGGTTTTAAAAGGTCAAGAATCTTTCAGAATTAAATCATTTGTAGTGTCAAATGTATGGGGTCTATTCAAAGATGGACAATCTATATTCAAAAAAGGGGAGCTAATTGATTGTTACTCTCCCATTGGCTCAAATATTAATATCTTTAAATAGACCTCATTTTTATTGTAGTGCTAAATAATTACCATTAAATATCAAATTATGATTGAGCTAAAAAATGAAAAAATTGCAATTCCAGTAGTTTTATTAGCGGGTCTTATATGGTCCTTTGGACCTTTAGTTGTAAGATACATGGATCAACCCAATTTAGTTCCATGGCAATATATTTTTGCAAGAGGTCTAACAATCTTTTTAGTTTTAAATCTTTATCTTTTTTTTGAAGAAGGAAAAGATTTTTATAAGAATTATTTAAAAATTGGAATTTCGGGTATCATTGGTGGAACTGGACTAGGTATTGCAATGATAACCTTCATTTATTCCATTACAAATACCAGTGCTGCTGTTACTTTGCTTTGCTTGGCTGCCATGCCTTTTTTTACAGCCTTACTAGGTTTTTTATTTTTAAAAGAAAAAATTTCATTAAATGTGTGGGTAGCTATTATAATTGCTACAATTGGAATAATAATAATAGCCTTGGGTAATACAGAAAAAAATTCTTTATTAGGGCTTATTTTTGGAATGACTTCCTCTATAGGGTTTTCTGTCTTTTCAGTTACCTTAAGATGGAAAAAAGAAACTCCAAAATTTACAACTGTAGCTTTTGCTGGTCTTTTTTGTTTTGTGGTCGCAACAATAGTTATTTTAACTAATGATATGGTTTTCCTGTCCTCAAGTTATAATGGAGCATTATTTTCTATACATGGAACGTTAGTTTGTATGGGTTTAATTTTATATTCTATTGGATCAAAAGCTATACCGGCAGCAGAGCTTACCTTACTTTCACTAACTGAAGTTATAGGTGGAATTTTCTGGGTATGGATTCCAATTTTAGGAATTAATGAAATACCGTCGACTAATACGATAATAGGAGGCTTCTTCCTTTTTATGTCTATCATTTATTATAGTCTTACAATTAAAACTAATAGAAGATTTATTGCTCTAAATTAATTATAATGGAAAGACCAGATTTTTTTAATTTAAAAAATGGTGAGAAGGCTAAACTACCTTTCACAGATCAAGAATATCAAAGACGATTAACTAATTTAAGAGCTACAATGAGTAAAAATAATCTAGATATGGTTATTTTAACCTCAATGCACAACATTGCTTACTATACGGGGTTTATTTATTGTTCTTTTGGTAGACCTTATGGTTGCGTTGTAACAGCTAATAAAATTTCTACAATTTCAGCAAACATAGATGCAAGTCAACCCTGGCGGAGATCACATAGTGATAATGTAATTTATACTGATTGGAAAAGAGATAATTTTTTAAAAGCAATAGTTGCTATTATTGGAAGAGATGAACCTCCTAAGAATATTGGCATTGAAAATGATCATGTAACCCTAGATGTTAAAGAAAAACTCACGTCTATTTTTACTTTTTCAGTTTTCAGTGATGTTTCAAAAGATTTAATGCAGCTTAGAATGATTAAATCTGCTGAGGAAATAGAAATTATTAAAAATGGTGCAAGAATTGCTGATCTTGGTGGTGAAGAGATTGTAAAGAATATTAAAATTGGAGAAAGTGAACTTGAAATCGCAATAGCAGGTAGAGATAGAATGGAGCGTGAAATTGCCAAAACTTACCCTGATGCAGAATATATGGATACTTGGGTTTGGTTTCAATCAGGACTAAATACAGATGGTGCACATAACCCAAAAACGAATAGAAAACTAAAATCAGGAGATATTCTTTCTTTAAATACCTTTCCTATGATTTCAGGATACTACACTGCTCTAGAGAGAACTCTTTTTGTAGATAAAATTGATGATGCCTCTTTAAAAGCATGGGAAGCAAATGTTAAAGTTCATAAAAGAGGATTAGAGTTAATTAAACCAGGTGTAAAATGTTCTGCTATTTGTCATGAGCTAAATGAGCTCTTTGCAGAGCTCGGTTATCTTCATTACCGAACATTTGGTTATGGACATTCTTTTGGAGTACTTTCTCATTTTTATGGAAGAGAAGCAGGATTAGAACTTCGTGAAGATATAGACACTGTATTAGAAGAAAACATGGTTGTTTCTATGGAGCCAATGATCATGATACCTGATGGAAAACCAGGAGCTGGTGGATATAGAGAACATGATATCTTAGTTATAGGAAAAGATAATGCAGAAAATATTACTAAGTTTCCTTTTGGTCCAGAACATAATATTATCAAATAATAAATTTATGAGTGAAAAAAAAACTATAGTTAATAGTTGGAATGAGTGGGATCCTTTAAAACATGTAATTGTTGGTAGGGCTGACGGTACTTGTATACCAGCTCCAGAACCAGCATTAGATGCCAAGGTTCCAGAAGACTCAGATATGCGAGGTCAGTTTGGACCAAGAACAAAAGATACAGTTGATAAAGCAAATCAGTTGTTAGACGACTTTTCAAATATGTTAATTAAAAGAGGTATAAAAGTAGATAGACCAGATCCAATAGATTTTAGTAAAAAAACATCAACACCCGACTGGGAAGCAGAAACAATGTTTGGATGTATGCCGCCTAGAGATGTTTTGTTAACAGTTGGAAGTGAAATATTAGAAGCTACTATGAGTTATAGATGTAGATGGTTTGAATATTTGTGTTACAGGCCTTTATTAAAAAAATATTATGATGAAGATCCTAATATGAAGCACGAAGCTGCTCCTAAACCAAGATTAACTGATGCAGATTACAGAAAAGATTATTTATCTGATAAAATTGGAATTCAAAAAAGATTAGAATGGACTGAAGATAAGTTTTTTGTAACAACTGAAGAGGAACCCTTATTTGATGCAGCAGATGTTTTAAGATTTGGTAAAGATTTAGTAGTTCAACATGGTTTTACAACAAATCTTAAAGGGATTGATTGGCTTAAAAGACATTACAAAGATCATAGAGTTCATGCTGTTAATTTTCCAGGTGACCCATACCCAATTCATATCGATGCAACATTTACACCAATCAAAGAAGGTTTAATTATCAACAACCCTCAAAGAAAACTTCCAAAAGAACAAAGAAAATTATTTGAAAACAACGGATGGGAAATAATAGATTCTGCACAACCAGCACACAATGAGCCACCACCATTATGTTATTCTTCAACTTGGCTTTCAATGAACGTTCTAGTATTAGATCCAAAAACTGTTTGTGTTGAAAAAAGTGAAGTTTATCAAGCTGAACAATTAAATAAATTAGGAATGGAAGTAATACCAGTTGAAATGAGAGATGCTTATGCATTTGGAGGAGGCCTTCATTGTTGTACAGCAGATGTTTACCGTGAAGGTGAGTTAAAAGATTATTTTCCAAAGCAATAATATTTATGACGTCTAAAATTAAAACAAAAAGAGAGAGAGTTAAATTTGCCTCTGATAATGTAGCGGGTGCATGTCCTGAAGTTTTAGATGCAATTATTAAAGCTAATGAAGGAGACAGTACTCCATATGGTAATGATGAGTGGTCAACGAACTTACAAAATAAGTTTTCTGAAATTTTTGAAAAAGATGTGATTGTTTATCCAACTGCATCAGGTACAGCTGCTAATGCTTTAGCTTTATCAGCAATGACACCAGTTTTTGGAAGTATTTATTGTCACAAATATTCACATATCAATACAGATGAATGTGGAGCTCCTGAATTTTATACGGGAGGTGCAAAACTTGTACCTTTAAATGGAATTAATGGAAAATTTACACCAGAAGAGTTATCTGAAAATATTGGAGGAGTTGGTATCGTACACCACACACAGCCTTCTGTAGTGAGTATTACTCAATTATGTGAAACAGGCGAAGTTTATCAGTTAGATGAAATTGCAGCCATATCTGAAACTACTCATAAACATAATTTAAAAATGCATATGGATGGGGCAAGGTTTGCTAACGCTTTAGTGGCACTTGATGCAACTCCTGCTGAAATGACATGGAAGTCAGGAGTAGATGTTTTGTCTTTTGGTGCAACTAAAAATGGATGTATTGCAGCAGAAGCAATTATATTTTTTAAACCAGAATTAGTAGGCAATCTTCCTTTCTTAATGAAAAGATCAGGGCATCTACTTTCAAAAATGCGTTTTGTTTCAGCTCAATTAGAAGCTTATATTTCAAATGATGTTTGGTTAAGAAATGCAAAACATGCAAATTTAATGGGAAAAAAATTAAGTGAAGGATTAGACGCTAATCAGAACATTGAATTAGCTTATCCAACAGATGCCAATGAAGTATTTGCAAAATTTCCAAAGCCTATCATTGAGCACCTTAATTCAGAAGGTTATAAAATGAATCAAGAAGAACTTGATGGAAAAGCAGTAAGACTTGTTGCTGCTTGGAATACTAAAGAGAGTGATGTTGATCAACTTTTAGAAACAATTTCTCAAAAAAACTAGTTTGGATTTTCTTTAAGAAATTCAATATATTTTAAAACCTCATCAAACTTTTCATCAGGAATATCTTTATATGAGTTGCCAAACTTCTCTTTGACACAGATAGCAACGTGGGCGTAGGGATTTCTTCCCTTAGGGTGATTTGGATGACTAGGTAACTGACCTAGTAAATAAAGACCGGCTTCCTGTATCAAAGTCCACAGTTTACTTGCGTTTTCTTTGGTCATTAAACTAAATTTAATCTCTAAAGTTTACAAATTCTATCGGGAGACCAATATCAATAGCACTTATTGCTGACATTGCTTCTTGAAGGTCGTCTCTTTTTTTTCCTTCAGCTCGTAACTCTTCTCCTTGAATTTTAATCTGAATTTTAAGTTTTAGTTTTTTTATTTCAGCAATAATTTTTTTTGCATTTTCTTGACTAATACCTTCTTCTAGTTCACTAACTTGTCTAATCGATGAACCTGCAGCATTTTCTGAATTTTTAATTGCTATCACTCTTGGATCTACTTTTCGCCTTATAAGATGGACTTGTAATAATTCATTTACTTGTTTTAATTTTAATGAATCGGGTGCTAATGTGGTGATAATCTTATCTTTTCTTTCAATTAAAATATCAAGTCCTTTAAAGTCAAATCGATTACTAATTTCTCTTAGGCAGTTTGCAAGAGCATTATCAAATTCTGGATAACTAATTTTACTGATCACATCAAATGAAGGCATGTTAATGTATATTTATTCTAATATTTATAATTGAACAAGACAAATAAGTAAAATTTTTAATTTCTCTACATGCGTATGAGCTTATTTGAATACACCTATATTATTGTATATTCTATTAAGGCTCCCTAAAAATTACTCCATTTTTTTAATAAAATTATGATAAGTTAAATTCCTCAATAAAAATTATATGAAAGATTCCCAATGTTAAAAAAAATAATTCAAAAAAGAAAAAAAATTATTGAATATTTTTTGGCAGCAGTTTTTTTTCCTCTTTCTCTGCTTTTTGTAATTGTTATAAGAATTCTTAAGCCATTTATTCTTATAAGATATTCATATATTAAAAGTACCAGAATAGGACATTTTGTAGAAGATTTGGATTATTATTTATGCGCAAAAAATGAAAAATTATTTACTCCAAAACAAACTCACTTAGATATTTTTTATGTGAACACGTATGTGTGTAATAAATTTTTCTTAAAGTTATTAAAAAAAGAGATAATTATATTACCTAGATTCATAATGCATCCAGTTGATAAGATTAATAGATTCTTTGATAGAATTATTGATAGTCAAGACATACATACAGTTGGAAGATATAAAAAAGATTTAACAGTTACACCAAAACCGCCATGGTTAAATAGAGATATATATAGTTTTTTACAAAGAACTAATCCACAATTTGAATTTACTTCAAAACAAATTAATAAAGGTTTTTCCATATTGAAAGAAATGGGAATCAATAGAGATGATAAATATGTGTGCTTATATTCAAGAGACAGTAAATATTTAAGAAAAAATTATTCAAATAATGATTGGTCATATCATGACCACAGAAACATTGACATTAACTATTTTATTTCTTCAACGCAATATTTAATAAATAACGGTTATAAAGTAATAAGAATAGGAAACATTGTCGAAAAAGAAATGAATTTATATGATAAAAATTTTATTGATTATCCTTTAACAGAATATGTTGATGATTTCATGGATATTTTCTTACAAGCAATGTGTTCTTTTACTATTACAACAATGTCAGGAATAGATTGTATCACCTCCACATTTAGAAAAAAATTAGTTTTTCCATGTGTTTGCCCCATAATGGATACTAAAAGTAGCACAGAAAATCATCTTGTTGGTTACAGGCATTTGGTAGATAAAAAAACAAAAAAAAGACTTAGTATGAATGAAATTATAGATAGAAAGTTAGGATTTATATTCCAGGATGGAAAAAAAGTAGAAAATATAGATCTTGAAGAAATAAATTCAGAAAATTTAAGGACTGTAGTGGAAGAAATGGCTTTAAGAGAAAACAATAGTTATATTGAAACAAATCATTCGAAAGAATTGGAAAAAAAATTTTTTGAACTATTTAAAAAATTGCCAAAATCAAACCCTATAGATGGACTTTGGCACCCAAAAGAATCAAAATTTTTGATTTCACATAATTTTTTAGATAAAAACCATTGGTGGCTCGACTAAAATGCAAGAAATGTGTTAAAATTTCTATTTATTAATATATAATAAATTTTTTATGATTTACAAATATAATAATGTATCACAAATAGACTTTAATAATGAATTCAAGAATGGAGTAATTGTTTTTGGTACAGGGAACCTTGGAATACTTGCTATTGAAAGTCTTAAACAAAAAAAAATTAAAATAATTTGTTTTGTTGATAACAATAAGAAAAATCAAAATAAGAAATTTAAAAATTATGATGTTGTGTCTCCTGAAAAATTAAATGGTTCAAATTATAAATATCCTATATTAATATGTTCATTAAATTTTAGATTTTTTAAAAGACAGTTGGAAGCCCTGAATATAAAAAATTATTATGACTCAGATTTTTTATTTAATGAATTAGACTTGAGTAATGTAGAAACTGAATGGACTAAAGATTTATGTAAAATTAGGCTTGACCTCTATAATTATGCAGTTTTATCAGCTAGAGAAAAAAATAAGCTTAGATTAAATAGTTTAGATTTAGTTCTTACAGAAAAATGTTCTTTAAAATGCAAAGATTGTTCAAATTTGATGCAGTATTACGAAAAACCAATTGACGAAGATTTTGATATGCTAATGAAATCAATTGATAAATTTATGAACTCTGTAGATTTTCTTCAAGAAATACGAATTATTGGAGGAGAGCCATTTATGTACAAGAGAATAGATGAAGTAATTCAAAAAATCTTAAGTTATACAAATTACAAAAACTTAGTGATTTACACTAATGGGACAATTGTACCAAAACAAGAAAAAGCCAAAAGTTTTCAAAATGATAAAATTATATTTAAAATTTCAAATTATGGAGAAATTTGTAGAAAGATTCCACAATTAGAGAAATTTTTAAGTTTTAATAATATTAAATTTATAACTGAAGATGTTACACGATGGCAAGATTGTGCCAGAATCGAAAAATTTGAAAGAGATCTTAATTTAACAAAAGAAATTTTTGGCAATTGTTGTGTTAATGAAACTTTAACACTTTTACATGGTAAGCTTTATTTGTGCCCGTATTCAGCGCATGCAGAAAATTTAAATGCAATTCCAAAAACTTCATCAGATTCTATTAATTTAATTGAACTTAATGACAGTGTTCAAATTAAAAAAAAAATTAGATCATTAGTTTTTGAAAAAGAATATTTGGGAGCATGTAACTGGTGTAATGGACGTGATTACAACGTTGCAAATGTACCAGCAGCATTACAAACAAAAAAACCTTTAGAGTATAAAAAAATTATTTAAATACATCTACACAATAGATATTTTTTAAATTAACTTTTAATCTTATAAATTTATTAATAAATTTATCTTGTATGTATTTACTCTGGTGACAGATTAGATTTATAGAGTTATTAAAATCATCATATTTTAAATGTTTAAAAAGATGAACGTTATAATTCATAATAGACTTGTTATGAAAATTTTTATCTTCATCAATAATTTTATCTATCTTAATTTTTCTATTATTAAAATAATTTATTACAGATTTACCCTGTAATCCTGCACAAATAATATTGATATCATATCCAGATGTTTTTTTTTTTATTAACAAAAATTTATCTAACCTTGATTCAAAATGTTTTTTAAAATTTTTTATATTTTTTAATATTGTCTCAGATTTATTATTTTTTTTATTTTCAAATAAATCATAATAATCAAGGTATTTTAATTGCTTAATTAAAAAAAATTTTTTTTTATCTTTATTATTTAATAGGTAGATGTGAGCATTTAAATAATCAACAGTACCTTCAATTCTATGCTTAATGTATTTAATAAATGTTCGGTTATTTTTAGATTTTTGAATCAAATCAAAATATTTAATTAATAATTTAAAATATGAAAAAGCACTTTTATATCCAATCAAGTGTTTCGAACTTTCATATCGACTTACGTGAGTAAGCAAGTGTGATTTATTAATCAAAATATTTTTCATTTTAAAAAAAATATCCATAACATAGCCATTATCTTCAGCTACTCTTATGTCTAAAAATCTTATCTTACTTAACAATGAATCATTCTTAATTATTAGGATCCAACATTCATTAAAAATAATTTTATGATTGATTAATTTCTGGATAAATACATCTTGACTATAAACTTGATTTTTAAAATAATTCAAATTAATATTTTTTTTATCATTAATTCTTGAAACATTATTAAGAATTACTTGTGGAAATTTGCTTTTTATAATTTTATTTTTGATCATCTTTAGAGAATTTTTCATAAAATGATCGTCACTATCTAAAAAAATTAAATAATCACCTTTTGCTTTTTTAATTCCTAGATTTCTGCACTTACCAGGCCCAATATTTTTTTTATTGTTTATTATGACAATATTTTTATATTTTTTTTTAAAAATTTTGCATAATTTTAAACTTTTATCATTTGAACAATCATTTATTAGAATTATTTCTAATGGATCAATATCTTGTTTTATAATAGATAAAATTGCTTCCTCTAAAAAAAATTCAGAATTAAATACAGGTATTATTATTGAAAAAAAATATTTTTGCATTTTGTAAATGATAAAATTAATTAACCGTAATTTTTGATACCACATTTAACTAAAAAAGGGACAATTTTTTATTATTTTATACAATAATATAATTCTAATAAATTCACTTTTAATCAAAAAAATCCAATTCTTGTTTTATTTTAAAAGTCTCTTAAATTAACTTTATATGGAAAATCTAGTTAAAAAGTTAGAAGAACAGATCAGCTTTCTTCAAAATGAAATATCCCAAATGAGTGATGAACTGTATTCTCAGCAAAAAGAAGTATCAGTTTTAAAAAAAAAAATTTCAAATATTGAAAAAAGAATTAATGAATTAGAGAGTAGTGATGAAACAGGTATGGTTATGATTGATAAAAAACCTCCACATTATTAGACATTATTATAAATAATCCATGACAGAAAAATTTGACGTTATTGTAGTAGGTGCAGGTGCAGCAGGCATGATGAGTGCTATAGAAGCTGGCAAACGTGGAAGAAAAGTACTTTTAGTTGATCATTCAAAAAAAATTGGGGAAAAAATTAGAATATCAGGTGGTGGAAGATGTAATTTTACAAATATACATACTCATCCTAATAAGTTTATTTCAAATAATCCAAAATTTGTAATATCTGCTTTAAAACAATACACCCAAAATAATTTCATAGATTTAATAAAGAAACATAATATTAAATTTCATGAAAAAAAATTAGGACAACTTTTTTGTAATGAAAGTGCTCAACAAATTATAGATATGTTACTTTTAGAGTGTGATATGGCAAATGTAATTTTAAAAATAGATACAACTATTGATGATATAGACAAACAAGGTGATAAATATTTTATAGTTGTTGGAGGTGATAAATACTTTTGTGAATCATTAATTATAGCAACAGGTGGTTTATCTATTCCAAAAATTGGAGCAAGTAAATTTGGTTATGATATTGCTCAAAAATTTAATTTAAAAGTTATTGAAACATTACCTGCTCTAGTTCCTTTAACTTTTAGTGAAAAAATATTGGCAATATGTAAAGAGCTTACAGGTTTATCTGTTGAAGCAGTTGTTTCATTTAAAAAAACTTTTTTTGAGGAAGGAATGTTGTTTACCCATAGAGGTTTGAGTGGACCCTCTATATTACAAATCTCCTCTTATTGGAAATTGGGAGATGATATCAAGGTTAACTTATCACCGAAACTAGATGTAGATAAATTTCTAAATGATAGAAAGATATCTAATCCTAAACAAGATATAAGTATTATAGTTTCTGATATCCTTCCTAAACGACTAGCTCATATAATTTGTAATGAAAATAACGTTAATGGAAATATATGTGAATTATCCAACAAAGTATTAATCAATTTGAGCAATTCTATAAATGCTTGGGCGATAAATCCAACTGGAACTGAAGGTTATAGAACTGCAGAAGTTACTTTGGGAGGTATTGATACTGAAGAAATTTCTTCTAAAACAATGATGTCTAATAAGCACCATGGATTATTTTTTATTGGAGAAGTTGTAGATGTTACTGGCCATTTAGGTGGTTATAATTTTCAATGGGCTTGGTCATCTGGGTATGTGGCTGGCCAATATGCTTAAAGATTTGTTACTGGCTGAACCTCTTCAGGTTTTTTTGGTTCTTCAATAGGTTCTGTTGTTGGGCTTAATTCAATTCCAGCAGGTGTAATAGATGAAGGCATAGCAACGAATAGAGAGTCTGGGTTTTCAACTGTTTGTCTAACTCTCATTCTATAGACACCAAACACACCTATTAAAGTATGAAAGAAAAGTAAAAATACAAAAAAACCATTAGAGCCAACAATATTCATAAATATTGAACAAAGGAATGGACCACTCATAGCGCCCAAGCCAAATGTAAACTGTATACCAGCTCCAGCTGCTACAAATTTTTCTTTTGGTATATAATCATTAGTGTGTGCACAAATCAAAGAGAACATTGGTAAGCTACAAATTGAAAATAAAATTAAAAAGATAAAAAACCACACTTTGCTTGTGGCAAGTTCACCTGGTAAGTACATTTGACCTGATGATACAATAGCAAGTAAAGCAAAAATAGAAGCGCCAAAAGTTGAGATGACTATTACTTTTCTCCTATCGTATTTGTCAGAAAGCTTTCCAATAGGATATTGAGAGATAGCACCAGAAATTGCTAAAAGAAAAGTTACAAGTGATATTTGAAAAATAGTAAAATTCATTGATGCTGCATATACTGCTAACAATGTAAATAGTGCTGACTGGATTGTTCCATAAAAAAGAGCACTTACCATTCCAAATGGTGAAGTTTCATAAAGTTCTTTTAAAGGCATCCCTTTAATCTTTTTAAATGTAGGTGGTTTTTTTTTAGTTAAGAGAATAGGTATAAGGGCAACAGACGTAATAATTGAAACTAATATAAAAGGTTGATAATTTTCAGGTCTACTAAAGTTCAATAGAAACATTCCTACACCCATTGATCCATATAAAATAACCATATAAATCGATAAAACACTTCCTCTATTTTTATTGGTTGACCTGTCATTTAACCAGCTTTCAGCAACAGTATAAATACAAACCATACTTATTCCGGTTAAAACTCTTAAAAAAAACCAAACATAAGGATTAATAAAAATAGAATGAATTAAAATGATTAAAGATGCTAAGGACGCAAAAGCTGCAAACACTCTGATATGACCAACTCTTGATATAAGATTGGGAATTGTTGAGGCACCAATAAAGTATCCAACAAAATACCCAGACATCATAAATCCAGTTGCTGCAAGACTGAACTCTTCTTTAACAGCTCTTACACCTAGGAGTGAACTTTGAAATCCATAGGCCATCATTAAAAAGCCCATACCTAAAAACAATGCCCAAGAATTCTTTAAAACTTTATTCATAAAATTGACCGTACTTATTTTCAATCTAAATGTAAATCAAGTCTTAATTTTGATAAAATCAGGAATTCTTTAATTTGATGAATGAGTGGATTGCGATAGCCGTGATGATAACGGCACCACCTTGCATAGTTTCAGGACTAGGTTGTTCCTTAATAATCAGCCATACCCAAATAGGACCAATTATAGTCTCCAATAAGAAGAATAGGTTTACTTCAGCTGCGGGTATGAATCTTGGAGCTATGGTGACTAGTACAAAAGGTATAGCAACACACATAACACACATTAAAGGAACAATAATTAGGTCACTACCCACTAGTGCAAAACTTTCAATAAATAGAAGCGCAAACATAGCTACAATTAACTTTCCAACAACAGCTGCTGGAATTAAGTTTTTATCTTTTGCAGATCTAATAGTAACTGCACCAACAGCTAAACCTAGGGCAGTTATTAAGCCTAATATATCTCCAAAAAAATTACCTAATTGTATTGAATCGTAGAATATATAAATAGCAGCTGTAAAAGTTACAAATATTGTAATCCATGTTTTTCTATCAGGTAATTCTTTTAAGAATATTGCTCCAAGTATAGCAGATAGCATAGGAGCCATTGCAATCATAACCAATGTATTTGCAACATTGGTATTTTGTATTGAAACAACAAAAGTAATATTGGTTACAGAAAAAGTACCAATATAAAGTAAACCATGATAACCACTTGAAAATAGCATTTTAAAGAAATTTAATTTATAAATTAATAACATTCCTAAAAATACAGTGATGAAGGGAATAAGGCCTCGATAAAAAACAAGTCCCCAAGTATCAACATTAGCGAGCCTTATAAATAAACTATCAGGTGTAATAAACATTACTGCAACAAATGCGAGTAAAGACCCTTTTTGTTGTTCAGATAAATTGTTCAAGCTCTTAATCCTTTCCAAAATACTTTTGCAAGATTAATATTTGTAAGATCATAAAAAGACTTTAATCCTGTAGGAGAAGTTACGTTAATATCTCCATTTAGTTTTTGATCAATAAAGTCAATCCCAGAAAAGTAGATGTCATTTTTTTTAAGATTTTTACCAATTATATTTGAAATTTTATTTTCTTTTTTTGTTAATTTCACATAAATAGGTATAGCTCCTTTACTCATGTTGCTTAAAAAAGATCCCTTCTTTGGAACTCTAGAGATGGCACCACAAACTTTACCGTTAATTATAAAAACCCTTTTATCTCCAAACTTAATTTTAGGTAAAAACTTTTGACACATAATATGTCCATGTTTTTTTATAAAGTTTTTAATTAATTTAGTATTTATCTTATTTTGAAATAAGTGAATATCATTTCCGCTAAAGCTGTGAATAGGTTTTATAATCATTTGTTTGTTTTTTGAAAAAAATTTATTAATTTCATTCATATCTTTTGTGAAAATTGTATCTGGCATATATTTTTGAAAAGATGCTGAATATAGTTTCTCAGAGATATTTCTAATAGAGGTTGGATTGTTAATAATTTTAACTTTATTTTTTATCTTATCTAATATGTAGGTTGTTGAAATGTATTCTAAATTAAAAGGAGGATCTTGACGTATCAAAATATACTTACATTTAGCAAGTTCTAGTTTCTGCTGATGTAATATTTGAAAAAAACGTTTATCTGAATAATTAAACTCTATGTAATATCCGTTAGCTATGACTTTATCGTTGATTATTGAAAGGTCTTTAGGCTCATAATAAAAAATCTTATATTTTAACCTTTGAGCTTCAATGGCTAGGAATATACTGGTGTCAGTTAGAGGTTTTAGTTTTGAAGGATGATCACCTTGAATTGCAACTATCTTATTTGTCATATAAATCTTTTAAATTTTCATTCTTAGAAAATTTATCTATCATATGATCAGCATTTGTTGTTTTATTATCAATTAGTTTATCTAGATGATTTAAAAATTTCACTTCATTATCATTAGATTTATTAAAAATATCTCTGTTTAATAATCCTTCTCTTGAAATACCAAGCAGCAATGATGACCAATGTAATAGATCTTTTCCCATTAACTCAGTATTAAAACCCTTTTTTGGTGCCTCCAGATAGGCATTAATTATTTTATTTTTATCCCACTTAGAAATTAATTCGTAAGCCTCATCTAAGTTGCCATATAAAATTCCAGTATTAAAAGCAGGTCCTGAACATAAACAATCCCAACCACAAGTGTCCATTGATCTTAATTCTATATATTTCTTAAGTCTATTTTCTGTAAAAATTGTACTTAAGTGAGTAGTTAAATCGTCTTCAGTTGGAAGCCTGTTATTAACTTCATTAATTTTTCCATTCATGAAATCTGAAAATGAATAATTGCTTCCTGATAAATATTCTTTTTCGTTTTGAATAAATAATAAAGGAAATTTTATTGAAAAATCTGCATATTTTTCAAAATCCATATTATCAAAAAATACCTCAGGCAAACCACCTCTTGATGTCTCTTGCCAAACTTTAGATCGATAAGAACTATAACCACTGTATTGTTTTTCAACTATCGAAGAATTTGCAAATAGCGCAATAGATATAGGCACAATAGAATTTATTATCTTAAATTTTTTAATAAAATCTTTTTCAGAATCGTAATCTAAATTAAGTTGTGTACCACAAGTTCTATACATCATGTCTAAGCTCAATGAACCACCATTAGGCATATCTTTAGTCATTACTTGATATCTTTGCTTTGGATTATTTGGAACTTCTTTAAGACTTGAGATAGGATCAAAACCTGCACTAACAATTTTTAAATTTAATTTTTTTGTTACTTGTTGCAACTCAAATAAATAATCGTGAGATTCAGCACAAGCTTCATGAATATTATTTAACTTATCACCTGATAGCTCAATCTGATTTCCTGGCTCAAGGGTAATACTTTTCCCTTTTTTCTGTAATCCAATAATATTTTCTTTTTCCATTATTGTCTTCCATCCAAATTCACTAAGTAGTGAAAACATTTTAAGGACAGTAGGGTAATCTACTCTTTTGTTTGTTTTTTCATCAAATAAAAACTTTTCGTGCTCAATACCAATCTTAAAATTTTTAGTATCTTTAATTCCAGATTCAAAATATTTGATTATGTGCTCTTTGTGGGTGATCATTGACTTACATATAAGGGTTTAATGTTCATTTTAAAGTCTTTATGTTTAGCTCTTCTTTATGAGAATTATTTAATAATTACTTTAGTTATTTGAAGCAGTACTTAGCAATGATAATTGAGTAATTTTATCATCACCCAGTTCGTCTATAGGCTTAACAGGGTATTCACCTGTAAAATAATGATCAGTTAATTGAGGGTACGTGTCATTACGTTTTTCAAATCCTATAGCTCTATATAACCCCTCAAGTGATAAAAAATCTAAAGATTTAGCACCTATATATTCACAAATTTCTTCATTTGTTTTGTTTGCCGCAAGTAGCTCTTTTTTAGTTGGTGTATCCACTCCATAAAAGTCTGGATATCTAATTTCTGGACAGGCAATTTTAACATGAACCTCTTTTGCGCCAGCGTCATAAAGCATTTTAACAATTTTATGTGAAGTTGTTCCCCTGACAAGTGAGTCATCTATCAAAATAATTCTTTTATCTTTAATTGTAGACTGATTAGCATTTAATTTTAATTTAACCCCCAAACTTCTAATCTTTTGACTAGGTTCTATAAAAGTTCTTCCAACATAATGATTTCTAATTAAACCTAGTTCAAAGTTAATTCCTAAATGTTGAGCAAAACCAAGTGCCGCGGCATTTCCTGAGTCTGGTACAGGAACAACTATATCTGCATCAATTTTATTTTCTTTAGCAAGCTCTATCCCAAAATTTTTTCTATGTTCATAAGCTGATTTTCCATCTAATAAACTATCTGGTCTTGCAAAATAAATATATTCAAAAACGCAAGGTCTAACTTTTCTTGTGGGGAAGGGTTTAAAACTTTTTAACTCATTGTTTTCAATTAAAACAATTTCACCATTCTCTACATCTCTTACGTACTTAGCTCCTATAATATCTAGTGCGCATGTTTCAGAAGCCAAAACGTAACTGTCTTTTATTTTACCAATAATTAAAGGCCGTATTCCATATGGGTCCCTAACACCTATTAACGTACTTTGTGTAAGCATAACCAGTGCGTAGCCACCTTGAATTTGAAATATTGCATCAATAACCTTATCAACTGTATTGTTTCTTTTTGATTTTGCAATTAATTGAACAATTGTTTCAGTATCTGATGTCGTGTAAAAAATTGCACCATCTTCAACTAACTTATTTCTAAGTGTAACAGAATTTGTTAAATTTCCATTATGTGCAACACCAATACCGCCCGCATTAGTATCTGCAAAAAATGGCTGGATATTTCTTAAGGTATTTTCTCCAGTAGTACTATACCTGTTATGACCAATAGCATATTTCCCAAGTAAATTTTTTAATACTTTTTCTTTGTTAAAGTTATCTCCAACCAAACCAAATCTTTTTTCTGAATGATATTTTTCTCCATCAAATGACACAATCCCACAACCTTCTTGACCTCTGTGTTGAAGTGCATGAAGACCCAAAGCAGTTAGGGCAGCAGCATCATCATTATTACTTATACCAAATACACCACATTCTTCTTTAAGTTTTGGATTATAGTTCTTCAATTTTTTCTTTAGAATTTTGATAGTTTTTTTCATTTGGGAACTCTTTCAGCAAATAATTACTACCTTTTTCTATGTATGGAAAGGTGTATGATTTATCAGTATTAATTGGCCATTTACTATAATTATACACAATATCTATAGCTGAAAATAAACAAATACAGATTACATAACTTCGAATAAATCCAAAAAATAACCCAAATAAGGAATCGAGTCTTCCTAGTCCGACAAATTTTACCGTCTTACTAATAGCTTTATTTGCAATAAGAATAATAAAGACCACTAAAATAAAGATAGTTATGCCGAGCATAATATCCAAGACATACTCACTATCAATTATGTTTTTAAAATAAGGTTTAGCTTTTGGAAAAAGAAGTAAAGTTACAACATAAGCCAACAGCCACTTTGAAGCTGACAATAAACTTAAAACAAAACCTCTACCGTAACACTTGATAACTGAAAAAATTGTAATGATTAGAAATATTAGGTCTATTAAAGATACTGCTTGATAAAAATCTTTTAAAGCATCAATCATAATGACTTTATTTTCCGAATGGTTTACTTATTAAAATAAGAGAGGGTAGCAAAGTTAATACTGAAATCATGGCTAGGAGCATTGCTAAACCAGTAAACACACCAAAGTAAATTGTTGGTATAAATTTAGAAAAAACAAGAATTGAAAAACCAAAGACAATAGTTATTGAAGTATTTAGTATTGCAACACCCACTGTTGAGTGACAAACTTTTAGTGTTTTATTATAGTCTTTGTTTTTTAAAAACTCTTCTTTAAATCTATAAATGTAGTGAATACTATTATCTACTGCTATTCCGATAGTAATTGCAGCAATAGTAATAGTCATCATATCAAGGGGTATTCCAAGTAAACCAATAATTCCTAAAATAAAGAAAGCTGCAATAAAATTAGGAACAACACCAATAAGAGATAGTTTAAAATTTCTAAATAAAATCATAAACATTGCAAAAATTCCAACCATAACCAAACCCAATGTGAGTATTTGAGATTTAAAAAGACTTTGGAGCAAATTATTAAACAGTATTAAAACACCAGCTAGTTTAAATTCTTCTTTGCTAAGATTAAGTTTATTTTCAAGGTCATAATTTATTTGGTTTATTAAATCATTTCTTCTTAAACCATCCTGTGAGTCAATAATTCTAAGACTTATCCTAGCTTCATTGTCTTTTACAGATACATAGGGATCTATAATATCTTTTTTTATACTTTCTGGAATTTTTGAATAAAGAACACCCATTTCTAAAGTTCCAAGGGGCCTGTTATTGTTTAACTGTGTAGCAACTTCAATAATTGAACTAAAAGATAAAACTTTTCCAACTGCTGGAAGATCATCTAAATAATTATGAACATTTTGAATTTTTTCAATTTTATCTTTTGTAAACCAATATTTTTCATTGTCTTTACTGCCTTCATCATCCCAGCTTTCAAATTCATCATCTTCACCAGATTCCACAATAGCTTTCTCTGGAAATTTTAATATGATCTCTAAAGGTGTAGTACCACCTAGTTTTTCATCAATAAGTTTCATGCCTTTGTAGATTTCAGTATTTTTATTAAAATAGTTTATAAAACTGTTTTCAACTTCAAGCTTACTTATTCCAACAACACTTAAGGCAACAACCAAGCCTGTTACTAAAAAAATTATACTTTTATGGTTAATAGAAATTTTACCAAAAAAAGAGGTAATTTTAGAATCTGCATCTTCTTTAACTTTAACTTTGTTGTTTGACATAAAGCTCAGCAGAGTAGGGAGTAAAGTAAATGTAATTATAAAAGAAGTTATTAATCCTAAAGTCATCATCCATCCAAAATCAATAATAGGTTTAATGCCGCTAAAAACTAAAGATAGAAAAGCGCATATAGTTGTAAGAACTGTATAAATAATAGGCCAAAACATCTTACTAGTTGTCATTATAATAATTTTTAAATTATCTAAATTTGGAAAATCTTCTCTTAATTGAAGAAACCGGGTACTCATATGAATATTCATTGCCATAGTTAGAATTAACATTAAAGCAATAAAGTTTGAGGATATAACGGTAACCTTCCAGCCTAGAAGGCCAAGTAGACCTGTCATAATTAAAACTGAAAAAAAGCAACTACTAATTGGAACAATAATCCAAATTAGTTTTCTAAATATAAACCATAGAGTAGCAATAATAAATAAAAGAACTCCTAGACCAAAAACAATAATATCACTTTTAATAAATGACATCATATCATCCGTGATCATTGGAATACCTCCAAGGTATATTTTTCCGGCATCCTCATAGCTTTTAATGATCTCTCTTATCTGAGTAATATTTTCGTGATTTTTCTTTTTTAAAGTGTCTTTATAATCTTCAATCTCTTGAACTGATTTATTTTGAATATTTTTTAGTTCATCTTTTTTTATATAAACAATTATGCCACTTGTTTTACCATCTTCGCTTATTACAAAATTTCTAAAAACTGGACTATTTAATATTTCTTTAAATCCTCTTTCAGTATCTACGTCCTCATCTTTTAAAGTTTTAAAGCTTTCTAATCTTTCTTGAAGAGGTGCCTCTGAATTATTTAATAAAGGGATATCAAGTAGTGTAATAACACTATGAACCCAATCTAGACTTTGGATTTTATATTTTAAACTTAAAAGATTATTAATAGAAGATTCAGTTATCATTCCTTCATTAGGAGAGTACGTTAAGACTAAAAATTCTTTAGAGCCATACCTTTCAGTGATCTCTTTTAAATACTCAAGATCAGGATCTCCTTCAATTAATAGAGTGTCAGATGAAGCATCTAGCCTAAAATCTTTAGAAAAATATCCAAAACTTAAAAGGGTAATTAATAGTAGTACAAAAATTGATTTAGGATTTTTTAAAATAATATTTTGATAAAATAGAGACAGCATTCACAGCCAATATATTGGATATTAGTTAATTTGAGTATCTTTAAATTTGGTAAACATTGCTTCAAATTCTACCATAACATTACCTGTTGGACCGTGTCTTTGTTTTCCAATAATAAGTTCTGCTAGATTTGAAACTTCATTCATTTTTGCTTGCCATTCTGCGTGTTCAACTGTTGCAGGTCTAGGTTCTTTTCTCTCTAAGTAATACGCCTCTCTATAAACAAACATTACAACGTCAGCATCTTGCTCAATCGATCCAGATTCTCTTAAATCTGATAACTGAGGTTTATGATCGTCTCTTTGCTCTACTGCTCTTGACAGTTGTGATAGAGCAATTACTGGAAGTTTAAGTTCTTTTGCCATTGCTTTAAGGCCTTGAGTGATTTCAGAAATTTCTTGAACTCTACCGTCTCTATTGTTTCCCGATCCTCTCATTAATTGAATGTAGTCTACAACAATCAAATCTAAGCCAAACAATCTTTTAATACGTCTTGCCCTGTTACTCATAGCGGCAATACTGATAGCTGGAGTTTCATCTATATATAAAGGAAGTTCGGAAATATTTTTTGATGTTTCGATAAATTTATCAAACTGTTCATCAGAAATTCTTCCTCTCCTAATGTCATTTGATTTAATTCTAGATTGTTCTGCTAAAATTCTAGTCGATAATTGTTCTGAAGACATTTCAAGTGAAAAGAAAGCAACTGCAGATTTTTTTCCTTTTTCCTGTAATTTTTGAGCAGCATTAAAAGCTATATTTGTTGCTAAAGCAGTTTTACCCATAGAAGGCCTTCCTGCAATAATAATTAAATCTGAATTATGAAGCCCACCTAATCTATCATCTAAATCTCTTAAACCTGTTGGCACACCAACAATTCCTTCATCATTTTGATAAGCAGCTGAAGCCATCTCAATTGTTTGTTTCATCGCTTCATCAAATTTAACAAGGGATGAATTGAAAGAACCTTTTTCAGCAAGATCAAATAATAATCTTTCTGAATTTTCAATTATATTTTGACCATTAACATCAAGTGCATTTAGTTTTGCAGCATCAATAGTATTTTCAGATATCTTAATTAACTCTCTTCTAACAAACATGTCATAAATAATTCTTGAATATTCTATTGCTTGTCTTGGAGGTGTAGAAAACTTTGTAACTTTAACTAAATACTCAGGAACATTTAATTCATCTTTTTCATTTTCAAAATAATTTTTTAAAGTTATAGGGTTTGCAAGCATCCCTTTATAAATTAGACTTTCAATTGCTGAAAAAATACTTTGATGCATTGGGTCATAAAAGTTAACACTAGAAACAATAGTATTTATTTCATCAAACGTTTCATTTTGAACTAATATTGATCCAATCACAGCCTGTTCTGCTTCAATATTGTTTGGAAGTTCTTTAAAAGTATCTTTAACTAGGCTTAGGTTATTTTCCATGAATAAATCTTATCTCAATTAAGATTTAAAAAAATAACAAATATATGCTGGGGAAAAAATTGTATAATTATTGAATAGTATCAGCTGTAACTACATTAATAGTAATTTCAGAATCTACTTCAGAGTGTAGAATAATTTTAACCTTAAATTTACCAATTGATTTAATTTCAGTTATTGGTTGTATCATTGAAGGTTTAATATCTAGTTTGTCATTTTCTAATATCAGTTTTGAAATTTCAGTTGGTTTAACTGATCCATACAATTCTTTATTTTCAGTACTTAATTTTTTAATTTCATATTCTTTATTGTTAATTTGTTCAGAAATTTTTTGAGCTTCTTTTTTCTTTTCAGTATCTTTTTTACTTAGCTCAGATTTAATCTTTTCAACTTCTGCAATATTTTCTTTTGAGGCATAAAGAGCTTTTTTATTTGATATTAAGAAATTTCTAGCAAACCCTCTTTTAACATCTATAATTTCTCCAATAGATCCAATTCTTCTTAAGTTTTCTAAAAGGATAACTTTCATTTAAATTAACGCTAAATTTCTAGCTCTCTTAATAGACAGAGAAAGCTCTCTTTGTTTTTTTTGTGAAACATTTGTAATTCTTGATGGTAAAATTTTACCATTTTCGGACATATATTTTTTTAACAATCTGATGTTTTTATAATCAACTTCTGGAGCACCCTTAGTAGATAAAGGGCAAGTTTTTTTAAATTTATATTTATTAGGTTGAAAAATACTTAGTTTTGCAAAATTACTTTGACTACCTTTTTTTTTATTTCCTGCTCTTTTTTTTGATGGCATAATTAGTCTCTATTATATTCTTTTTTATATTCTTTTTTTTCGTACTCATCTTTCTTTGAAAAATATTTAGCTTCTAAATTAAATTTTTTAACTTTAACTGTCATATATCTTAGAAGATTTTTATCAATT
Source organism: Candidatus Pelagibacter sp. Uisw_106 (assembly GCF_047724975.1). Taxonomy (GTDB): domain Bacteria; phylum Pseudomonadota; class Alphaproteobacteria; order Pelagibacterales; family Pelagibacteraceae; genus Pelagibacter. The sequence goes on from NZ_CP159819.1 coordinate 323,420, forward strand.
GCTTCATTTTTTTCTAATTCATCAATAATTTTTCCAGGACCTTTAATCTTAAAGTGCATATAGATGCCTTTTTTATTCTTTTTAATAATGTAAGCTAAATTTAACAAACCCCAATCTTCAGTTTGTACTATTTCGCCCTCATTTTTTTCAACTATTTTAGAATATTTTTCAGTTAATTGCTTAACTTGCGCTGGGCTAGTATCTTGTCTAGCAACTATTGTGTGTTCGTATAAATTCATAATTGTTCTTTAATAAAAAGTGAGGATATACTATTATAATTATTGAATTACAACACTTAAAACCATAATAAACTTTAGATATTTAAATGTTTTCTGTTATTTTTCCAGGTCAAGGCTCACAATTAGTAGGAATGGGTAAAGACCTACATGCCAAATATAGCTTAGTTCAAGATCTATTCAAGGAAGCAGATGATACTCTTGGTTTCTCACTATCAAATCTTATTTTAAATGGTCCTAAGGAAGAATTAGACTTAACTGAAAATACACAGCCAGCAATATTTTTGCTCAGTTATTCAATATTTAGGTTAATCAAAGAAGAGTTTAAAATCGATTTAGATAAAGCAAAATTTTATGCAGGACATTCTTTAGGAGAATATTCGGCATTAACTGCAGCTGGGTCATTGTCATTTTCAGATACTTTAAAAATATTAAAAATTAGAGGTAACGCGATGCAAAACTCTGTTCCAAAAGGAGTGGGTGGAATGGTTGCAGTTTTGGGTTCTGAAATTGAAATAATAAAAAAAATTATTGATGAGAATAAAGATAAATACGAATGCTTTATTGCAAATGACAATTCTGTAGGTCAGATCGTTTTAAGTGGAAAAATTGAAGACCTGGAGAAAATTATGGTTGATTTGAAAGCTTCAAATATTAAAAATATTAAATTACCAGTTAGTGCTCCGTTTCATTGTAAATTGATGAATAATGCAACACTTGTGATGAAAGAAGAAATAGCAAAATTAAATTTTAATGAACCTAAAAGCATCCTTATTTCAAATGTAACAGGAAAAGAAATATCTAATTCGAATGAACTAAAAGAATTACTAGTTAAGCAAATTGAAAGTAGTGTTCGTTGGCGTGAGAGTGTTTTGTTAATGATTGAGAAGGGTGTTACAGAGTTTATTGAAATAGGACCAGGCAAAGTCTTATCAGGATTAATAAAAAGAATTGACAAAAATGTTAAAGTTAGTGCAATAAATTCAGAAGAGGATATAAAGTTAATTAATATCAATGAGTAGCTTAAAAAATAAAAATATTATAGTTACAGGTGCTTCAGGTGGAATTGGCAATTCAATAGTTGAGAAGTTAAACCAAAATGGTGCAAATATTTTAGCTACGGGGACAAGAATTGAAAAACTAGAAGAGTTAAAAAGAAAATTTAATAATATAAAAATACTTAAATTTGATATTTCTCAACATGATAAAATAGAAGAATTTATAGAAAATGCCACCAAAGAGCTAGGTGGATATTTAGATTGCATTGTTAATAATGCAGGCATTACAAAAGATAATTTAACTATTAGAATGAGCTTAGAAGAGTGGTCAAAAGTTATAAATATTAATTTAACTTCTACATTTCTAATGTGTAAATATTCGATTAAAAAGATGCTTAAAAATAAATCTGGAAAAATTATCAATATAACCTCTGTTGTTGGTCATACTGGCAATGTTGGACAAGCAAACTATACTGCATCTAAAGCAGGTATAGTTGCAATGTCAAAAAGCTTAGCAATTGAATATGCAAAAAAAAATATTAATGTTAATTGCATATCCCCAGGCTTTATAAGTACTGCTATGACAGACCAAATAGATGAAAAATTTAAAGAAATAATAATTGCTAAAATTCCTTCTAATAGACTGGGTAAACCTGAAGATATTGCTAACGCAGTTAATTTCTTAAGCTCAGATCAGTCAGACTACATTAATGGAGAAACATTACATGTTAATGGAGGCATGTATTTGGGTTGACAAAACTACTTTTTGAACTAATAACGATTTATAACAAAAAGGAACATTATGTCAGAAGATATTTCAAGCAAAGTTAAAAAAATTGTAGCAGACCACTTAGGTATTGATGAAGCAAAAGTATTAGACGATTCAAGCTTCATTGATGATCTTGGAGCAGATAGTTTAGATACAGTTGAGTTAGTAATGGCTTTCGAAGAGGAATTTGGTTCAGAAATTTCAGACAATGAAGCAGAAAAAATTCTAACTGTAGGTGATGCTGTTAACTTTATAGCGGGCAAAGCAAACTAGAAATTAAATGTCCATAAAAAAAGATGGGATAATGGTAATTTTATCATCCCCATCTGGGGCAGGTAAAACAACGTTAGTAAAACTTCTTTCAAAAAACAAAAACTTTCATATTTCAGTTTCTCACACTACAAGAAAACCTAGACTTAACGAAATTGCAGACAAAGATTACTACTTTGTTAATCATTATAAATTTGAAAATTTAATAAAAAATGAAGAGTTCTTAGAATATGCAAAAGTATTTAACCATCTTTATGGAACAACTAGAACACCAGTAATTGAAAAATTAGAAAAAAGCGAAAATGTAATATTTGATATTGATTGGCAGGGAGCCGATCAAATCAAGAATAAAAAATTAAATTATAAATTAATTACTTTTTTTATTTTACCTCCTAGTAAAGAAATACTATTTGAAAGACTATCAAATAGAGACATGAAAGATAAATTGATAGTAGAAGAACGTATGAAAGAATTTAGCAGAGATGTATTGCATTGGATTAATTATGACTACGTAATTATTAACGACAATCTAGAAGAGTGTTATTCAAAAATTAGCAGTTTAATTGATGCTGAAATTAATAATGGTTCAAAAGATTATGATAAAGATTTTATCAGAAAGCATGTTGAGAAACTAACTTCTTAAGTCTTCATATTCTTTTACAAGTTTGAAATATATTTCAGGTTCAAGGTTTTGAGGTCTAAGATTAAGATCAATGCCAAATTTTTCTGCAACCTGTTTTCCATTATCAAAAACTTGATTGAAGGGTTTTTTTAACATTTTTCTTCTTTGACTGAAAAATATTCTAGTAATCTTTTCAAGATTTTTAGGATCCTTTAATTCAAAAAAATTTTCTTTTGGAGTGAATAAAAGTAAAGAACTATCTATTTTAGGTCTTGGTGAAAAACTTTGTGGTTTAATATCTATTATTTTTTCTACATTCAATTTCCAACTAGATAAAATAGATAGTCTCCCATACTTAGAGCTATTAAATTCTGATATAATTCTATCAGCTACCTCTTTTTGGAACATTAATACAAGACTTTGAAACCAAAAATTTGAACCAATATTAAGAATCCATTTGGATAAGATTTCAGTTGATATATTGTATGGTAAATTTCCAAAAACAGATAATTTTTGATTTGAGATTTTATCTTCAGATACTTTTAAAATATCATCATTGATAATTTCTATTTCATTATCAAACTTTTCTTTTAATAATGTAGCTAAATCATCATCTTTTTCCACAACATAGAGCTTCTTTGGTTTTTGCTTTAAAATATATGTAGTTAGATTTCCACTGCCTGGACCAATTTCTAAGACTTCTCTGCCTGTTATATCTGTTATAGATATAATTTTTTCAAGCACATCTCTATCTATCAAGAAGTTTTGTCCAAGACTTTTTTTTGCTTTTATATACACTTATTTATCCAAAAACTTTAAGGCTTGGGTTAAGCTTTTTGGATCTGATAAATTTTTACCCAACATAGAATAATTTGGACCATGATCGGGGGAAATTCGAATAAATGGCAAGCCCAAAGTAATATTAATTGCATCAAAATTAAATAAAGCCTTCATAGGAGAAAGCACTTGATCATGATACATACCGATAATTACATCATATCTTTTTATTAAAGGTTTTGTAAAAATAGTGTCAGCAGGAAATGGACCATTTATTTTAGTATTTTTTAATCTTAATTGTTTGATAGCAGGAATTATTATTTTATCTTCTTCAGAATTTTGAAAATTACTTTCACAATGAGGATTAAGCCCAGTTATTGCTATTCTTGGAATTTTATTAAATTTTTTTTTATAAAAACTATTAATGAGATTGACCTGTTTGTATATTTTTTGTTTTGTAATTTTTTTATTAACATCTTTTAAAGCCAGATGAGTTGTAAGAGGACTAACAGATAAATTTTTATTAAATATTAACATCGCAACCTCATCACTTTTAGTTTTCTTTGCAAGATATTCGGTAATACCTAAAGTTCTTCCTTTTAAAAAAGACTTTTTTGAAATTGGACCATTAATAAATTTTGATAAATCATTTTGTTTCATAAAATTTAAAGCAATTTTAAAAGTTTCGTTAATGTATTTATTTGATTTACTAGTAATTTTTTCAAAACATTTTTTAAAGTCATAATCAACATTTATTAAATTAATTTTGTTATTATTTAATTTAGAGAAATTTTTTAAATCTTTATTAATATCATTTATTTTAAAATCAAAATCTAATTTTCTCATTTGTTTTTGAAGTAATTTCTTGGAAATAATAATTATCAAGGGTGATTTATAAGTATTAGTTTTTAAACATTTAAAAAAAATTTCTAAAAAGACACTATTAGGCTCACCACCTACAATTATTATTGGTTCTTTAACCATTAAAATCTAAATTCTTTTTAATCTTATTGTAATAAATTTTCGAATATTGATTGAATTGTCTGTTACGTTCATAATTAATTGCTTTTTTTAATTCATTCTCAATATCCTTTGTAGTTTCAGAGTTTTTTATATCTATTAATTTTAATACCAATATACCATTTGATAAAATTATAGGTTTTGTAATTCCTCCTACTTTTAAACTACTTACATTTTTCATTATGTTCTGATTAAGTGAATTTTCATTAATCCACCCAATGTCACCACCAATTTTGGCTGACTCAGAAAAGCTATGCGTAGCAGCACTATTTTCAAATCCAATCTCATTAATACTTTTAACTACTTCGTTATATTTTTTTTCAATTTCCTCTTTGTTTTTTACTTCAAAGATAATTTCAGACAATTGATATTCTTTCGACTGAACTTTACTATTTTTTATGATTTCTTTTTTTATTTTAACTTCATCAATGTTAATTTTAGACTTATATTTTGCTATAATTAGCTCATTCCACAATGCGTCAATAGTTATTTTTTTTTTAATGTCTTCTATTTCTAAATCATATTCTTTTAAGTATATTTTAAATTCATTTATCGATTTTAGATTTAATCGTGTATAAATATTTTTTATTAGAAGCTCTGAATAGTCCTCATTTAATTCAATTTTTTTAAAATTTTTTGATATTTCTATTTTTTTAATTTTTTCTCTAATTATTGATTCGTTTGAAATATTTAAAATCTTTTTTTTATCCAATTCCTTTAAGGAGTTGTTAAGAGCAACAAGGTATTTAAATTCATTCTTAATATCAATATTAGTTATAATTTCATTTTGAATGTTGTATATTATCTTTGTTTCAATTGATTGAGCTTTAACACTAATTAAAATCAGTAAAAATATTAAAATTTTTTTTTTCATGTATTTTATCTTAAAGCCATCTTATCAGGAGAAAATGTTCCTAGTGGAATAATAGTGACTGAAAAGAATAAATCTTCTACAGGTTTAATATCTCCATCATTATAATAATTTTTCTTGTATCTTACTGCAGCGGTTAGGCAGTCATTTTTATATTCGTATATTAAATCGTAATATTCAGTTAAATTAAGCTTTCGATTTCTTCTTGTGCTGAATGATAAGTAATTTTCATTATTAATCTTATATTTTGTTTTATTTTCTATAACATTGGTTTGACCGATAACACCACTCTCCTCTAAATATTCAAATTGAGTGTTAAGATTTCCAATTTTGATTTCAGATAATAATGAATTATACTCCAATTTGCTTAAATCATCTGTTAGTGAAAAATTGTAGCCAAATGAAATATTTTTAGTTGGATTAAAGTCAAATTGTCCAAATATATTTGAGTTCTGTTTATTTAATGTACTGTTAGTTGGAATATTTTTTTCATCTTTTAACCTGAACACTGAAGCGAGCTTAATATCAATATATTCTTCTATTTCACTTATTTCATTCAGTGTGCTAATTTTTTCTTTTTTAAAATTTAAACCTAATGTAATAGACTCACCTGCTTCAAATGAGTTACTCAGGCCTAATCTATTAGAAGCAAAAATATTACTAATATCAATTCTTCTTGATGTATTTGTATTGTTTTTCATTTCATGAGGGCTAAATCTTAAGGAAAGCTTAGGTTCTAAAGTATTTAAGCTGACAAGTGTTTTTTTAATTAGCGGTATAGAAGCGTTGTAAGTATAGGCACTCATTAATTCTGATTGAGGATTATTCTTATATACAGGGCTATTTTTACCAACTGTATTAATATTTTTTAGAAAAATTTCATAATTTGTTTTAATCCCGTTATCAAAAAAAGTATCTAGGGCAGAGTAGTTCAAATCATTAGAAAGGGAAGATACGGTAATATTTGTATTGCTTAAGGTATTATCTCCGTACGAATTAAAATTAAAACTTCCATCAAAACTATCTAAATTAAAATTTTTTGAAAAATCATAAATCGGTAATACATATTGATATCTGTCACTGTTAGAGCCACTCAATGTTTCATATATTTCAAATGAGGTAGTTAAGTCATAGTCTTCATGTTCTAGATCTAATTTAACTGAAGATTCAAGAACATCTTTATTTAGTGGTAAAATAGAAGATTCTAGATTAAATAATTTTAGATAGTTGTCATTCGACACTTTTTGATAATCAATTTTAAGTGTGCTACTTTTATAGTTATCCAACGATAAATCCATTATTGTATTAGTGAACAAGTGAGATCTTACACCTCCCTTATCTAGAGCGCTAGAGTCGTGACCCTCGAGAAAGCTAAAATCTACTACTGTAAGTGATTTTTTTGTTTTTTGCCTGTATTCACTCTGTAGTAAAAATTTGTTATTATCAAATAGCCTTGGTTTTACTGTTAAGTCTTTGTCATCAGATATTACAAAAAAATATGGTGTATAAATCGAATTACCAAGGTTATTAGAGCTACCTAGTTCTGGCTTTAAGAAACCAGATTGCCTTTCCACAGTTGGATCTGGATGAAAAAACTTAGGAAAATAAATAACTGGAAAATCATAGACTTCTAACCAGGCATTTTTGTATATAACTTGTTTTTTAATTTTATCATGGTGTATTTTTTTTGATCTAATTTTCCATGGGGGGCATTTGTCTTTTTTTTTACAAGATGTAAAGACACCTTTATCAAAATAACTGTTAAATTTATCACCATATCCTGAAGCTGCAATAATTCTTGGATCGTTTTCATTGTTATCAAATAAATTTTTATTTAAATTTGCAACCACATCTTTTGCTAAAAATTTATTTTTTTTTAAATTAAAAAATCCTGTTTTAAAATAAATTTTATCATTACCATTTTTGTCATTATTTGTTGTAGTTACTATATTTTTACCTTTAAGAATTTCTTTGTTTATTGAGTATTGAAATTGCTCGAGGGTATATATATTTGACTCATTATCAGTAATAATTGTATTTTTTTTAGAAGATAAAATCATTTCATTTTTAAGGAGAGTTAAATCATACCCTTCAATATTGTATTTATTTGAAACATTAATCAATGTTTTGCCTATTGTTAAAATTATTTCTTTATCTTTGAGATAAAATATTTTTTCTGCATTAATAGTTATGTTATTTTTCAAGTCAAAAAGTTGAACATCTCCATTTGCCTCAAGTCGATTGATTTTTTTTAAATATTCAAAATTATTTGATATTAATTCAAGTTGGTCATTAGTTTTAATTTTACCTCTATTATTACCTTTATAAATGTCACCATTCTCAATAATTTCTATATCAGAAACTTCAAAAATAAACTCTTCTCCTAAAATTTTTGTAAAATAGGCAAAAATAAAAATCAGCACTATAAAAAAAGTTATAAATTTATTTTTCATTTAGTTTTATTATAGAGATGAAATTTATTATTGATAATATAATTAAAGGAAGAAAAATTGAAAGAATTAAAGGAATTTTTTCATTTGTACCAAGAATATTTAAAAAGTAGTTAATATAATAAATGACCACAGATAAAAAAATTCCTAATGTAATCTTAAAAAAAGTATTTTTTTGATAGCCAATACCAAACATAATAATAGCTGAAAAAACTGTAATCAAAGTTATGTAAACTGGATAAGAAGCAATTTTTAATAAATGAGAATCTATATCAATCACAGAGTAATTTAGTGACAGATAACTTTTCCTTAAAGCAATTAAATCAATCACTGAAAGAGATGCAAGATTTGAAAATAAGCCATTTATTTTGTTTAGGTCAAAATTTGATTTAAATGTTGACTCAAATAAAGCGCTATTAGCAGTATCTGTTAAAATATTGGGTTCAAATAATTTCCATTTTTTAGATGTAATATCGACTTTTTTACTTTGCACTACACTCAAAATATCAAAATTTTTACTAAACTTTGTTATAGTAACATCTAATAAAAATTCATTGTCCACTTTATTGGCATTAATTATGTTAATTTTATCATCTATTTCATCTTTTATCCAAAGACCATTTTCGGTAATAACAGCCAAATACTTATTATCATTTGAGTAACTATTTTTTATCAATAGGTATGAATTTTTTAGGATAGAGGATGCGTTATAAAAAAAAATAATAAAAATTATACCAAGAATGAATGAATAAGTTCCTAAGATTTTAATAATTCTGAGATTATTTAATCCAGTATATTTAAAAATTTCTAATTCATTTTTATCTATTAGTTGGATAAAAAATACTTGTGTGGTTAATAAAAAGATGAAAGGTAATATCTCAAAAACAATTGAAGGCGTGTTTAGTAAAGATAAAAACACAAGATAGAAAAAACCTACATCTATTTCTTTAAAAAATTCAACTTGTTCTAAAATATTTGTTATAAAAATAATAACAAAAAAAATAATAAAAACCTTAAACAAAGAAATATTAAAAAGATTAATTAGAAATTTAATATAAGTTTTCATTATCTGTTAACTTTCAATTTTATTAAAAAATATCCATAAATGGATAATGTAAAAACCAATGGCAAAATTATTAAAAATAAGTTTTGTATTAAATTTGTACTAATTAATTTTGTTGATGACTCTAAAAAAACAATAAAAATAAAGGCAAATATATAAATCTTAAATTTATTAACGTTGAATGAGTGATCGTTTTTTGACTTTAATATAATTAAAAGAGAAATTGTTATTAGAAAAGTTGCATATAGAGGTTTTATCAGTCTTGAATAAAGTTCTTTATAAACATTTTCCAGATTACCAAATACACAGTTTTTAATTTCTATCACATCTTTGTTTTCAGCATAATTTATTGAATTTTTATGAAATAGTGAACACTTAACCAAATCCATTGTCGACGTTTCCTGGGTTTTTTGATCTACAATAGTATTTGAATTGAATTTTGAAATGTTGTAATCAGTTTTTGAAAATTGAAATTCCGATATACTACCATTTGTATTTTTAATAGTTTTACCATCATATAATATTAATATTTTTTTATTATCTTGAATATTTATTGTCGCAGTTTTTGCAAAAGTGGTCTGTGAGTTATTGATATCTGTTTTTTCATTTAAAAATATATTTATTAATTCATTGCTGCTATTCTTTTCATCAAAATAAATTGTTAAATTTCCAATGACATCTATAAATTTTTTAGGTTTTAATATACTTTCAAAAAAATCTAAGTCGGAAGATCTTATATAAGATCTAGCTTTATCTTGTGTGTATGGAGTAATTATTGCATTTAACAATAAACCTAGAAGTACAAACCAAAGTGAAAATTTTATAAAAAAATTAATAAAATGAATTTTTTTAATTCCAAAATTCCAAAAAATAATTAACTCATTTTTAATTTCATATTTTAGCAATATGTAAGAAAAAGCTAAAAAAACTGCAAAAGGAAAAATTCTACTAATGATTTTTGGAAAACTAAGTAAAGTATATTTAAAATATACAAGAAATCCATGACCATCCTCAACAACGTAGTCTAAATAGTTTACTGCTTGCAGTACCCAAATAATTAAGCTTATGGTGAAGATAGCTAATATAAAAAAATTTACACAATCCTTAGCTAATTTTTTATAAACAATTTTTTTCATTGAAATATGGTAAATTAACTCTTATATAGCACTCAACCCTCATTGAGTGTATTAAAATTTATGTCTATTAAAATCAATTATAAAAATAATAATTTGAATAAACCTTTGGCTAACATTGTGTTATTTGTTGATGAAAATTTTAATATTAACAGCGTAAAAAAGCATCTATCACACCTGGAGTTTTCTTACATATCTGATTTATTAAAAGATAGTGATTTAAAAAAAGACTTACTTTTTTTTCAGATTAATTCAAAAAAAATAGTATTTTTAGTATCTATTAAGAAAGATATAAAAATATCAGATATAGAAAATTTAGGAGCCAAATTTCACAGTTATATTAATTATGATAAGAAAAATGAATACTCTGTAAATTCAGATACAATTGATAATAAAATTAAAAATTTTGTTGGTTATTTTTTACATGGACTAAAATTAAAATCATATGAATTTAATATTTATAAATCAAAAAAAAATAAAAATATTGTTTCTATAAATGTTATAGGAAACAAGAATAGAATATCTACCCAAGATCATTTAAGATTTAAAGCCTTAGAAGAAGGAAGTTTTTTTGCAAGAGACCTTGTTTCAGAGCCTGGAAATATTTTACACCCAGATGAATATGCAAAAAGAATAAATACACTTAAAAAATTTGGATTAAAAATAAACATATATGATGAAAAAAAATTAAAAAAACTTGGAATGAATGCTTTACTTGGTGTCGGACAAGGAAGTATTCGAGGATCATACCTTGTTACAATGGAATGGAATGGAGCAAAAAATAATTCTAAACCTTTGGCTTTTGTTGGAAAAGGAGTTTGTTTTGATACTGGTGGTTATTCTTTAAAACCAGCAAAGTTTATGGAGGATATGACCTATGATATGGCTGGCTCAGCTACTGTGGTAGGATTAATGAAAAATTTAGCCATAAGAAAAGCAAAAATAAATGCCGTTGGTGTGGTAGGACTTGTTGAGAATATGGTGAGTGGAAACGCTCAAAGACCTGGTGACATAGTAAAATCTTATAGTGGTAAAACAATAGAGGTATTAAATACAGATGCTGAAGGTAGATTAGTTTTGGCTGATGCTTTAACCTTTACTGAGAAAAAATTTAAACCTAGGTTTATGGTTGATCTAGCAACTTTAACAGGTGCTATTATAGTTTCACTGGGATCTGAATATGCTGGCTTATTTTCAAATGATGATAAATTGTCAAAACAATTATTAGAAGCAGGTGATAAAGTTGAAGAAAAATTATGGAGAATGCCTTTGCATAAAAACTTTGACAAACTTATAGATTCAAAAAATGCAGATATGCAAAACATTAATTATGTAGGTGGTGCAGGATCTACAACTGCAGCACAGTTTTTACAAAGATTTATTTTAAATAAAACACCTTGGGCGCACTTAGACATAGCTGGTATGGCATTTTCAAAATATGGTGGTGCTTTAAACTCAGGTGGAGCAACTAGTTATGGAGTAAGATTATTAAACCAACTAATAGAGGATAATTATGAGTAATACAGAACAAACACTATCAATTATTAAACCTGATGCGGTTGAAAGAAATTTAGATAATGAAATCAAAGAAATGTTTACAAATAAAGGCTTCAAAATTATTAAAGATAAAAAAATTCAGATAGCAAAAACTGAAGCAGAGCAATTTTATAAAGTCCATGAAACAAAACCTTTTTATAATGATTTATGTGCTTATTTGTCTTCAGGACCGATAGTAGTGATGGTGCTAGAGAAAGAAAATGCAGTTTTAGGAAACAGAGAGTTAATGGGTGCGACCAAACCAGAAGATGCTGCAGAAGGAACTATTAGAAAAAAATATGGAATTTCTATTGATAAAAATTCTGTACATGGTTCTGATAGTGTTGAAAACGCTAAAATTGAGATTGATTTTTTCTTTAAAGATTAATTAAATATTTTCTTAATAGCTGAAGGGTAGAGCTTATGCTCTTGTCTTAGAACCTTTTTAGCCAAAGAAATAGGGTTATCTTTTTTTAAAATTTTAACTTCTCTTTGTAAAATTATTTTTCCGGAATCAAGTTTTGCTGTTACAAAATGAACAGTACAACCAGCCACCTTATCTTTATTTTGTATAGCTTTAACATGAGTATCAAGCCCCTTGTATTTTGGTAGTAAAGAGGGATGTATATTAACTATTTTTCCATTAAATTTTTTAATAAAATTTTTAGATAAAATCTTCATAAAACCAGCAAGGCAAATAAATTTTATATTTTCTTTATTTAATACATTTAATATTTTTGTTTCAGCTACTTTATAGTTTTTAAAGCTTGATACATATTTTTTGATATTAAATTGATTTGAAAATTTTAAGCCTTTGGCTTTCGAAGTGTTCGAAAAAATTAAATCTATAGATATAGGTGAATTTTTTATTTTAGAAAATTTTACTAAATTTTTTAAATTACTTCCAGTTCCTGATATAAAAACTGCTGTTTTAATCTTTTTAAGACCAGTCAATTTTACCATTAAGCTTAACTTTATTTTTTCCTGTGGTTATTTTTCCAATGACATAGGGTTTAAATTCTTTTGTAAAAAATTTAGTAATTTTATTTAAGTTTTTAGGGTTAACTATTAAACAAAAACCAACTCCGCAATTGAATGTTTTTAACATTTCCTTGTCATCAATGTTATTTTGTTTCAACCATTTAAAAATTTTTTTGGTTTTAATTTTATTTAGATCTATATCAGCGACTAATTTATCTGGAATAACTCTCTTAATATTATCTGCTAATCCACCACCTGTAATATTTGCACACCCATTTAAAAGATTACTATCAATTAAATTTAAAACTTCTTGGACATAAATTTTTGTAGGTCTTAGTAATTCTTTTTTTAAAAATGAATTATTTTTTAAATTAATTTTCTTATTTTTAAGAACATGTCTAACTAAGGAATAACCATTTGAGTGAACACCACTAGATGGTACAGCCAATACTAAGTCATTTTTTTTTATGTTTTTTTTTGCTAGGATTTTCTTTTCATCAACCAAACCTACGGCAAAACCTGCTATATCAAATTTACCTTTTTCATAAGTACCAGGCATTTCTGCCGTTTCACCACCAACTAATTCGCAGTTTGAAATTTTACAGCCCCTTACTATTCCTTTGAGGATCAATTTTAATTTATTTAAATCAATTTTATTAATAGAAATATAATCTAAGAATAAAAGTGGTCTTGCTCCTTGAACAATTAGATCGTTTACACTCATAGCAACTAAATCAATACCAATAGTGTCATATTTGTTAAGTAAATTCGCTATCTCTATTTTTGTGCCAACCCCATCTGTGCAAGCTACAATTTTAGGATTTTTCAGGTTTTTTGGAATATTAGTTATAGAGCCGAAGCCACCAATATTATTAAACTTTTTTTTGCCTTTATTATTTGATGATATTGACGATATAAATTTAACAAAATTATCAGCAGCATTTATGTTTACACCACTTTTTTCATAGGTAAATTTTTCTTTTTTCATTAGTATAATATATGCAAATAATTAATAAATTTTATAAATTACTGAATGTATATATTTATTTTATTTTATTCTCTCTATTAATAGTATTTTTTTCCACAACTTATTCGAATGCAAATGCGTTTAAGGTATCTGACATTGAAATATCTTCTCCATTTGAGCTAAATTTTAAAAAAAATAGTGTAATTGATAAAGGATTTCAAATTTCCTTTTCTAATTTGATTTCAATGATTACAACCTCTAGTGATAGAAAAAAGATTAAAAATGTTCCAATCAAAGTACTTAAGGGCATGATCGATTCTTTTACTATTAGTGATGAAAAATTTATAAATAATGAGTATTTTGCAAATTTAGAAACAACATTTAATAAAAAAAAAATTCTTAAATTTTTAGAAGATAAAAATATTTTTCCATCAATACCACAAAGAAATAAAGTCTTATTATTTCCTATCATCATAGAAACTAAAGATAATAGTATTTATCTATTTAATGATAATATTTTTTATGACAAATGGAATGAGCAAAAAAATTCTTATGATTTATTAGATTATTTGTTACCAAGTGAGGATATCGAAGACTTGATAGAGTTACAAAAAATGTCAAATGATATTGAAACTTATGACTTTTCAAATTTAATTAATAAATATGATATTACTGATAGTATAATACTAATAATAAATAAAGAAGGTAGCAACATAAGAACACTTTCAAAAATTAATTTAAATAACAGTCTTAAACTTGAAAACAAAAACTATTCCAAAGTAGATATTTTAAATAATAATGACTTTTCTAATATTGTTAAAGGTTTGAAACAAATTTATGAAGATCAATGGAAAAAAAATAATGAAATTAATACATCAATAAAACTTCCTATAACAATATCTATTAATTCAAAAAAAACTAAAAAAATTATAGAGTTGGAAAAAGCACTTGATAGTATGGATCTAGTGGCTGGCTTTAACATTGTGAATTTTAATAGTGAGAGTATTCAGTATAAAATTACTTATAATAGTACACCTAATATATTTTTAAATAATATGAAAAAAAATAATCTTGAATTAGAAATGAAAAATAATATTTGGACTATAAAATGAAAAGTTTAAACCAATTATTATTAGATTTTGATTATGAGCAAAACTTTAAAGATGATGACTTTTATGTTGGAAAAAGTAATTTTTACGCTTTTGAAATGATCAACAAATGGCCAAAATGGGAAAAAAATTTTTTAAACATTAATGGTGAAAAATTTTCAGGAAAAACCCATTTAGTAAATATTTTTTTGAAAAAGTTTAATGGCATTAGGATTGATGTTAATTCATTAAATGATGAAAACCTTAAATCTATTAAACCTTACCAAAATATAGTTTTAGAGGATTTAAATTTAAATATAAATGAGAAGCTTATTTATTCACTCTTTAATATAATAGATCAAGATAACAAGTTTTTGATAATCACATCAACGAAACCAATATCTGAGATCAATTTTCAACTGGAAGATCTTCGATCTAGAACTAAGAACTGCCTTTTTGCAAATATTCAAAACCCTGATGATGAGTTAATGTTTGCACTGATTTTAAAAAATTTATCAGATAGACAAATTACTCTAGATAAAAAGCTGATTGACTTTATTATTAAAAGAATTGAGAGATCGTATGGCAAAATATTTGAATTCATATATAAAATTGACAAGATTAGTTTAAAAAAAAAGAAATCAATCGACTTTAAAATTATTAATGAAGCTCTTGAGGAATAAGTGAATAAATACAGAACACATACATGTAGCGAGTTAACAAAAGATAACAGTGGTAATGATGTTGTTTTGTCAGGTTGGATAAACAAAAAAAGAGATCACGGAAATTTATTGTTTATAGATTTAAGAGATAATTATGGGATGACTCAGTGTATCATAGATAAGAGTAACGAAAATTTTAAATCATTAGAAAAAATTCAATTAGAAAGCGTAATTAAAATAAATGGTAAGGTTGTTGAGAGAACAAAAGAGACCATTAACACTGATCTCCAAACTGGTGAGGTAGAAGTTAATATAAATTCATTTGAAGTGCTCGGTACTTGCAAAGAATTACCAATGCCAGTTTTTAGTGATCAAGAATATGCTGAAGAAATTAGACTTAAATACAGGTTCTTAGATTTAAGAAGAAAAAAGATTCATGATAATATTATCTTAAGGTCAAAAGTTATTTCTTTTATTAGAAGTGAGATGTCTAAACTTGGTTTCTTGGAGTTTCAAACACCAATATTAACATCTTCCAGTCCCGAGGGTGCAAGAGATTTTTTGGTACCAAGCAGACTAAATCCTGGAAAGTTTTATGCACTGCCACAAGCACCACAACAATTTAAACAACTTATAATGGTTTCTGGTTTTGATAAATATTTTCAAATAGCTCCATGCTTTAGAGACGAAGATGCAAGAGCAGATAGAAGTCCAGGTGAATTTTATCAGCTCGATTTAGAAATGTCTTTTGTTGAACAAGAAGACGTTTTTCAAGTTGTTGAAAAATTAATAGTCAATGTTTTTAAGAATTTTTCTTCAAAAAAATTAATTTATGAAAAATTTCCAAGAATACCTTATGAAGAATCTATGCTTAAGTATGGATCGGATAAACCAGATTTAAGAAACCCATTAATTATTTTCGATTTATCAAACATTTTTACCCGTGATGATGTTACATTTGAGATATTTAAAAAGCTTGTAAAATCTGGCTCTAAAGTAAGATGTATAGTTACAAAAAATACAAAAGATAAACCTAGAAGTTTTTTTGATAATATTGACAAGTGGGCCAAAGAACAAGGTGCATCAGGTCTTGCTTATTTTACAATTGAAAAAGAAGAAAATCTTTCAGCAAAAGGACCAGTAGGAAAATTTTTCTCTAAAGAAGCCTTAGAAGAAATTATGAAAATCACTGGAGCTCAAATAGGGGAT
The DNA here is from genome assembly GCF_047724975.1 of Candidatus Pelagibacter sp. Uisw_106. Taxonomy (GTDB): domain Bacteria; phylum Pseudomonadota; class Alphaproteobacteria; order Pelagibacterales; family Pelagibacteraceae; genus Pelagibacter. Next base: position 340,072 of record NZ_CP159819.1, read on the forward strand.
AGTATATTTTTTGCTTGTGGAAAAATAAATGAAGTTGAAAAAATAACCTCTCTAGCAAGAGATAAAATTGCTAAGGATTTAAAATTAATTGATGATAATACTTTTGCGTTTTGTTGGATTGTTGACTACCCAATGTTTGAAAGAAATGAAGTAACTAATAAAATTGAATTTAGTCACAATCCATTTTCAATGCCTCAAGGTGATTTAAAAGACATTGATCTTGATAATCCACTTAATATTAAAGCCTATCAATACGATATTGTTTGTAATGGGATAGAATTATCTTCTGGCGCAATTAGAAATCACGTACCTGAATTGATGTATAAGTTATTCTCGATTGCTGGATATCAAAAAGAACAAGTTGATGAAAAATTTAGTGGAATGATTAATGCTTTAAGTTATGGAGCTCCACCTCATGGTGGTATAGCCCCTGGTATCGATAGAATTGTAATGCTATTAGCAAATGAAAAGAATATTAGAGAAGTTACAATGTTCCCAATGAATCAAAATGCTCAAGACTTAATGATGAATGCTCCATCAAATGTTAACGAAGAGCAGCTTAAAGAGCTTGGTTTAGCTTTAAAACTTAAAAAATAATATTACTTTTTACCTTTTAAGCTTATCTTAACATCAGATAAATCAACAAGATTTTTTTTGTAATTATTTCTAACAAAGCCTTTGCTAGTGACATCTTTTATAATTTTAAGTAATTGATTTTGATCTTCAGTATTTTCTTCTTCAGGTAAAGATCTATCTGATCCACCAATAGATGGAGTGTGTGCTAGATCTTCTCTATTTTGATATGAAATAGCGAGTTCTCTAAATATATAATCAAGTATTGAAGAGGCACTCATTATTCTGTCATTGCCATGAACTTTTCCAGATGGTTCAAATTTAGTATCAACATAAGCGCTAATAAACTCATCTAAAGGAACACCATATTGAAGTCCAAGTGATATTGCTATTGCAAAATTATTCATCAAAGCTTTTACCAGCTCACCTTCTTTACTTGTGTCTATGAAAATTTCACCAATTTTACCATCTTCATATTCGCCAGTATGTAAATAAACTTTATGGTCACCAATCGTCGCTTTTTGGATATAACCTTTTCTTCTATCAGGCATACTAAATCTTTTACCCACACCTTCGTTAATTTGTTTAACAAAAGCGGTATTATTTTCTTTTGAAACAATTTTAGGTTGACTTTGTTCAGTTATAATATCTAATTTTTTAGGCTCAATTACTTTATTATTTGGATCTAAACTTTTTGTTTTTCTTGTATCAAGTTTTACATCCAAAACTTCAAATTTTCCATCATCGCGCTTTTCAAGGTTGGCTAATTCTGTTTCATTAATATCATCTAAATAATGATTAACTTTAAAGCTACAAGTGTAATAAGTTTCAACTAAGTATTTTGCCATTTTTCCTTTAATTAATTTTTAATTTTGAATCGTAAGATAATTAATTTATATACAAATCCTTACTTTAGTCTAATTTAAATTATACAATTTAAGATTGAAGAATTAACTAGATAATATGTTGACACTTTTTAAAAAGATTTTCATTTGGTGGAATCAAGAAACACTTGGAACAAAATTAAAAACTATTTTTTATGGAAAATTTGCTGGAAAAGATTCTAGTGGTAATAAATATTACGAAAGTAAATCTGGAAAACGATGGGTGATTTACAATGATGAAATTGATGCTTCGAAAATCCCTAATGAATGGTACTCTTGGATGCATTTCACTAATAATAAAATTGAAAATAATCATGAATTGAATAAGTATGACTGGCAAAAACCGCATCAATCCAATCAAACAGGCACTGAGAATGCCTATCATCCAAATAAAAACAATGAGCCAATCAAAAAAAAATACACAACCTGGAAAAGTTAGTTTATTATTTTTTTTAATTTATTTTTTTTTAATAAGCTTACCATCACTCTTAGTGGCTAATGAGAGTGATGAGGGAAAATTTATTGAAATTAAGATTTTAGATAAGGTGAGTTCAAAAACTGATCTTTTGAAATTAAATATAGGGGAGGAGCTTAGATTTAAAAGTTTATTAATAAAAAGTCTAAAATGTAAAAACTCTGAATTTGATGATAATCCAGAAATAACAGCTTACATTCAAGTTCAAGACGTAACTAATAAAGATAATAATGAAGTTTTTATTTTTAATGGATGGACTTTTTCATCCAGTCCTGCTGTAAACCCTTTTGATCACGCAGTATATGACATTTGGCTAACAAGATGTTACTAGATTACTTTTTCGTTATCTAGCCAGCCAACATTAAAGTCTGACTCAATGAATTTTTTATGGTTCAGTAGAATTTTATGAAGAGGTATTGTTGTTGTTATCCCTTCAATGACAAATTCATCTAAAGATCGATTCATTCTTTGTATTGCTTCAGTTCTATTTCTTCCCTGAGTTATTACTTTACAGATCATGCTATCGTAATATGGAGTAACTTTATAACCTTGGAAAATTGAACCATCAACTCTAGTTCTAAAACCTGACGGCTGATGACACATACCTATCGTTCCTGGGGATGGTTGGAAATTTTTACTCGCATCTTCTGCATTAATTCTACATTCTATTGCATGTCCTCTAGGATTAATATCGCTTTGTTTTAAAGCTGTTTCGCCAGTGTACGCTATCCAAATTTGTTCTTTAATTATATCAATCCCTGTTACCATTTCAGTTACTGGGTGCTCTACTTGAACACGAGTATTCATTTCAAGAAAATAAAATTTACCATCCTCATATATAAATTCCACTGTTCCAGCACCTTCATAGCCAATTTTACTAACCATATTTACTGTTCTTTCAAAAAGATCTTTTCTGATTTCATCAGTTAAGACTGGACTAGGAGTTTCTTCTATTAATTTTTGATGCCTTCTCTGCACAGAGCAATCTCTTTCATGAAGATGAATAGTTCTATTTTTCCCTGACAAAATTTGAACCTCTATATGTCTTGGGTTTTGAAAAAACTTTTCTATATAAACCTCATCGTTTCCAAAGTATTTTTGTGCTTCAGATTTTGCTGTTGAAAATAATGTTTCAAATTCCTCTTCTTTGTTAACAATCTTCATTCCTTTTCCACCTCCACCTCCAGAAGCTTTAATTAAAACAGGAAAACCAATTTTTTTACATAAATCTTTTGCTTGTTTTATATCAGTTACACCGCCCTCAGAACCTTCAATTATTGGAAGCCCATGTTGTTTTGCAATTCTTTTTGCTTGAATTTTATCCCCCATCATTTCTATGAGTTTTGAAGAAGCACCAATGAATTTAATATTATTTTCTTCTAAGACTTTAGCAAAAGTTGCATTCTCAGATAAAAAACCATAACCAGGATGAACAGCTTCAGCTTTTGTTAACTCTATTGCAGACATCAAGGCTGGAATATTTAAGTAACTGTTTGCTGGTTGGTGTGAACCAATGCAAACACTTTCATCAGCTAATCTAACGTGCATACTATCTCTATCTACATCTGAATGAACAGCAACAGTCGCTATTCCCCATTCTTTGCATGCTCGAATAATTCGAACTGCAATTTCCCCGCGGTTTGCAATTAGAATTTTCTTAAACATTATTCAACAATGATAATAGTTTGACCATACTCAACAGGTTGGCCATCTTTTACACAAATTTCTTTTATAATTCCATCGGCTGTAGAGGGAACATGATTCATAGTTTTCATAGCCTCAACTATCATAACCGTTTCACCTTTTTTAATTTTTTTACCAACTTCTGCAAATTTCTTAGCTCCAGGTTCTGCTGCAAGATAAGCTGTACCTATAATAGGAGACTTAACTTCAGTCCCAGATATAACAGTAGATTTAGCTGCATCAAGGACTGGTGTTGAGGCAGCAACACTTACTGCTTGATTTGAGCTAGCTGGGTTTGATTTTGATACTTTGATTTTGGTATCTTTATCTGTGTATTCAATCTCAGTTAAATTGAACTCATTTAAGTAATCAGTTAATTCTTTAATAATATTTTTATCTATTTTCATTTCTGTAGCATGTTT